>JAOAET010000051.1 GCA_026416665.1 Candidatus Omnitrophota bacterium | reverse complement strand
AACGCCGAATACTCACCAATTGACTTGGCTGTTTTTAGTTATAGCCTTCCTGTTGTGTTACAGTACAGCTATGTTTCAAACGAAGCCAAACATGTCAGTGAGAAGCATACCGCATGGCTTGCCGGTTTTAAACTTGGCAAGGCCCAGGAGAAAGGTAGTTTTGAACTCTTCTACAATTACCGCCAGATTGGTCGCGATGCGGTTCTTGCCATAATTAATGACTCAGATTTTCACTTAGGTGGCACAGGCGCAAAAGGTCATAAGTTTGGAGCAGTGTATCAGATACTGCCGAATTCTACCATTGGTTTGACCTATTTTATTACTCGGCCATATAAAGTAGTGGCAACAGGTGCGAACCGAAATATTAATATTTGGCAAATTGACTGGGTAACAAAATTCTAATATAGGGAGGAAACAAATGAAACAAATATCTACATTTATTTTAGTTACCATCCTAGTTATGGGGTTAGTAGTAGGAGTAGCCCATGCTGAGCGTTTGGTTATTGAGGGCTCAACTACTGTTTTACCAATTGCCCAACGCGCAGCCGAAGAGTTTATGGCACGCAATAAAGATGCGGATATAAGTGTAAGAGGCGGTGGTTCAGGAGTAGGTATTACCTCGCTTATTGCTGGCACTTGCGATATTGCTAATTCTTCTAGGCCAATAAAAGACTCGGAATTAGAAAAAGCCATTAGCCGTGGAAAAGAGCCCAAGGCACATGTTATTGCTATGGATGGCATTGCAGTAATTGTAAATTCTGCCAATCCCATTACTGGATTAAGCAAACAGCAATTAAAGGATATCTACACAGGAAAAATATCTTACTGGTCTGAAGTGGGTGGGCCTTCAGAGAAGATTGTGGTGGTTTCTCGCGATTCGGCAAGTGGGACTTTTGAGGCATTTGGAGATTTGGCTTTAGATAAACAGAAGGTGCGTAAGGACGCACTTATGGAGGCTTCTAATCAAGCAGTTGCGTCGGTAGTAGCAAAAACACCGGGTGCGATTGGTTATGTTGGTTTGGCGTATATAGGAAAGGGAGTCAAGGCCATTGAGATAGATGGTGTTATGCCTACTAAATCCACAGTTGTTTCCAAAAAATACCGTCTTTCCCGACCGCTTTTTATGTATACAAACGGTAAACCAACAGGGCTTGCCAAAGAGTTTATTGATTTTATTTTAAGTCCAGAAGGGCAAAAGTTAGTTGATGAGGAGGGTTACGTAAGTATAAAATAATTGCTGATACATACTAAGCAGTAACCCCTTTGCTGGTGCAACAGTTGGAATAAAACCACGGCCTGCTGTTGTACCAGCTACAAAAATACTATGCAGCGTTTAAGAGAAAAAATTTATCGGTGGATTTTTACGATTTTGGCATTTGCCTCTTTAATTTTTCTTGTGGGTATCATCTTATTTCTATTTAAAGAATCACTGCCACTTTTTCGGTATGTTCCGGTTGGAGATTTTTTATTAGGAACCGCATGGTATCCTACACACGAAGAGGCAGAGTTTGGAATACTGCCACTTATTGTTGCCTCTTTATGGGTAACCTTAGGGGCATTAGTGATATGTGTGCCTTTGGGAGTAGGAAGTGCTCTTTATATTCATGAACTTGCCTCAGCAAGGCAACGGGCATTTCTTAAACCATTGATAGAGATATTAGCCAGTATTCCTTCTGTAGTTTATGGATTTTTTGGTATGGTTATTGCTGCCCCTTTTTTACAGCAGCTTCTAAAATTGCCTACTGGACTGTGTGCATTTACTGCTAGCGTTATGTTAGGTATTATGGCTGTGCCAACAGTAACCAGTATTGCTGAAGATGCTCTCTCTTGTGTACCGAATAGTTTCCGTGAGGCCTCACTTGCGGTAGGAGCTAACCGTTGGCAGACTTTAACACAAGTGGTTCTGCCTGCAGCAGGGTCGGGTATTTCTACCGCAATTATTTTAGGAATGAGTAGAGCAATTGGAGAGACGATGACAGTGCTTATGGTTGCAGGAGGCGCAGCAGTAATGCCACGTTCTTTCTTTGACCCGGTGCGGCCAATGACCTCTACTATTGCTGCTGAGATGGGAGAGGCAGCAGTGGGTAGTTTACACTACAATGCGCTTTTCTCCATTGGGTTAATCTTGTTTTTGATAACACTTATTTTTAACATCTTAGCAGAAATAATTAGTCGCAGGTTTAGATTAAAACTGGGATTAGGCAGATGAGAAAGGATATTACACAAAAATTAGGATTTGCTATTTTGACTTTATGCCTTCTTATCACCCTTTTTTTCTTAGGTGCAATAATCTTTTTTATTGCAATTCGTGGTATACCAGCGATTTCTTGGGAATTTCTTACCCAGCCACCGCGTAGGGCAATGACTGAAGGTGGGGTTGCTCCTGCTATTGTTGGGACTTTTTATCTTACTTTAGGCGCCATTGCCTTTGCTCTGCCCCTAGGAGTTGCTTCTGCCATATACCTTAATGAATACAGCCCACGTAGTTTTGTGGTAAATATTATAAGAATGAGCATAAATAACTTAGCAGGTGTGCCTTCCGTTGTTTTCGGTCTTTTTGGTTTGGCTTTGTTTGTTAAGTTTTTTAATTTTGGTGTCTCAATTCTGTCTGGTAGTTTGACACTTGGGATATTAATTTTACCGCTTATTATTTCTGCGTCGCAAGAAGCGTTGATGGCTGTGCCCCAATCACATCGTGAGGCATCTTTGGCCCTGGGAGCAACACACTGGCAAACCATTAAAAACATCGTTCTTCCTGAGGCTTTACCAGGAATTTTGACAGGAGTAATTTTAAGTATCGGCAGAGTTGCAGGAGAAACCGCTCCGATACTTTTTACTGCTGCGGCTTTCTATATGCGGGGATTTCCTCGTTCTCTTATGTCAGAGACAATGGCTTTACCATATCATATTTATGCATTAATGACCGAGGGCACACGTCCCGATAAACAAACAACTATTGCCTACGGTTGCGCCTTGATTTTATTAGTTTTAGTTTTGTGTGTCTCGGCAATTGCGATTATTTTGCGACAAAAACACAGGAGCAGTTATGTCCAATAATACAACTAAAAAATTTATTAATGACCATTCAACTGAACAGGCAAAAAAAGAGGCAATTTTGCGTAAGCCACAAGTAGTTTCGCAAAACCAGTCTGTATCTGTCAAAACCAAAATTCGAGTGGAGAATCTTAATTTTTTCTATGGTAATGTCAAAGCATTGAATAATATCAATTTGGGGGTGGCTGAAAATAGCGTTACTGCTATTATTGGGCCCTCTGGTTGCGGTAAGTCTACTTTTATTCGGGTGCTTAATCGGATGAACGAACTAGTCCCGCATACCCGTGTGGAAGGAAAAGTTTTTTTGGATGGACACAATATATTTGACCCTTGTTGTGACGTAGTGGAGATTCGTCGGAAAGTAGGTATGGTTTTTCAGAAGCCAAATCCTTTTGCAAAAAGTATTTACGAGAATATTGCCTATGGTTTACGTGTAAATGGTTTAAAGGATCCAAATGTTATTGAAGAAAAAGTTATTCAATCTTTAGAAAAGGCAGCACTTTTAAGTGAAGTTAAGGACCGACTTCACGATAGCGCGCTACGGCTTTCAGGTGGGCAACAACAGCGTCTGTGTATTGCGCGCTGTTTAGCGGTTGAGCCATCGGTTATTCTCTTTGATGAACCTTGTGCCAGTTTAGACCCCATTTCAACGGCTAAAATCGAAGAGTTAATCTTAGATCTTAAGAAACAATACACAATAGTCATTGTTACCCACAATATGCAACAGGCAGCCCGTGTTTCAGACGTAACAGGTTTTTTCTTAATGGGGGAACTAATTGAATTTGGGCCTACCGAAAAAATATTTACTGCGCCCAGCGATAAACGAACAGAGGCATATATCACTGGGAGGTTTGGATGAACAAGAAAAAAGTTCTTTTTGTATGCGTGGAGAATGCTTGTCGTAGTCAGATGGCAGAGGGCTTTGCTCGTTTTTTTGGGGCACATGTTTTAGATATTTATAGTGCAGGTTCAAATCCTGCTAAGGAAGTAAACCCTGAGGCAATTCGGGTAATGCAAGAAGTAAATATCGATATATCTAATCAGAAGCCAAAAGGGTTTAATGAGCTGGACAACAAAGAATTTGATTATGTAATTACTTTAGGTTGCCACGATGTTTGTCCTTTTGTGCCTGCACGTAAACACATTGAGTGGGATATTGAAGACCCCAAAGGCAAATCCACTTATTTTTTTAGACAGGTAAGAGAAAAGATTCGTGAAAAGGTTCTAAAGTTTATTAAGTCAGTTATCACAGAAGACATAGAAAATGCAGACAGTAAGAATCAGTAATTTCTAACCCGGAGAAATTATGGAGCGCCATTTTGATGAGGAATTGTTACAGTTAAAGAAAGACATTCTTTACATGGGAACTCTTGTGGAAGAAGCCATTTACAAATCTATTGAGGCACTGAAGCATTTAAGTCAAAAGGATGCAATTGCAGTTATTGAATCTGATAAACAAGTAGATGCCTTGGAAATAAAAATTATGCAAACCTGTGTAGATTTGTTGGCACTGCGACAACCCGTGGCCGCGGATTTACGTTTTATTACTATGGCTATGCAGATAAATACTGACTTAGAGCGCATGGCAGATTTGGCAGTAGATATTTGTCAAAGGGTTTTAGAGTTAGTTGATAAACCTCTCTTAAAACCTTTAGTGGATATTCCAAAACTTGCTGAGATTGCCTGCCAGATGACTAGGGATGTAATAAAAGCATTCTTAAACGAAGATATAAAGTTAGCCAAAACAGTTATCTTGCGTGATAGTGAAGCAGATGCTTTAAGAAACCTTGTGCAACTTGAATTAACTAATGACTATATGCTCAAAGACAAAAGTACAGTACCAAGAGCTTTGCCTTTACTATTGGTTGCGCGACACTTAGAACGTATATGTGACCATGCTACCAATATTGCCGAAGATATAATTTATCTTACCCAGGCAAAGATGGTTAAACACAACATTTCTTCTCTCCAGGAAGGATCCTGACGATACACCAGATTTAATTGGTGGTCGCAAGAACTAGTATTTGTCCTTAAGATGTTCGGTGTGGTTTATTTCCTTCTTATCTTAATGTGCGCTCCCTTAGGACCTTCACAAAGTTTTGCAGAAACACTTGTTCTTAAGTCAGGCAAAGAATTGCAAGGTAAGATTGTAGAAAATACTGCTGACTATCTTGCGATAGATTGCGGAAGTGGGCCGCTTTATTTCGAACACAACGCCGTGCGCGCAGTGATTGTTGATCAACTTCATAAGGAACAGGATGTTTCTTTGCAATCGCCAGAAGAATTTTTAGATAGAGGAATCGCTTTAGCAGCAGAAGAGAAATTAGAAGAAGCAGCTTTTATTTTTTCTGAAGGATTAAAGCAGTTTCCTGATGACCGTAATCTAGAAGCAGCGTTACGCATTATAAATGATGTCTCTTCAGGTAATGTCACCAGAGAGTACGCCATTAAGGTCTTTTGCGGTGCCAGAGCGTTAACAAACCAACTTTATGAAACAGCACTCAAAGAACTTTTAGATGCGGTGCGAGAGAATCCAGAGGATACCGATGTTTACTACAATATTGCAGTTGCCTATCAAGGCATTGAACGACATCATGACGCCTTACGTTGGTTATCTAAACTTACTGAAGCAAGGCCTGAAGATGCTGAGGCACATGCTTTGATGGGAATTGAATATTATTTGATTGGGAATTCGCTGAGGGCAAGACAAAGTCTTATTGTTGCAAGAGAACTTTTTCGAAAACAGGGTATTTTAGATAAAGCCGAAGAGATTGAACAATTACTCCGAGATATAAAATGAAAATAGACACTTGTTTTTTTTCGTCATTATTTAATATTCATTCTGTCTTATGCCGAAAGATAATAAGTATTCTCATTATTTTTTGTTTTTCTTATCAGCAGTCAGGTGCCTGTCAAGTTGTCAATCCAACTGTATCTGCCTCAGCTGGAAATATTGCTTTTTCCATTGAGAGATTTAGACCTATACACTTACGGTATCTGCATTGTAATCCTGCGGAGGAGTCATTTACTATCCTTTTAGATAAAGGAGATTTTCTGTCCTCTAATATTAAAGTGGAAGATACCACACTGAAACTTATCGAATATTTTCTCATAGGGCTTGTCTTACCTGATTCAGTTTTTTGGGTAGATTTGCATCCCGACAGAAATAATCGTATGCTTGATCCCGACTTAGCCAAGACCGATGTCGGAAAAATTCTACTAGAGACGGACCTGCTGTTAAAAAAAGATGTGGCAAAGGCTACTTCTGTTGATACACCTGAAGGCAGGCAATACTGGAATGAACTTTATCAGAAAGCAAATGAAATTTTTGGCATGGAACAAGAGATAGAGATTCCGACGGCTATTCGTTCTTGGATTGTGCCAGGAGAAATTATTTTATGCCAGTCATCCACCTCAACTTATATATGTAAAGCCACATTAAAGGTTGTGTTAGAAGAAGATTGGTTTGGTCAAAAAAATATGAGTTTTACTGATCGGCGGATTATGGCCATTAATAAGTATTCTTCGGAACTTATTAGACGATTAATTATCCCTAAGGTAACCAGATTGGTTAACTCCGATAGACGGTACGCACCTTTGCGTCAGGTTTATTATTCACTTATTTTGGCGCGTTGGTTCAAATCGCAGTTTAAAAACAAGGCCGTTTCATTAGAAAAGAAAATTTCCCCCGCTGTATTGTCTTTGGTGGAGAAGGTAGATTCTAGAGATTTAGAAGGGCTTACTTCAGAAACATCTTGGTCAAAAGATACATATTTTGATGCCTACCGTCAATCTCTTTTGTATGGAGAATATAACAAACAAGAAGAAGTGATGACCGCCTATGGGCTTATGCTCCAACAGTATTTTAGTGGTGGAATGGATTTTCGTTTCCCTTCTTCGATAGTAGCTACCTCAGTAGACAATATAGAACAACCGATGACAGGGCAACCAATTATTAAGGTTATTAAGAATGATATCTGGCATATTCCTGTTATAGGACAAAAAATTTGTCCTGCCAAAGTAAAAATTGATTTTTCTAAAGAAAAGCCAATTTTTGTCTCTTTGCCAGAAAATTATTTGTTTAAACGAGAGTCTCAAAAAGAAAATCCTTTACAAACCATAAAAGCAAAGCAGAGAATCGTTCGGCCCCAAGATGAATTTTTCTTAAGGGAAAATTTAGATTATAAAAATAAAGGTTTTGATGGAGGCAATAACAAGGTATACCAAGCAAGGAGTAGTAAAAAAAGAAGTAACTTTTTATTCCCTTTGATCTCTTTAACTAATTTTGGTGCTTCTGATTTATACTGGATTGGTCAGATGCTTGGATTATTACAGAATCCTTTTACACGTATATTTTCTCAGGGGACAAGTATAGCGATAAATTATGCTTTTAAGAAAATTTTTGGTGGGCAGGCACCGCATTGGTTACTTATTGGCTTCTCTAATATCTTTGCTCCCTCTATATTGATACTAACTGGTTTTATTTCAACAGGAGTGTTCCCTTTTGTTGTTATTATGGCCGCAGCAAACTTGATATTTTATTTTATGATGAATTCTAATAACCTTATGCTTCAGCGTATTGGTAGGAGTGGGTTAATAGGTTTAGCATTGGTATCTATATCTATGAGTATTTTTGGGCTAATGGAGACCATTTCAGCGGTGGACAGTTCTAACACCACTAAGGAGATTTTTCCGGCAAATAATACTTTATTTACAAATGATTCAGCTCAGAATACATTACAAAAACCAGATGTGGTAGTCCATCCTAAGCCAGAGACAGTTTCTACTTATATACCCGAAAATGCCCCTCACCAGTTATATATTGATGGTTCACCGCACTCACATTATAGTGGTATTGCTGTGCACGGTTTGCCTGATGAAGGTTATATCAAGATAGTTGATGCTCAAGGTTCAGTTTCTTTTATACCTATTCAAAATCAATGGGAAGACAGAATACCTGCCTATATCTTTAAAAATTTTGAGGGACAATCTGTAAAATTTTATATATGTAACAAAGACTATTCCGTAATTACGCCACCGGATGGCTGGCCGCTTCAAATAAAATCTTATGCTGAGCAACCGTTGGGGGAAGGGGATTTAAAGCGTTCTTTTTATACAGGGGAACACTCGGGATTGAATCAGCAACAATCTTCTGTTGCAAACAAACCCAATGGGTCAATACAAGCACCCATAGGGATTGGAGTTACTAATGTCAGTTTTGCGGATCATCCGCCAGCCACTGTATCTGGTTTTTTAGACACAAATAGTTTAGTTAAAATGTTGACAGTAGCATTTTCTTCTGCCACAGGAAGTGCAGTTGCAACAGCTGTTTCCCAGAAGAGCCTGTCAGTGCTAAAAGGAAAGTGGGTATTTGTTGTTGGTTTGTTGGCAGTAGTTCTTTGGTTATTAGAACCACTATATGCTTGGGTTTTTGGCATCAGTGCTTTTCTGACATATCTTGTTCTTAAGATTTTAATAAATACCCGCAAAGTTAATGGTTTTAAAATTGTACCCGAAGAAATAGATAAAGAAAATAGACAAAATACCTTTTCAAATAAATCTTCTCCTAGGGTTAAACCAACTGACAGAGGAAAAAACATTTCTTCCGCAGATAAAATGTCTTCTCCTGAAGAAGAAATGTTTACTTCAGAAGCAGATATGTTAAGAGAACCGCTTGAATATACACCGCCTTTATTATTTGAAAAATGGCAGAATGAATTGAATAGGTCAAAAGATATTTTTAGGCAGAATCAAATGCCAACCATTCTTAATATCGCAAAACAGCTATTGAATTACCCTATTTTTTCAGTAGATAATTTAAACGAGAAGACAAAGATTGAAGAAGGTATTAAGTTCATGAGAAGATTTTCTAACTTGAGTACTCAGACAGTAAATATTCTTTTAGATGAATGGCAAAGAAATGGTTTATCACAAGATGATAAAGAGAGATTTATGTATGGGTTGCTTTATCTACGTAAGATAGCAGAGTATAGTAATGAGGCGGAATATGGCTTACAGTTAATAGCCATGGGTATAGCAATGACTACTTACTACTATCCAGTTGGTGATATTAAAGAACTTTTTATGCCACCGTTACGTATACTTTGGGGTATACGTTATGGTTTAAAACAAGCAGAGAAAGGTTTTTTTGAACAGTTAAAAAAGGTAGTAGAAATTGGGAATGAACTTGAACCAAACTTGTATCAGGATCCAGAAAAACAAAAAGAACAATTACGCAATTATTTCCGTTCTCTGTATGTGGGAAAAACCCAAGAGATTGTTTTACGTGTCCAAGATGCATTTGGTGGAATGCGAGAGATGCTTACAAGATTCTTGCCACTTATGATATTTTTTCTGCCGTTTGTAAGCCACTTGTTGTTCTTAGTAGGGTTACCCTTAGGGGCGCCTCTTAATATTGCCAATGTGATTGCAGCTGCTGTTACAGGCATAGGTATTTCTATTGGTATATCTTGGTGGACAATCCGTGATAGTCTGGTTAGTAAATTTTACAATAACCAAAAAGAAATTTTTAAGAAACTGGATAAAGATATTCAAAGAAATGCATTGCAAAGTGGAATGAAAATAGACGACTTAAAAAAGCCAGCACTTTTAAATAAAGAGTATAGGTTAAGCAAAGAAGCATTAGAAAAAGAAGTATTTTCGAAACAGCCAAGTGCCGATGCAATCTTTGTCCTTACCGGTAACAATCCTAAAAATAAAGAACATTTACAATCAATAATTCATTCACTAGAACAAGAGGAGATTATTAGACATAAAGACGTACCTGTATTTTTTGTGCCCAGTAAAGGAGAAGGTAGTGGTAACGCATTTATTGATTTCTATGCTTACAAACATTCAGAAGAATTCAGACGTCTAATCCAGCAACATCCTCGTTTAAGAACAATTCCCCCGGAACAAATGCGTTCAATCGTTTTACTTGCCCATAAACCAAATATGGTTGATAAAGAATCTTTACGTCTTGCTTTGATGAATGGTTATAAAGGAACACAAGAACTTCAGGCAAGAAATCGAAGGGGTGCAGAGGTAATCTTGTTTACTGATGGTTTGTATATTGGCAGGATAAGTCCCGTAGGAGATATTACTCTGCTTAGTTGCTGGATGAATAAAAAGCAGATTAGCGAACAAGAGTTTGGTTTATTTCTTGCAGATGTGCGAGGTTCAGGGTTTATTCGAAAGTTTTACGAGAAAATGGACTTTGCTACTATAAAAAACAAACTTGAGCAGGCGACGCTTCGTAGGTATTTTGATTGGGATAATAACGAAAAAGAACAATTTCTTGGTTTTGCAGGGGGGATGGTAGTTAGTTTTCAAAACGCAGATAGATATAGCCGTTTTATTGCTTTATGCAAACAGGTCAAAGAATATACTGAAAATAATAAACCATCCTATCCGGTATCTCTTGCTTTGGATATACTTGTTCCGTTTGTGATGTTGGCAAATAATGAGAGAATCACTACTTTTTTGGGAGCAGTTCACGATGATGGTAATGGTTTTGAAGTATCCGATGACGAACATAATTTTTACCGTAATTTATTTAAGTTGTATAGAAATATTTACGACAAAGGGCAGCCATTTTCTATACGAACTTATGTTCCCGTTCCTGCTGAAGCCTGGTATGTGCGCAAACAACAAAGTAAGTTTGCAAAGGATAGAATTGCCAGTATAAAAGAAATAGCGGATTTTTCTTTGCCTGTCGTGGCAAGAGATTCTTTGCCAAAAGAAAAATTCCAAGCAAAAAAAGCACCGTTAGAAAAAACATCGTTTTCGGCTGATAAGATAACAGAGGAAGAAAGTTATAATTTACCGTTTAAGCCGGGCAAACAACAACGCCTTGAACTTATTCGTAACTTCTTTTTAACAGAAGAAAATATGTCAAAAAATTTTTCTATCCAGCAGATATTACAACTTATTTTTATCCCCTTGGTTGGTCAACAGATGTGTCCTTCATATTCTACTGTTTATGGTGACCTTGAAAAATTGGTAGGAGAAGGATTTTTACAAAAGGTAAAGGCAGTGGATTCTCAAGGACAGATGAGAAATTATTATAGTCTGAAAGAAAGTTATCTTTCTTCTTCAAAAGATGGCGGAGTTCCTGGAACTAATGTGGGTGGAATAGATTTTCGAAATCTTTCAATTAAAAATATAAATTCAGAGTCAACAGGTTGCTACGGAGAGATATTCGATATTCAAGATTGGCAACAACTTTTCCAAGATGAGCGTGGTAGAAAAATACAACAGATGCTAAATTCCTTGATTTTGCCTGACTCAGAAATAATAATAGATTACTTAGAGTTCATACAATGCCACAGAGGTAGCAAAGAGTTTATAAGGATTGCACAATTTCTTGTCTTAGAAATGATGCGTATTGAAGAAGAATTCGCTTTACCCACCTCGCCATTATGTCAGCAAATTTTCCAAAAAATTGAAGGTATAAGTTCTTTTTACCAGAGAAAAGTAACCTTTGCCCATTATAGATTTTTTTAGTATTGGTTTTAAATGCTGTTAATAGTCCGGTTAAATAAAACTAAGGCATATTTGTTGCATGCCTTCTAAGGCCGCATTACAATAAATAGGGGTATTAAGTCACATATTAAGGTTATCTTTATACAGCTTAAAATAAAATTTGAATAATTTTTTCAGGGGTAATCGTATATGAAAGAAAAGGAACCCGTAAGGGCAGCGGTTATTGATATTGGTAGCCACTCGGTTAAGATGTTGATTGCAGAAGAAGCAAAAGAAGACATAAGGATATTAGAGTCCTTACGTAGCGTCTTAGGTTTAGGAAAGGATACTTTCTTTGAAGATAGAATATCTCAAGAGAGTATTAATCGCACAGTTGCCATCTTGGAAAAATATAAGCGTATTCTTGATGAATACGCTATTACAAATCCCCATGTGATTGCTACGACCGCAGTACGAGAGGCTCGTAATAGAGATGTCTTCATTGACGCATTACGTAGAAAGACAGGCTTCTATATAGATGTGCTAACTGTTGGTGATGTTGTCTATTACATAGATGCTTATCTTTATCATCGACTACGAGATAGGTATCCACTGCATGAAAAAAATTTGGTCATCGCAGAACTTGGCTCAGGTAGTCTGGATGTATCTTTTATGGCATACGGTTATACTCTTATGAATATGGGGTTGCCTTTGGGAACTTTGCGGTTGAAACAACTTATGGAGAGATTAGATGGTACCCAGCATGAAAACCTTGAAGCAGTCCGTGAACACATAGAAAATGAATTGAGTCACCTTAGACGGAACATCCCTTTGCCCATACACGATATTATATTGATAGATGAGGCCTATTCCCAGTATCTTCCCGAGATATTAAAAGAAAAAAAATTTGAAAGTAAGTTTTTTCAATTGTCCGCTACCGATACACGTCTGCTTTTCGAACGGATAATCAACTTGGGAATCGAAGATTTCTCTCGCAATTACAAAATACCGCCAGAGACTGCAGAAACTTTTGTAGAATATTCTTTGATTGCGGACACACTTGCCTTTTTAGTAGAATCAAATGGTCTATACATTTTAGAGGCATCTCTTGCGGAAGCAATACTTGCTACTGAGCTTTTGGACTATGAAATATCACAGAAATACAATAAGACAAATCAGCTTATTGGTATTGCCAATGCGTTGTGTAGAAAATATAACGTTGACTTGAAACACGCCCAGGCGGTAGCAGATATCTCTGATATTCTTTTTGACAACTTCAAAGAGAATCTGGGGCTTAAAAAGAGCGACTCCTTATATCTTCTATTGGCAGCGTATCTGCATGATATAGGTATGTTTATACACAACCGTGCACATCATAAGCACACAGAATATATCATTTCCAATCAGCCTTTATTTCGTCTTACAGAAGAAGAGATTGCAATGATTGCTTGTATTGCCCGTTATCACCGCAAAGGAACCCCTCTAGATACCCACCAACTTTATCAATCACTTTCTCGCGAGCAACAAATTACGGTACAGAAACTTAGTGCCTTGTTACGACTGGCCAATGCCTTGGATTGTTCCCATAAACAAAAAGTAAAGAAGTTAGAAGTGAAATTTAGCCGTGGCCGAGAAGCGATTATTACGGTAACTGTCCAGGGAAATTTTCTCTTAGAAAAACTTGATTTTAGAGATAAGAAAAATATGTTTGAAGAAATTTCGGGTAATAAAATAATTTTAAGAATACAAGAGGGGTAGTTACAATGCAGGATGTATCTGAATGGTCTGATTATCGTTTTTTTCACCGAGATTTAAGTTGGCTTGAATTTAATCAAAGGGTATTAGAGGAAGCTGTTTCCTCGGATAATCCTTTGCTTGAACGGCTACGTTTTTGCGCAATCTTTTCTAACAACTTGGATGAATTCTTTATGGTCCGAGTAGCCGGTCTTTTACGTCTTATTGAGTCAAAACATAATCAGAAAGATGCGTATGGTTATTATCCTCAAGAGGTTTATCAGTTTATACGCCAGAAATATGAACACCTTATTCGTAAACAGTACGAAATTTTTAATAAACATTTGTTGGAACAGTTAGCAGAGCAGAGGATCTTCATTAAGGGAATTACAGAACTAACTAATGAAGAGGCAAAGATGGTTGAGCGTTTTTTTGAAACTACAATTTTTCCGATTGTCACGCCTCTTGCCGTTGATCCCGGCCACCCGTTCCCTGTATTGCCATCCAGAACAAATGCTTTTGCTATTAAACTACAAAGAAATAATGATATTTTTTTGGCAATAGTGCCTCTGCCGTATTCATTACCACGACTACTGAAACTTCCTTCAGAAAGGGATGAATACAAGTTTATTCTCATAGATGAGATTATTAGATATTACTTAGCAAAGTTTTTTAGAGGATATACCTTAAAGACAGTGGTTAAGTTTAGGGTAATTCGTGACAGTGAAGTGTTGATTGCAGAGGATTATACACAAGATTTGCTAAGGGCTATTGAACAGGAAATCAAGAAACGTCCTAAAGCCAAAGTTGTTAACCTTCAGGTGGAGATACCAGCCACCGAAGATCTTATTAAAGATATTTGTGCGGGACTGGAGTATTCTTATGATGATATTGTGCGTATTGATGGGTTTTTAGATTTAACATTTTTGTTTGAATTGGCAAATTCTGTAGTAAATCCCAAACTACTTTATAAAAGTTTTATTCCAGCAAGGATGGAATACGAAGATATTTTTGAGATAATCAAAGAACAAGATTTTATTCTACACTTGCCTTTTGAGTCTTTTCAGCCCACAATTGATCTTCTTAAGATTGCAGCCAAGGATAGGGATGTGCTTGCTATTAAGATGACTCTTTACCGAACTAATGATGACTCGGCAGTTATTAAGGCGCTTTTAGAAGCGGCTCGTAATAAAAAACAAGTGACAGTTCTAGTAGAATTAAAGGCGCGTTTTGAGGAAGAGCGCAATATTGATTGGACAAAGGACTTAGAAGCAGCAGGTTGTCATGTAATTTATGGAATGCCTGGTTATAAGGTGCATGCCAAGATGATGCTTATTATCAGGAAAGAACAAGGAAGAATTCAGCGTTATGTTCACTTGTCAACAGGTAACTATAACGAAAATACCACTCGTATTTACACGGATATCGGGTATTTTACTGCTAATGAAGACATTGCTCGAGAGGTTGCCGATATCTTTAATTTTATTACTGGTTATTCTTTACCTGGTCGTTTGCAGAGGATAGTATATGCTCCTTATGAGTTGCGCAAGTATATTTTTGATTTGATTAATAAAGAGATTGCTTTCCAAAAAAAATATGGTAATGGTTTTATCTTTGCCAAAATGAATGCTTTAGAGGATACGCAGATAATAGAAAAACTATATGAGGCCTTTGATGCGGGAGTGCGTATACAACTATTGGTAAGGGGTATTTGTTGTCTTATTCCTAAACAGGCACAAAATCATGCTATCGAGGTACGTAGTATAGTGGGGAGATTCTTGGAACACTCAAGGATTTTCATTTTTGGAAACAATAATGATAAGCGAGTATTTCTGTCTTCTGCCGACTGGATGACTAGAAATTTTGATAAGAGGGTGGAACTTCTCTTTGAAGTTAACCGCAAACCTATAAAGGATAAACTTATTTGGATAATGAAAACTTATTGGGAGGATACCGCGAAAGTAAGATATCTTGCGATAGATGGTACCTATACTCGTCCAGAGGTTAACGAGCGTAAATTTAATGCTCAGGAAGAATTACTTAAAATTTACACGACATGAAGCAAAAAAAATCTCTGTCCCCAAAAATCGCTGATATTCTTAAAGAATACATTGAGAAGATAAGAAAAGAAATCCCACTTTTACAAAATAGCAAGGATGTAGAGCCACTACATCGTATGCGGGTATATTCACGCCGATTACGTGCTGCATTTGCTTTTGTGCGAGAAGTTTTCCCTAGAAAAAAATTAAAAAAAATTAAGAAAAGGATTCGTCTTCTTGGTAAAACACTTGGAGAGGCACGTCAGTTGGATGTGCAGATTATGTTTATTCAAATTTTGCTTAAGAAGAAAACAAACAATTTGTTAAGATATGGTCTTAGAGTAATACTTAAAACATTGCAGTTACGACGAAATGCAGTATCAAAAAAAATTGAATCTTTGCTAAAAACTTTTGAGAAAAAAAGATTATTTCACCGATTAAGCAGATATATACAAATTATTCAAGAATATCAAAAAGAGTATCTCGAGAGGTCTCTTCAGAAACGGACACGTCGTATCGTATTCAAAAAACTTAAGGCGATGTTAAAAATATCTTATTCTTTAAAAGATACTTATAATGCAGAACTTTTACATGCGTTACGAATTTCTGCTAAACAGTTACGTTACAGTTTAGAGATTTTAGAAGCCTTATATGGTAAGAAATTTACACCATATATGAAAGAGGCAAAACGCCTCCAGGATGTGCTTGGTGATTTGCATGAATATGATGTATGGTTGGCGCAGATACCCCACTTAAAAAAGACGCACAAAGAAGATGCTCGCTACACAGCAGGTATAAAACACATTCAACAAATATGTAGACAGCAGAGGATTAAAAAATATCGGCAATTTACAAGATTATGGCGCAGGCAACAAGAACAAAAGATTTGGAAGAGATTAGAAGAGACCCTTTAATAAAAAAAAGTTTAAATTTTGTCTCTCTTTACCAATATGACCATAGACATTCTCAACAGGTGTCCCGTTTGGCAGTTAATTTATTTGATGAATTACACAATTTACATAATTTATCTGTTAGGAAAAGAATGCTTATAGAGGCGGGGGCATTGTTACATGATATTGGGTGGAAACTCGGTAAAAAATTTCATCATAAAAGTTCCTTAGAACTGATTATGCAAGACCATACGCTTCCAATATCGGATAGGCAACGTGTAATAATAGGTTTAATTGCACGTTATCACCGGAAATCTCTACCTAAAAAATCCCATAAATATTTTTCTACACTGGCCCCTTATACACAAAAGATTGTTTGTAAACTTGCTTCTTTTGTCCGTCTGGCTGATGGCTTAGACTATGCACATAAATCTAAGGTTAAAGAAATACGCTGTAATATTTTACCCAATTTAGTGATAATGCAAGTAAAAGGCAGTGGTTTTACCAGAGAAGATAAAGAAAAAGCCGAAAAAAAGACAGACCTTTTCCAAAAAACTTATAGGCGTAGAGTAAAAATTATTTGGACCGCCTTGTCAACTAAACCATCTAAGGAAAATTTATTGCGCAGAGATATAATTTAATTAATGATTATGCACTACTAATGAGCATGCTCCGATTATGATAGCATCATCACCAAGAGAGGCCTTGACAATCTGGCAAGATTTAAGTTTAGCAAAGAAAGGGTCTTTTTTTATAGTACGCCGGATTATTGGTAGCATAAAGTTAGCACAGGCCTCGATAACCCCTCCCCCAAAGACAATCATTTCAGGATCAAAGATATGACGTAGGGATATGCAAGCCTTGCCGAGAGTAACGGAAGCATCACTTAATACCTCCTCCACTAATTTATCATGTTTTTTAAGTGCCTTGCGTAACATTTTACTCTTTATTTTTTTAGCGCCTTTTTTAATAAATTTTTTTATTACGCTTTTACGACCGTCTTCCAATTCACTGAGAATGTCTCGTTCTATCGCCCAACGGCTGCTTAGTGATTCAAGACATCCTCGATTACCGCAACTACATCTTGGGCCATTAAGGTCCATAATCATATGACCAATCTCACCAGCAGCATGTTGCCAGCCACTAAAAAGTTTCTCTTCAACTAAGATAGCACCACCCAAGCCCGTACCTACAAATACACCGATAACATTTTTCTTGCCTTTGGCAACTCCTCGCCACTGTTCACCGAGCAGGCCGAGATTTACATCATTTCCTATTTTTAGGCGACAGTGAAAGGATTTTCTCAATAAGTCAACTAATTTGTTACCAGCAAGTTGCATATTAGGCGTATTGATGATTCGGCCTTTAGAAATATCTACTATTCCCGGAATACCCAAACCAATTCCACCAATATTTTTTTTGTTAATTTTTGCCTTTTGCAATAAAACATTTATAAGTTGTTCAATTGTTGAGGCAACATCATGGCAAGATGCCTTTTGGGGTGTAGATACTTTGCTACGCTGTAGAATTTTTCCACCAGAGGTAAGTAGGCCTGCGGAAATCTTTGTTCCGCCAACATCTATGCCGATAAAAAATTTTTGTTTCATAGTTATATTATACCACAAATATAATCTAGTGATAGCTTTGACAGTTTAGTTACCATGTATTATAATAAATCCACTTTGAAAAGATTGTTTAGAAAGGAGAAAAAATATGAGGAAGATATTTGTTGGTATTTATATAATTTTAGTTATTTTAGGCCTTAGCATTTTTTCTTATGCTGCTAACAACTCCTTGCAGATTAAAGGCTCTGACACAATGGTTAATCTTGCCCAAGCCTGGGCAGAGAAATATATGGAAAAGAATCCATCTGATTTTATTGCAGTAACTGGCGGTGGCTCAGGAACAGGTATTGCCAGTCTTTTAAGTGGTACTTGTGACTTGGCAATGAGTTCACGCATTATCAAAGAAAAAGAAATAGAGTTAGCAAAGAAAAAGGGAATTTCTCCTTATGAGATAAAGGTAGCATTAGATGGTATAGTAGTTGTAGTGCACCCTTCAAATCCTATTTCTCGGTTAACACTAAAACAACTGGCAGATATCTTTAGCGGTAAGATAAAAAATTGGAAGGAATTAGGTGGTAAAGATGCTTCAATAGTTATTCTTTCGCGCGAGGTAAATTCTGGTACACACGTTTATTTTAAGGAACACGTGCTAAGAAAAAATGATCCTAATTCAAAAGAAGAATTTGCACCGTGGGCATTGATGTTGCCTTCTTCACAAGCAATTGCTGATGAGGTAGCCAACAACCCTTCAGCTATTGGTTATTACGGAATGGGTTATATCTCCCAAAAGCAAAAAGTTTTGTCTATTGCAAGTGACGAAAATTCTGAAGCGGTTTTACCTACTATAGAAAATGTTCGCTCGGGGATATATCCTATTTCAAGACCATTATTTCTATATACTAGTTGCCAGCCACAAGGTTTAGTAAAGAAGTTCATTGATTTTGCTTTATCTGCCGAGGGACAACGTATTGTCCAAGAGACGGATTTCGTTCCCATTGCCCAATAATCTTAAGAATGTAAAATTTGTTACAAGTTTTTTAGATAAAAAGTATTTCTGGTAATATGACTAAAAAGATTACCTTACGTAAATTAAAAGAATTTATCATTGAGAAGTTGATTCTTCTTTGCGGGTTGGCCTCTATTTTTTTTGTTATGCTTATTTTTATCTTCCTGCTTAAGGAAGGACTTGCACTATTTAAAACTGTAAAAGTGAGTAATTTTCTGTTAGGTAAGAGTTGGTATCCTATTTCAGAACCACCTGAGTTGGGTATTCTGCCACTTATTTTAGGTTCACTATTAGTAACTTTCGGTGCAGCGATTATTTCTGTTCCTATTGGAGTTGCTTGTGCGGTGTATATTGCGGAGATTGCTCCTGGAAAGGTCAAAGAAGTGCTTAAGGCAGGTATTGAGCTTTTGGCAGCCATCCCTAGTGTGGTATTGGGTTTTATTGGTATGGTGACTCTCGTTCCATGGGTGAAGAAAGTTTTTAATTTGCCTACAGGTTTAACTGCGCTTTCAGGTTCTATTATGCTTGCTTTTATGGCAATGCCAACAATTGTTTCTATTGCCGAAGATGCTCTATATTCTGTTCCGCGTTCCTATAAAGAGGGGGCATTTGCTTTAGGAGCAACACACTGGCAGACCATTTGGCGTCTGCTTCTTCCTGCTGCCTCAAGCGGCATATTGGCTGCGGTGATGTTAGGAATTGGTCGGGTAATCGGTGAGACAATGGCAGTAATGATGATTACCGGTAACTCTGCAGTTATTCCACAGACCTTTCTTGCACCTGTGCGCACATTAACCGCAACTATTGCTGCAGAGATGGGGGAGACAGTTGTAGGCAGTGAGCATTACTTTGCTTTATTTGCTATTGGAATAGTTCTTTTTATTATAAGTTTTGTGATTAATGTAACCGCAGATTTATTTCTACACAGGAAACCAAAATGATGAATGTTCGGCTCAAAGAAAAGATAGCATTTTTCTTTCTTTTCCTATGCACACTGTTTATTATCGTTCCTGTGGGAATGATAGTTGTTCTTATCATCAAAAAAGGACTACCTGCCCTGACTTGGCAGTTCTTAACAGATGTGCCAAGACAAGGGATGCGTGCAGGAGGAATATTCCCGGCCATTGTAGGCACTGTGTATTTAGTTACAGGGGCAGTAGTTTGTGCCTTGCCTATTGGTTTAGCCGCAGCCATATATTTAAGTGAATATGCCAAAGATACGTTGCTTAATCGCATTATTAAGTTAGCAATTGTTAACCTAGCTGGCGTACCTTCTGTTGTCTATGGTTTGTTTGGGTTGGCGTTATTTGTTGTTTGGTGTAGATTTGGTGCTTCTATTTTATCAGGTTCTTTGACACTGGGTATTATGATTCTTCCGATAATTATTACTGCCTCACGTGAGGCCTTAGAAGCTGTCCCGCATTCTTTTCGTGAGGTTAGTCTTTCTCTCGGTGCAAGTAAGTGGCAGACAATACGCCATATCGTTTTACCCAATGCTATACCAGGTATTATTACAGGTGTTATTTTAGGTATTGGTAGGGCAGCAGGAGAGACTGCACCAATTCTTTTTACTGTTGCCGCCTTTTATTTGCCCAAGTTGCCCCAATCTATCTTTGATCAAGCCATGGCTTTACCTTATCATCTATATGTAATTTCTACACAGGTGCCTAATGTTGATGAAAAGATACGCTATGGCACTGCATTGGTGTTATTGTCTTTGGTGCTTTGTGTAAATCTAATAGCCATAGTTATTCGTTATCGTTTTAGAAAACAGAAAAAGTGGTAGGTCCGATTTAACTACTGAAGTACAAAGATCTTTTCTATGGACAAGTTTAAAATTGAGCAATTGAACATATGGTTTGGCAAAATTCATGCCCTTAGGGATATTAATCTTTCCATCTATAACAACGAAATTCTAAGTATTATTGGTCCAGCCAATAGCGGAAAAACAACTTTTTTGCGAATGCTTAATCGGCTTAATGAACTGGAACCGTATTTTCGGATGAGTGGAAGGGTGTTAATAGATGGTAGAGAGATTCAAACTATTGACCTTGAAGTTTTACGAAGAAAGGTAGGAATTATCTTTGCTCTTCCTTTGCCATTACCTTTATCCATTTATGACAATGTTGCCTATGGACCCAGGATGCACGGTATAAGGCAAAAAAGTCGTTTGGATGAAATTGTAGAGCGGTCTCTTAAACAGGCCTATATCTGGGAAGAGGTAAAAGACAGGCTTTTTAGTTCCGCATTCAAATTGTCTGGAGGTCAGCAACAACGTTTGTGTATTGCTAGAACCTTAGCCACAGACCCAGAGGTAATTTTGTTTGATGAACCTTGTTCAGGGTTAGACCCTATTTCTACGGCCAAAGTGGAAGAGACTATGCTTAATCTGAAGAAAAATTATACCATTGTCTTGGTAACCAACAATGTCAAGCAGGCAGCACGTGTTGGTGATAGAACTGCATTTTTTCTTTCGGGTGAATTAATAGAGCTAGACACAACTGATAAGATTTTTACTGCTCCTAAGGATAAACGAACAGACGGATACATTAGAGGCAAATTTGGATAAGATTCAAGTAAAAAATCTAAATCTCTGGTACGGTAATTTTCAGGCACTTAAAAACGTAAGTGCAACTTTTGCCGAGAAAAAGATTACCGCCATTATTGGCCCTTCGGGGTGCGGGAAGTCCACTTTTCTTCGGGTATTAAACCGTATGAATGATTTAATTGAAGGAGTAAAAACTAGCGGACAAGTATTTATTGATGGAGAAAATATCCTTTCTCAGGATGTTGACCTTATTGCTTTACGTAAGAAAGTTGGTATGGTTTTCCAACGACCTAATCCTTTTCCTTTATCTGTATATGAAAATATTGCTTTTGGAATTAAAATCCATGGTTTGAAATATACCAAAGATACTTTGGATGCTATTGTTGAGAATAGTTTAAGAGAAGTGTTACTGTGGGATGACTTAAAAGACAAACTACATCGTTCTGCACTTTCTCTTTCGTTAGAACAAAAGCAACGGCTTTGTATTGCGCGTCTTCTTGCAGTAAAATCGGATGTGGTTCTAATGGATGAACCCTGTTCTGCTCTTGACCCACAGGCAACTCAACGTATTGAAGAACTGATGCGTGAATTGAAAAAGCATTACACCATCATAATTGTTACTCATAATATGCAGCAGGCAGCTCGTGTCTCTGATGATACTGGTTTTATGCTTTTAGGTGAGATGATTGAATTTGCGGATACCCATTCTATTTTTACTGCCCCTAAAGACAGAAGGACGGAAGAATACATAACTGGGCGTTATGGATAAAGTTGTTTATTCTTTTTAAGTATCAACATATCAAAAGGAAAAAATGAGAAACTTTTTCACTTACTCAGGTAATATACTCACACGGAAACCTTAGGGACGGTTTTTTATACTTACCTTAAAGTAGAAAGAAAAGGAGGAAGAATGGAACGCCATCTTGACGAGGAACTAAAGGAACTACATAAAGATATTTTACAGATGGGCATTATGGCAGAAGAGGCAATCTTTAAGTCTGTTGAGGCCTTAAAGAACCGGGATAAAAATCAGGCACAGACAGTTATTGACGAGGATAAGAAGATTGATGCCTTAGAGAATGTTATTGATGAAAAATGTATTGATTTGATTGCGCGATATCAACCAATGGCCAAAGATGTACGTTTCATTACTACTGCCATGAAAATAAACTCTGACCTTGAACGTATTGCGGATTTAGCAGTAGATATTGCCCAGAGAGTTATTGAGTTATCCGCAAAACCCTTATTAAAACCCTTGGTAGATATTCCAAAATTGTCAAGTATTGCACAGAAAATGGTTCAGAATGCCCTGGATGCTTTTGTAAATAGAGATGTGTCGCTGGCTAAACAGGTTTTTGAAGGAGAACCCCAGGCAGATACCCTGCGTAACAATGTCTATACTGAACTTGTCTATGATTATCTTGCTAAAGACCCTACTACTGCTGATCGAGCAGTGCCACTACTGTTAATTTCACGCCACTTAGAGCGTATCTGCGACCATGCCACTAACATAGCTGAGGATGTAATTTACATGGTAGAGGCAAAAGTGGTAAAACACCACCCTGAGGCATTCAAGTAAACAAACCTTTAGTGTTTCTAAGGTGCTTTTTCTTTGTGGAAGTTTTTTTCTGTGCTATAATTTTAATCTATGATAAAGAAAAAGATTGTGCAGTGGTTAAGAAATACCATAAAACAGGCTAAGGCAAAAGGAGTAGTCTTAGGTTTAAGTGGAGGAATAGATTCTTCAGTCGTTGCGGTATTAGCCAAAGAGGCATTGGGCAGGGAAGGCGTGTTAGCGCTAATTATGCCTTGTCACAGTTCAAAGACAGACATAGAAGATGCATATTTGGTGGCACGAAAGTTTAAAATACGCACAAAAGAAATTGATTTAACCAATATTTATGATAATCTTGTATCCATATTACCGTCGGCAGATCGGTTAACGACAGCCAATATCCGTCCAAGATTACGGATGATTGTTTTATACTATTTCGCAAGAAAACTTAATTATCTTGTCTGCGGAACCAGCAATAAATCAGAGTTAATGACAGGATACTTTACTAAGTTTGGAGATGGTGCTTCCGATATATTACCGATAGGAGATTTATATAAAACCCAAGTTAAAAAGTTAGCAAAAGAAATTGGTTTGCCCCAAACTATTATTGAAAAAGCACCAACCGCAGGTTTATGGGCTGGGCAGACTGATGAAAAAGAAATGGGTATAACTTATGACCAAATTGATGATATCTTAATGCGTATTGAAAAGCATAAAAGACAGATACTACCAAAGAGACAGGTTGCTAAAGTAGAGAATATGTTACGTAATTCTGAGCATAAACGCCAAGGGCCGTTGGTATGTAAGATTTCTTAAGAAACTTGATGTAAACATTGGAGGAAGAAATGGATGACATACTAGAGATTTTAGAGAAAGATGCGCGATTGTCTGCTCAAGAAATAGCCAAGATGACTAGGAAGAAACCCGAAGAGGTAAAAAAAATAATTGATAAGTATGAGAAAGAGGGCATTATCTTAAAATACAAGGCTGTTATTAACCGCGAACTTGTGCGACATAAAGATGAGGAAGTCAGAGCAATTATTGAGGTAAATCTTACTCCACAGAAGGATGTGGGTTTTGATAAAATTGCCGAAAGGATTTATTCCTTTCCTGAGGTATATGCCTGTTATCTTGTTTCAGGAACTTATGATCTTTTAGTTTTTGTAAGAGGAAAGGATTTACATTCAGTAGCACGTTTTGTTTCAGAGAAATTGTCACCTATGGAGAATGTAAAAGGGGTAGTAACGCATTTCTTGTTAAAAAAATATAAAGAAGACGGTGTTATTCTTAAACAGCGACAGGAAGATAAGCGAATAGCGATTTCTTATTAAGTATTTTTTGTGTTGTTTAATCTACCAGGGTTAGAGATGAAGCAGTTTATCGCCCAAAAAGTTTTGAATATGAAGCCATCTGGGATAAGGCAGTTTTTTGACCTTGTCTTAGGGATGAAGGATGTTATTTCTTTAGGAGTGGGAGAACCAGATTTTGTTACACCTTGGCAGATAAGAGAAGCAGGAATAACTTCACTTGAGCAAGGTTATACTTCCTATACCTCTAACAAAGGGCTTTTGAAGTTACGGATGGCTATTCATCAATATCTGAAAAAACAATATGGATTAAATTATTCTACTGAAGATGAAATTCTGGTTACCGTAGGAGTAAGTGAAGCAGTGGATTTGGCTTTACGTGCTATTGTTGAGCCTTCGGACAAAATAATTGTGCCGTCACCAAGTTATGTTTCTTATGGACCAATGACTGAACTTGCGGGTGGGATACCAGTTTATGTAGATACGCGTAAAGACAAGTTTAAGTTAACCGCAGATAATCTTAAGCGCCATTTAGATGCGAAAACCAAGGCAATAATTTTCAATTATCCTGCAAATCCTACAGGTGTTTCCTATACTAAAAAAGAACTGGAACAGCTGGCAGAGGTTATTATAAAACACAAGATATTGGTTTTAAGTGATGAAATCTATGGAGACTTAACTTATGACTTTGCACACACGCCTTTTGCCACCATTAAAGGTATGCAAAAATATACTATTTACCTTAATGGTTTTTCAAAAAGTTATGCTATGACTGGATGGCGCGTGGGTTATGCCTGTGGGCCTGGGCAGATTATTCACGCGATGACCAAGATTCACCAATATACCATTATGTGTGTGTCCATTACCAGTCAGATGGCTGCTTGTGAGGCATTACACAGTGGTAGTAGTTCGGTAGAAGAGATGAAACGTGAATATCGTCGCAGAAGAGAATTTATTGTCTCTGAACTTAACCGTATTGGTCTTGATTGCCATCTGCCTCAAGGGGCTTTTTATGCTTTTCCAAGTATAAAGATTACGGGTTTAGATTGTTTGGAATTTTCCAAGAAACTTCTGAAAGAAGAAAAAGTTGCTGTTGTACCAGGTACTGCTTTTGGAGAAGAATTAACGGATTATATCCGTATATCTTATGCCTCTTCTTTTGATAAGTTAAAGGAAGCAGTTACTCGTATGGAACGTTTTGTTAAAAGACACTCAAAGACCTGATCACAAAGGAGTTGCTATGGCAAAGTTTACCAAAAAACAGATACTTAAGCTTGTAAAAGATAAAAACATCAAGTTTATACGCCTTATGTTCACAGATGTTTTAGGGTTCCTGAAAGGTTTTGCCATTACACCTGACGAATTAGAAGGTGCTCTAGAAGAAGGTATGGGATTTGATGGGTCTTCTATTGAAGGTTTTGCGCGCATTGAAGAGTCAGATATGATTGCACGCCCTGATCCAGATACTTTTACTATCCTGCCGTGGCGGTCGGACGATAATTGTATTGTGGCACGCATGATTTGTGATATATATGAACCGTCAGGAAAGCCGTTTGAAGCAGACCCGCGTTATGTTTTAAAACGCAATTTAGAACGCGCCAAGAAAATGGGTTTTACCTATTATGTTGGACCAGAACTGGAGTATTTTTATTTTAAAGATTCTACCTCTGCTGTCCCACTTGACCAAGGAGGATATTTTGACCAAGTGCCTCTTGATGTGGCTCAGGATTTACGGCGAGACACCATCCTTACTATGCAGGCAATGGGTATAAAAGTTGAATATAGCCACCATGAGGTTGCCCCCAGTCAGCATGAGATTGACCTGCGTTATACTGATGCGTTGACTATGGCAGATAACGTGATGACTTATCGGCTGGTGGTAAAAGAGATAGCTCGAAAACACGGAGTATATGCTACTTTTATGCCGAAGCCCATTTACGGAATTAATGGTTCAGGTATGCACGTGCATCAGTCTCTTTTTAGAGGTGACAAAAACGCCTTTTTTGATAAAAATAATAAATATCATCTCTCAGAGATTGGACAGGCATACACTGCAGGGCTATTGAGACACGCAGCAGAGATAACTTCTGTGACTAGTCAATGGGTTAATTCCTATAAGCGTCTTGTTCCAGGTTATGAGGCACCTGTATATATCTGTTGGGCACAAATGAATCGTTCGGCACTTATTCGGGTACCGATGTATAAACCGGGGAAAGAAAAAGCCACACGTATTGAATATCGTTCTCCTGATCCAGCATGTAATCCATATCTGGCTTTTTCGGTAATGCTGGCAGCAGGTTTAGAAGGTATTATTAATAAATATAAATTGCCTGAGCCAGCAAACGATAATATTTATGACATGACGGAAGAAGAAAGAAAAAAAGCAGGGATTCAGTCTTTACCTGATGATTTGCTTGAGGCTGTAAAATTGACTGAGAAAAGCCAACTGGTTAAGCAGTGTTTAGGGGAAAAGTTATTTGGTTATTTTATTCGCAATAAAAAAGTGGAATGGGATGAGTATAAGGCCCAAGTAACACAATATGAGATTAATAAATACTTGCCCATTCTTTAATAGGTTGTTTTAAAAAAATAACTTTTTGTAATTCTTAAAATTATGGTTAAAACAAAAAAAAGAGATAAATATTCTGTGTATATTAAGCAGATAGAAGCACTCTCAAAAGTTGCTGGGTTAATCGCCTCTGGAATGTATTTAGATGAATTACTTCGCTTGATTGTGCAGGTAACTGCTGAAGCACTAGATTCCAAGATTTCTTCTTTGATGCTTCTTGACCCTACTACCAATGAACTGGTTATTAAAGCCACACAATCTGTCTCAGAGGAGTACAATAAAAAACCCAATTTAAAACTTGGCGAAGGTATTGCAGGTTTAGTAGCTAAAGAAAATAAACCTATTGTGGTAGTTGATTTACAAAAAGACAGCCGTTACATTAATAAGGATCTTGCCCGCAAAGAGGGATTGGTTTCTTTGGCAAGTGTACCTTTAGCTATAAAAGGAAGGGTACTAGGTGTATTAAACTGTTATACCTCTCACCGACATGAATTTACCAAGGCAGAGATAAGTATTTTGACTGCTTTAGCACACCAAGCAGCTATTGCTATTGATAATGCGGAGCTTGCTTTACGTGCTAAAAGTGCAGAAGAGGCGTTGGCAACACGCAAACTTATTGAACGCGCAAAAGATATTCTTGCTCAAGATGCAGGTATCCCACCCCAACAGGCCTATCGTTTAATGCAGAAGCAGAGTATGGATTCTCGTAAATCTATGCGTGATATTGCGGAGGCAATTATTCTTGCTTCTGAGGTAAAGAAAAAATAACTGTTAATAATTTCAATTTTGGTATTACTTTTTAAACTCGCTGAAACTGTTTTGCCAAATCTTTTAATGGTATTTCAATAACTGTAGGCCTGCCATGAGGGCAGGTAAAAGGGTCTTTACAACTTAAAAGTTGTTTTTTCTGGTATTCTGCTTGTTCTTTATTCATTGAAAAACCTGCCATCACCGAACCACGACAAGCACGACGTGCAAGTGCTTCCATATCATAAATAGGCTGTGTATTTTGCTCAGTATTTAAAAGGTTACGGATAGCAATTTCTGGATTAGAGATAATTCTTGGATAGGTATGTATCGCTAAAATATCTTTATCAAAGAGACTGGTTTGAAATCCTAATTTTTCAAGAAACTCCTGCATCTGCTGCCACAACGTCTTTTCTTGTATAGACAGCGGAATAGTTATCGGCACAGCCAGTTGTTCTATCTCAAGCGAGCCTTTCTCTATTTGCATTTGTAATTGCTCAAAGCTGATGCGTTCTTGCGCTGCATGCTGGTCAAGTATAAGCAGAGAGTCAGTTGTTTCAAAAAGAAGATAAGTAGATAAAAGATTTCCCAGATAGCGGCCTGTGGCAAGCTTATGGCGTAATGGCTTGTTTTTTTCTGCTGTTGTCTCTTGTTTAAATAACGCAATACTCTTTTGAACCTCTATCTCAAAGGTTGTTTGTCTTTCTAAAGCAGGTGTTTGTTTATTGTTTAAAAGGGGAACACTGGCTTCTAATTTTTTTATTATAAGGTCTTTGGTCTCTAACTTATACTGTTTGGCAGAAGACTTAGTCATTAATAATTCTTCACAAAACGCGCGTAATAAAGGAATAAAAGATTCTTCATCTTTTATTTTCACTTCTCTTTTTGTAGGATGCACATTAACATCTATATTATAAGGGGGCAATTCAATAAAACAGAAAAAACAGGGGTAAATCCCAGCAGTAAATATTAGACGATATACATCATTAAGATGAAAACTAATCTTTTTTTCTTCAACAGGACGGCCATTTACAAAGATAAATTGCATATCTTTTCGGGTGCGTTGGATATTTACGTCGCCTAAAATGAGTTTTACTTTAAGTTGAAATTGGTTAAAGTAACGTTCATCCTCAATGAGATAGTTAGGATTTAGATTAAGACAATCAGTTAGCCGTTTAATATATGAATTAACTGGTTTTAAATCAAAAATAGCTTTTTCATTATTTTTGAGGCTAAAATAAATTTGGGGAAAAAGAAGACAATAAGGGATAAAGGTCTCCAGTATTTTATTTAATTCCACAGTATCCGATTTTAAAAATTTTTTTCGTGCAGGAAGACAAAAGAAAAGTTCCTGAACAAGGATTTCGGTGCCAACTGAAAAGGCAATCGGCTCTAAAGATAGCTTTTTGTTCTGGCGCACATGTATCTGCCAACCTTCATCAGCTGACCTGGTCTTAGAACGCAACCAAATGTCCGCAACAGCTGCTATACTATACAATGCTTCTCCGCGGAATCCTAGAGATTGGATTGATTGAAGGTCATGGATATTGGATATTTTACTTGTAGCATGGCGCAGGAATATCTTTTCAATGTCATCAAAGGCAATTCCAGAGCCGTTATCTTTTATTCTAATTAAGGTCTTTCCCGCATCTCGTAAAGATATTTCAATAGAAGTAGCCCCTGCATCCAATGAATTTTCCAATAATTCTTTTACTACAGAAGCAGGCCGTTCAATTACCTCTCCTGCAGCAATTTTAGCCACAACCTCATCTGGTAGAATATTTACTTTACCCATTTGTTTTCGCTTTCTTTTGAAGCTCAGCTAAAATCTGGATGGCTTCAACCGGAGTCAGATTATTTAAATCTAATTCTTTTAATTGTTTTATTATCTGCTCATATTGATAGTTGTCTTCTTGGTTAAAAAGCCACAATTGCTGCTGAATATTTTTTTCATTACGAATTTTCTGTTGCAGGTCTGTTTCTAATTCCAGACGGGTAAGTATTTTTTGTGCCCTTGCAACTACTTCTTGAGGAATTCCTGCCAACTTAGCTACATAGATACCATAACTGTCGTCAGTGCCACCAGGGACGATTTTATGTAAAAAAATTACCTTATCCTGCCATTTTTTAACCGCGACATTGTAGTTTTTTACTCCGCTAAATTCTTCTGAAAGGGCAGTAAGTTCATGAAAATGGGTTGCAAAAAGTGTGCGTATTTTTTTCTGGGCGAGAAACTCAGCAATTGCCCAGGCAAGGCTTAGCCCATCAAAAGTGGAAGTACCTCTGCCTACTTCATCAAGAATTACCAGACTTCTTTCAGACAAATTGTTGAGAATACCAGCTGCCTCAGACATCTCAACCATGAAGGTGCTCATGCCTTTTGTAATTTCATCATGCGCTCCGATGCGTGTAAAAATCTTATCAACAATACCAATAGTTGCCTCTTCAGCAGGGATGAAACTACCTATTTGAGCAAGGATAACTAAACAGGCAACTTGACGGATATAGGTTGATTTTCCTGCCATATTCGGCCCGGTTAAAATTATTAAATGATTGTCTTTCGTATCAATAAGGGTATCGTTGGCAATAAATGGTTCATTTAAAGTTTTTTCTACTACAGGGTGTCTACCTTCTTTAATAATAATCTCCAAACCTTCATTAATGCGGGGTAGAGTGTATCCTTTAGTATTGGCCAAGATACTTAACGCATACAAACAGTCTATTGTGGCTATATCCTGGGCGATTTGGTGTAAACCACTTGCGTTATCTAAAATAGTCTCTTGCACTTCTTTTAATAAGTTTTTTTCTATCTCAAGAATTCTTGATTCCGCAGTAAGCATTTTCTCTTCAAATTCTTTTAATTCAGCTGTAATAAAACGTTCAGCATTAACCAAGGTCTGTTTGCGGATAAAATCTGCTGGTACACGCTCTAAGTTAGTCTTGGAGACCTCAAAGTAGTAACCAAAGACACTGTTAAAACCTATTTTTAAAGAAGAAATGCCTGTCCTCTGAATTTGCTGGGCTTGCAGATTCTTTAACCAATCTGTTCCGTGTTCTTTTATTTGACGCAACTGGTCAAGCTCTTGATTAAATCCGCTATTTATTATTTTGCCTTCTGGATGGGATACAGGGATATCTGGATTTATAGCGCAGTTAAGATATTGGCGTAATGAAGGTAAATCGTGAACTACAAACAGCGGATTATTTTTCGGAAATTTAGCAAGTACCTGTTGTAGTTGTGGGACTGTGTTTAAAGCACTTCTTAGATTTATCAAGTCTTTTACAGTATAATTTGCACCACTAATTCGTGATAAAGATTTTTCAATATCTGCAATAGTGCTTAATAGTTGTCTCAGATTATTTTGAATAGTTGTATTTTCTTTTATAAGGGATACTGCTTGTTGGCGTAAGATAATCTGTTGGATATTTTTAAGAGGATGAAATAACCAATTGCGTAGTTTTCTTTTTCCTAAGGCAGTTTGGGTATAGTCAATGGTTTTAAATAACAAATCAAGTTCTAATCCATAGCAGGCAGCATTAGAGATATAGACCGTTTCTTCATCAGTAATCAGACAAAGACGGTCAATATGGCGCAGGGGTTGCTTCTGGATAGATTTAAGATACTCTAAAAGCGCACCACTTGTGCGAATACTTAATTCCAACCCAGCTATTCCAAAACCATCTAAGGTAGAAGTGTGAAAATGTTCACAAAGGCTTTTTGAAGCAATCTCTATATTAAATGCCCAATCTACGAAGGAGCTAACAGTGATAGATCTATTTCGTAGTTGAAAGTGGTTTAATAAGCCTTTTACTTTTTCCTCCTGGCTTTCGGCGAGAACTATTTCATATACTGGTAATCTAGTAAGAATTACTAAGATATCCTGAAAACTATTAAATTCATTTGTTTGAATAGTGCCACTGGCTATATCTGTTATAGCTAACCCGACTTTTTTATCCCAAAAAAGACAAGCAATATTACGTGTTTCTGCGGTTGTTTCATCGATAAATGTTCCCGAGGTAATAACTCGTACTACTTCACGTTTGACTAATCCTTTTGCTTTACTCGGATCTTCAACCTGTTCACATATAGCAACTTTTAATCCTGCTTTAATAAGTCGGGCAATGTAACTTTCAGCAGCATGATAAGGAATACCACACATAGGTGCTTTGCCTGCTTTACCTGCATCCCGAGAAGTTAACACCACATCAAGAATAGCTGATGCCTTACGTGCATCATCATAAAACATCTCATAGAAGTCACCTAAACGAAAAAAAAGAATACTGTCAGGATATTGTGATTTTATTTTTTTATATTGGGAGAGCATTGGGGTGAGGTTTTCCATAATAGAGTAAATAATAGCATAAAATTGTTTTGGACTCAATTAAAAGGTCACTAAAAAGGTAGGTGATGAATTGGTATGGAAAGAATATTGACAAAAGCAGTAATTATTTTATAATAAAGTTGATACTTACCTATAAAAGAAACCTGCCTTAGAGTTCACAGAGAGTAAGGAGGAATAACCCTTTAACAGAGAGGTGGCCAATGGCTAACATTTTCAAAATCAAGCATTTTTTTGTCTGTGTTATAATGTTTACGTGCTTAACTGTTCTGTGCGGTTGCGCAACTACTGATCGCCAAGCACGCACAAAGGCACAACTAGAAGCAATGCAAAAGAGATTTGAATGGTGGCCTACCGATGCAAAACCTGGACCAATAAAAGATGAACAAAGGGGAGGGTATTGGTGGTGGCCTACCACACCAGGTCAGATAAGGCCTTGGGGTAACCGTGGGTATGTGTATGTCTATAAAATTATCTATGATTACAAAGCAGATGAGTTACCACCAGCTCAGCCAAGAGAGTTAAGACCTTCTTTATTAATTAGAAAGATTATAAAAAATGTGAAGGTTTATTTTGAATTTGATAAGGCAAACCTTCGTAAAGAAGATTTACCTGTTTTAGCAGATGCTGTGCGATTACTTAAGAAACATCCTGAGACCTCTATTTTGATTACAGGTAATTGCGATATTCGTGGTTCTGAGCAGTATAATGAGAAATTAGGTCGTCGGCGTGCAGAAGCAGTTAAGAATTATATGTTGGAAAATGGAATTAGTCCTGAGCGTATTAAAATAGTAAGTCGCGGAAAACTTGATGCTGTAGCTCCAGTAACTGATTTAAAAGGTATGGCTAAGGACCGTAATGCCCAGTTTATGGTAGCAGAAGTAGAAGAGATTATGATTCCTGCTCCTGAAACAGGGCAGGCTGTGGCTGAGGTAGTTCCTCCAGAAGCGCAAAAAATTGAAGAGGGCAAATACCTCATCGAACAGAAGGAGATTCTGGAAGGAGAACCCAAAGTAGAGACAAAAGAGTATGTGATTAAAAAAGGGGATACACTCTCATCAATTGCTCAGCAACAGATGGGTGGAGCTCATCGTTGGAAATACTTGTATGAGTTAAACAAAGATAGAATTAAGAATCCACACAAGTTAAAAGTTGGTCAAAAGATAATTATTCCAATTGAATAGAAAGGCTAAAAATAATAGGGAGGTTTAGGAAGTGGCCAAGGATATTAAGATAGCCACGCTTTTAAAGGAAAAATATATCAATCTTTCTTTGAAAGAAAAAACTAAAAACAAAGTTATTGTAGAGTTAGTCAATCTTATTGCCCAGTCAGGTAAGATAAAAGATAGACGAGCAGTGGCGAATATGTTACTTAAGCGCGAACGTCTGGGTTCAACGGGTATTGGTAATGGGGTGGCCATCCCCCATGCAAAATCGCCAAAGGTGGTAGATTTTGTTTTAGGATTTGGTCGCCACCAAGAAGGAATTGATTTTGGTGCTCTTGATGGTGAGAAGACGCATCTTTTTTTTATTCTTGCTTCTCCGGAAAACGAAGTGGGAGCACATCTTAAGATTCTTGCAGACATCTCGCATCTTGTGAAAGATAAATTTATTGTCGAACGTCTGAAGGCAGCCCGGGATAAAAAAGAAATTATTAGACTTATTTCTAGTGCCACGACATAACCTGCTGTTAAATTTGCTATGAAAAGAATTCTAGTTGTATTACTTTTTAGTTGTGTCGTGGGGCTTTATTTTTCTTGGACCGCTAAAGGTGAAACTAAGAAAACTACGGTTGATGTTTTTATCTCCGCAACCTGTCATGTCTGCCATCAAATCCGCACCGAGTTAATTGAGCCACTTCAGAAAAAATATTCAGAGCATTTTATTTTCGTGTTTCACGATATTAGCCAGATAAATGAGTATAAACTTTTTCTGGGAGTAAAAGAGAATTTTAAATTGACTGATGCTACTGTGCCTCTGATTATTTTAGAAGATAAATTATTACTAGGTAAGGCACAGATTACCGAAAATCTTGAAAATCTGCTTAGGATACATATTGGTCAACATAGGAACATTACCCGTAAACTTTATGAGGTAGATATTGTCAGCCATTTTTATAGTTTCACACCTCTGGCAGTAGTAAGTGCGGGTTTAGTAGATGGGATTAATCCCTGTGCGTTTACAGTAATTGTTTTCTTTGTTTCTTTTTTGGCGTTACAAGGATATAACAAAAGACAACTTTTGTGGATAGGGATTTCTTTTATTATGGCTGTCTTTATTACTTATGTATTAATAGGCTTAGGAATTTTTGGATTTTTGTATGCTACTAAAGGATTTTGGTTGATGCGAAAGATTGCTACCATAGGTATAGGAATATTTAGTATTGTTCTTGGATTTTTGGCTATATTTGATGCAATATCTTTTATCCAGACCAAGAAACCAGATAATATGGTCTTGAAGCTTCCTTACGCAATAAAGAATAGAATTCAGGCAATAATTACCACAGGCCATCGGAAAAATCAGGATAAAAAAAAATCACTTTTGGGGTTATTTTTTACTGCAACTTCAACAGGTTTTGTAGTTTCCATTTTAGAGGCGGTTTGTACGGGACAGGTGTATCTACCGACTATTAGTTTTGTTTTGAAAGTAACAGCTTTAAAATTTCAGGCGTTCGGTTATCTTATTCTTTATAATTTAATGTTTATAATTCCTTTAGTAATTGTTCTGTTATTAGCACTTTTGGGAGCAACGGCAAGTCAATTTTCACAATTTATTCATAAACACATGGTAAAGGTTAAAATTCTAATGGCAGCAATTTTTTTTTGTTTGGGAGTATTTCTTATTTGGAGGGGATAAATGAAAAAGAAATGGTTAATCTGCTTTATTGTATTTTGGCAATGTTCAGGTTGCGCAGTTACGCATAATAAACCTTCTTCCTTTACTGCAGTGCCTGTTTTACAGAATCAGCCAAGTCCAACCAATTCTTTAGATACTTTTAATTGGGATTTTGGAACTATCCCAGAAGGTACAGTTGTTCGTCACCAATTTTCTTTTGTGAATAAAACAGCGCAACCACTTACTATTAAAGATGTAACTACTTCCTGTGGTTGCACTGCCTCCAGCATAAAGAATAAGAATCTTGCCCCTGGACAGCAAACTATTATTGAGGTTACTTTTGATAGTAAAGGATACAAAGGTCCTACAACCCAATTTGTGTATGTCAACACCGATGATCCTAATAATCCCTTATATCGTTTTAGTATAAAAGGCTTTGTGCAATAAAATAAATGTAAGAGGAGGTAGAAAATATGGTATTTAGTTTACATATGAGGCTGATGGTATTGTTAACTATTATGTTTGCTTTGGTGTATGCGATTATTTCTGTGATTGGTGCCTATTTAGGTGTCAATAATGTATTGATGTTTTTTATTGCAGCAATTTTAGTTATGTTAATTCAACTTATGGTAAGTCCTTTTCTTATAGAAACAACTATGCGTGTGCGTTATGTAAGTAGAGAAGAATATCCTGGTTTGTTTCAAATGGTAGAAAGTATGGCTTCAGCAGCTAATATCCCTATGCCGCGTATTGGTATTGCGGAGCTTGATTTACCAAATGCCTTTGCCTTTGGGCGTAGTCTGAAAGATGGACGTGTATGTGTGACACGTGGATTATTGAATCTTTTAAATGAGGGGGAACTAAGAGCAGTGCTTGGTCACGAGTTATCCCATTTAAAAAACCGCGATGTTTTAACTATCTCTATCCTTTCAGTAATACCTATGGTTCTTTACTGGCTTTACCTTAATTTTGTCTTTGGTTACCGCAGACGCGAGCGTAATTCAAATACTGTGCTTATTGGGCTGGCAGCTTTTATTTTTTACCTTATAAGCAGTCTTCTGGTTCTGTATGGTTCAAGGATAAGAGAGTATTTTGCGGATATTGGTTCCGTAAAGTTAGGAAATAAACCCTCTAATCTTGCTTCTGCGCTTTTTAAACTTGTTTACGGTGCAGCACGTCTTGAGAGAGAAAAGTTTTATGAGGTAGAAGGTCTTAAGGCATTTTTCGCAAGCGACCCATCGCGGGCAAAACAGGAGTTGTTTGATTTAAAAGAATTAGACCTTAATCGAAGCGGTAGTATTGAGCCTTCAGAATTAGAAGCTATCAGACAAAAACAAGTTCGGTTAAGTTTCACCGAAAAAATGCTTGAGCTTTATAGTACACATCCTAATATGCTCAAGCGTATTAAACGCCTCAGTTTGTATCGTTACCAATAATAAAAGAAGTCTTTTGAGTTTTAAGTAAGCTTGACCATACGCTAAAGTATGGTAGAATAAGGTAACGTTTTTTAAAGAGAATCTCCCATGAAAATCCTCGTAATAAATTCAGGTAGCTCCTCTATAAAATTCCAGCTTTTTGCCATGCCCGAAGAAAAGGTCCTCGCCAAAGGTCTTATTGAAAAGATAGGAGAAGAAACCAGTTTTGTTACCTATAAAAGTGAACAAGGTCAGATAGAGGCAAAAGAGAAAATTATTGACCATGAAAAAGGGGTAATGATTATTTTATCATTATTGACTGATTCTCAGAAAGGAGCAGTATCTTCGCCAGAAGAGATTAAGGGTATTGGCCATCGTGTAGTTCATGGAGGCGAAGAGTTTACTTCTTCTGTGATTATTAGTGATGAGGTAATTGCTCAGATAAAAAAATTTTCAGAATTAGCGCCATTACATAATCCACCGAACCTGATGGGAATTATGGCGTGTAAGAAATTTTTACCTTATGCTACTCAGGTAGCAGTATTTGATACAGCCTTCCACCAAAGCCTTTCTCCTCAGGCTTATTTATATGCTATACCTTTTGATTTTTATAAAAAATACAAGATACGCAAATATGGATTCCATGGGACATCCCATCTATATGTTTGCAGAAGAGCCTCCTTACTTCTTAATAAACCACAGGCAAACTTAATAAGTTGTCACTTGGGAAATGGCTGTAGCATCACTGCTGTTGAAAAAGGAAGGTCTGTTGATACCAGTATGGGACTTACCCCTTTAGAAGGATTGGTGATGGGTACACGCTCAGGAGATATTGACCCTGCGATTATATTCTATCTTGCAGACAAAGGATATTCTATAGACGAAATTAACGCAATCCTTAATAAACGTAGTGGTCTGTTAGGAATCTCTGGTGTTTCTAACGATATGCGCAATTTAGTTGAAGCAAGTAGAAAAGGAGAAGAACGTGCTCGGATTGCTATAGAGATATTCTGCTATCGTATAAAAAAATATATCGGGGCATATTTTGCGGTATTAGGTGAAGTGGATGCGCTTATCTTTACAGGTGGTATAGGGCAAAATAATGCATTTATAAGAGAACTTTGTTTAAAAGGGCTTAAACAGTTAGGTATAATTTTAGATGAGACAAAAAACAACACTGCTTTGCCTACGCAAGAGTGTCTAATTAGTGCAGATAATTCTTTGGTTAAAATTTTTGTTATCCCTACGAATGAGGAATTACAGATAGCACAAGATACTTATCGCTTAGCACAACAATAAAAATAGTAATATGTTTAAGATAATTGATAAATACAAACTAGCTTCCAAGACACACTATGTTTTAATAGAGGCACCGATTATTTCTGCTAAAGCACAGCCAGGGCAATTTGTAATTGTTAGAATACACCAACAGGGAGAGCGTATACCTTTGACGATTGCGGATTTTGAACGCAATCAAGGCACTATAGCCTTGGTATTCCAAGAGGTAGGCAAAACAACACAACTTCTTGCTTCATTAAGAAAAGGTGATTATCTTTTAGATGTGCTGGGTCCTCAAGGTAATCCAACAGAAATAGCACTTTATGGTAAAGTTATTTTAGTTGGCGGTGGTATTGGTGTTGCTGCTGTTTTTCCTATTGCACGAGCACTAAAAGAAAAAGGTAACGTTGTTACTGCTATTATTGGTTATCGTTCCAAAGAATATGTCTTCTGGGAAGAAAAGATGCGTTTGGTGACAGACCAGTTATTTATTACTACCAATGATGGTTCTTACGGGCAAAAAGGTTTTGTCACAGATATTTTAAAGACACTTATTGCCGAAGATTACAAGCCTTCTGTTATCTTCGCTATTGGTCCAGCGGTAATGATGAAGGCAGTGGCAGAATTGACACGTCCTTATAATATAAAAACAATAGTTAGTCTTAATTCGCTTATGGTTTGTGCAATGGGTATGTGCGGTGCCTGTCGTGTAGAGGTGGGTGGTAAGACCTATTTTACTTGTATGGATGGCCCTGACTTTGATGGCCATCAAGTTAATTTTGACCTTTTGATAAAACGTCTGGATACCTATAGAGAGGAGGAATGTTATTGCTGTAAAAAATAATATTACTTATTTAAGAAAGTAAAATTTTGCAAAAGCTATATATTATGGAAATTAAGAAAAAAGCAGTTCCAATGCGCCAACAGCCAGTTGTAGAGCGCATTAAAAATTTTAATGAGGTTCCCTTAGGTTATAACGAACAAGAGGCAATTGAAGAAGCATCGCGTTGTCTTCAATGTGCGAAGAAACCTTGTGTAGAAGGCTGTCCGGTTCACATAGATATACCTTCCTTTATAAAGGCCCTGCGTCAGAAGGAGTTCCAAAAGGCAATTGATATAATTCACGAAAACGATTCCCTGCCTTGTATGACTGGTCGTGTTTGCCCCCAGGAAGAACAGTGTCAGGCAGTTTGTGTGATGAAAAAAATGGGCGACCCTATTTCTATTGGAAGACTAGAACGGTTTTTAGCTGACTGGGATTTAGCTAATAGAAAAAAACAAAAGACAGCAGTATTAATAAGCGTACCGAAGAAAAATAAGAAGGTAGCAGTGGTTGGGTCAGGGCCAGCAGGATTAACGTGTGCTGCAGAATTAGCCAAAATGGGCTATGAGGTTACTGTCTTTGAAGGTTACCATAAGTTAGGGGGAGTGTTAGTGTACGGGATACCAGAATTTCGTCTACCTAAAGCAATTGTTCAGGCGGAGATAGAAAAGTTAGCAGAATTAGGAGTAAATTTTGTAACTAATGCCCTAATTGGTAGAGCATTGACTATAGAAGACCTTTTTAAAGAAGGTTTTCAAGCTATTTTTATTGGTGCGGGTGCAGGTCTTCCTAATTTTATGGGTATTCCAGGCGAAAATTTGGGTGGAATTTATTCGGCAAACGAGTTTCTAACACGTGTTAATTTAATGCAGGCTTATAAGTTCCCTGAGTATGATACACCGGTAAAACGGGGTAAATTTGTTGCAGTTATTGGTGGTGGCAATGTCGCTATGGATTCTGCAAGAACTGCTTTGCGTTTGGGCGCTGAGCATGTATATTTAATCTATCGACGTTCAGAAACAGAAATGCCTGCACGTCAAGAAGAGATTGAAAGAGCTAAAGAAGAGGGAATTGATTTTTGCTTACTTACTAATCCTATTCGCTATTTGGGTAATGATTCAGGGATGGTAAGACAAGTAGAATGTATTAAGATGAAATTAGGTGAACCCGATGCCTCAGGCCGTAGAAGTCCAATTCCCATAGCAGGTTCTGAGTTCTTGTTAGATGTCGATGAGGTAATTGTAGCTATTGGTAACACTCCCAATCCGATTATTTCGCGAACCACTCCGGGATTAAAGGTAAAAAAGAAAGGTGAGATTGAGGCAGATGAGAATGGACAGACATCTCTTGCAGGTGTATTTGCAGGAGGAGATGTGGTAACAGGTGCAGCTACGGTTATTACTGCAATGGGTGCGGGTCGTAAAGCTGCAAAGGCCATTGATTTATATCTAAACAGTAAAAAATAAAACTTTAATTTTGAAAGGGTAAAGTATGGGTAAGACTATTACGAAAGAAGAATTTTCCTTAGCTAAAGTAGACGCAGTAATAAATAAGTATGTTGGAAAACCCGGAGGACTTTTAAGCATATTAGAAGAAGTTCAGAATCTTAATAAACATAAATATCTTCCCGAAGAAGTTCTTGCTTATATATCAAAAAAGACAGCTATTCCTCTTTCTCGTATTTACAGTGTAGTTACCTTTTATGCATTTTTTAATCTCAAACCACAAGGAGAACATTCCATCATTATCTGTCGCGGGACAGCCTGCCATACCCGCCGTTCTAAAGAGCTATTGGAGTTTATTAAAAAGATGCTGGGAATAAAAGAAGAGGAATCCCAGGAGGGAGAAAAAGTATTCCTTACTACTGCAGATAAAAAGTTCACTATTAAAACAGTGGCATGTTTTGGACAGTGTGCATTGGCTCCGGTAGTAGAGATTGACGGTGTAATTTATAGCCATATGACAGAAAACAAATTAAAAGAACTGGTATCAAGAATAGCCAGAAGGGGAAAGGCAAAATGAAAATAACTAATCTTGAGCAATTACAAGAAATAAAAGCCCGGGGTCTAAAGAAATATCTTTCCCAAAACATTCGTATTGCCATAGGGATGGGTACCTGTGGTATTGGTAATGATGCCGATAAAGTATACACAGCTTTTCAGAAAACTATTGCCAAAAACAAACTCAACTGGCAAATAACCAAAACTGGTTGCTTTGGTTTCTGTGCCCAAGAGCCACTGGTTAATATTCACCTGCCGGGTAAGCCCTTGGTAATTCTTAAAAAAGTATCGGAAAAAGATGTTAGTCGTATAATCTCAGAACTTAAAAAAGGTTCTATTTTGGAACGATTGTGTCTATGTAGGATAGATACATGGGACCATCTGACCGAAAAGATAGAATTTGGACAAGGGCTTGAGCATATTCCTCTTTGGAACGAGCTTGATTTTTTCAAATGGCAAAAGAAGATTGTATTGCGCAATGCTGGTCTAATTAATCCTGAAGATATCGAAGAATATATTGCTGTTGGTGGTTATTATTCTCTTTATAAGGTATTAACCAAATTTACTCCTGAATCAGTAATTGAAGAGGTGAAGAAATCTAAACTACGCGGAAGAGGTGGAGCAGGTTTTCCTACTGGCAGAAAATGGGAATTAATGAAACAGGTAGTCTCAGACCAAAAGTATGTAATCTGTAATGCTGATGAAGGAGACCCAGGTGCCTATATGAACCGTAATGAAATAGAGTCAGACCCACATATGCTTATAGAAGGTATGATTATTGGCGCTTATGCAATGGGTGCAAAAGAAGGAATAATTTATATTAGAGCAGAGTATCCTTTAGCGGTTCTGCGTCTAAAGCAGGCAATAAAGCAGGCTGAAGAGTATGGCATATTGGGTTCCAAAATCTTGGGAACGGAATTTTCTTTTAGTCTGCGTTTAGTTGAAGGTGCGGGTGCTTTTGTCTGTGGAGAAGAAACAGCTATGATTGCCTCTATTGAAGGAAAATCTGGAAGACCCAGATTACGTCCACCATTTCCTGCCCAGAAAGGTCTATACGATAAGCCAACCACCATCAACAACGTGGAAACTTGGTGTAATATTCCAGTAATTATAGCTAAAGGTGGTGAATGGTTTACCCAAACAGGAACTGCTACCTCAAGTGGTACCAAGGTATTCTCACTTGTTGGCAAGGTTAAAAATACAGGTCTGGTGGAACTTCCTTTGGGCCAGCCTTTAAAAGTATTAGTTTACAATATTGGTGCAGGCACAGGAACACGTAAGAAAGTAAAGGCAGTGCAGTCAGGTGGTCCTTCCGGTGGCTGTATTCCGGTTTCTTTGTTTGATACGCCTGTAGATTACGAATCACTAAATAGTCTAGGTGCAATAATGGGGTCAGGTGGAATGGTAGTTATGGACCAGGACAATTGTATGGTGGATGTTGCGCGCTACTTTACCGAATTTGTTATGTCCGAATCCTGCGGTAAGTGTACTCCCTGTAGGGAAGGTTTATATCAGATATTAAATATTCTTCGTAAGGTTACTGCAGGTCAAGCTGAGCAGGAAGATTTGGTTTTATTAGAGGAGATAGGAAATGGTATCAAAGATTCTGCACTTTGTGGATTAGGTCAGACCGCTCCTAATCCTGTTTTAACAACTCTAAAGTATTTTCGTCAGGAGTATGAACAGCATATTGAAGAAAAACGTTGTGATGCAGGTGTATGTCTTAAGCTTTTTCTTGCCCCTTGTGAAAATTCTTGTCCTTTACACATAAATATTCCTGGCTATCTAACATTGTTAAAAGAAGGTAAATTACGCCAGGCATTTGAGTTGATTTACAGAGACAATCCTTTTCCTGCTTCTTCAGGTAGAATTTGTCACTTCCATTGCAAATTACGTTGTCGTAGAGAAGATATTGATGAACCTGTATCGCAGGGAGAAGTTCATAGGTTTGTAGCAGATACTATTTATAAAAAGAAAAAGGAATTAACCATTATTAAAAAGTTATTTGCAGAAAAACCTGCTTCTACTAAGAAAAAAGTTGCTATTATAGGCGCAGGGCCTGCGGGGTTGACAGCAGCGTTTTATCTTATTCGTCTGGGCCATTCGGTAACAGTTTATGAAAAGTTTGCTGAGGCAGGAGGAATCTTACGTTATGGTATCCCTGAATATCGTCTTCCTAAAAAAGTTCTTGCCAAAGAAATAAGTTTTATTAAAAAACTAGGGGTAAGATTTGTGTTTAATACAAAGGTTGACGCTGACTCCTTACGCATTATTGCCAGTAAGAACGATGCAGTGTTTTTAGCTACAGGTGCTTATAAGAGTGTACCTTTAGGTATTCCTGGAGAGAATCTAAAAGGAGTTACCAGCGGTGTTAGTTATCTTGAGGCAGTTGCCCAGAAAAAGAAACCAAATATTGGTAGAAAGGTAATAATTATAGGTGCGGGTAATGTTGCAGTAGATGCTGCGCGCACTGCTTTAAGATTTGGCGCTCAACCTACTATTGTTTATCGCAGGGGCCACGATGATATGCCTGCTAATGAAGATGAGATAAAAGAAGCACAGCGAGAGGGTGTTAGATTTGTTTTCTATGCAGCCCCTAAAGAAATTCTATCCGATAACAAAGGTTGTGTGCGTGCATTACTTGTTCAAAAGATGGTGCCTGGAGATTTTGATGCCTCAGGAAGAAGAAGACCTATTCCTACAGAAGAAACTTTTGAGATAGAGGCTGATACAATACTTACTGCGATAGGTGAATCAGTAGATTCGGACTTCTTACGTCAGTTTGGATTAGTTTGTAACAAAGATGGCACAGTATTAGTTAATCGTTTTACCCTTAAGACCACAGTGGATAAGGTATTTGCTGGTGGCGATTTAGTGAGAGGACCTGCTACAGCCGTAGAGGCTATGGCTGACGGCAAAACAGCTGCTTTTGCCATTGACCGTTATCTTATGCATGAGGACAGGTCTTGTCTGTTAACAGGTAAATTTGCTTATTCTATGTCTGTTCCCCCTAAACCAGCTGCTGCTAAGAAACAAACAGGGCAAAGATTAAAACTTTCCCAAAGGTTGAACAACTTTAAAGAAATTTCATTGGGACTGACAGAAAATCAGGCACATTTAGAGACACTTCGGTGTTTGCGTTGTGATGTAAAAACTGAGTAAATCATTTTTCTTTCGTTTAACAAGAGTTTGCAAGGAGTCTACTATGCCCAAAATCACTATTGATGGACAAGAATACCAGATTGCTAAAGCCACTACTATTTTGAAGGCTTGTGAAGAGTTAGGTATTATTATTCCTAATCTCTGTTATTTAGACGGAGTAAGCGAAGAAGCCTCTTGTTCTATTTGCCTTGTAGAGGTGGAAGGAGCAAAGACGCTAATGCGTGCTTGCGTCACAGAAGTTACAGACGGAATGGTAATTCGAACTAACACCGAGCGTGTACGTAAAGGGCGCCTTTTAAACTTAGAACTACTTTTGGCAAGCCATCCTCAAGACTGTTTTGTCTGTGAACGTAACCAGAATTGCCAACTGCGCCGTCTTGCTTTTGAGATGGGAATCCAAAGAGTGCGGTTTTCTAAAGAAACCAGCATATCTTTACCCATAGACCAAAGTTCTTCGGCTATTGTTCGTGACCCTAATAAATGTATTCTCTGTCGTAGATGCACTGCAGTTTGTGAAAAAATTCAATCTGTGCGGGCTATAGAGGCGATAAACCGGGGTAAACGCACGCGTATCAGCACTTTTATGGATAGAGGGTTAGGAAATTCTTCGTGTGTTAATTGTGGACAATGTCTTTTGGTTTGTCCGACGGGCGCTTTAGTTGAGAATTATCATATTCAAGGGGTCTGGAAGGCATTGTCAGATAACCAAAAATTTGTAGTGGTAGAAACAGCTCCGGCAGTAAGGGCTTCTATTGGTGAAGAATTTGGGTTGGCTGCAGGAAGTCGTATAACGGGTAAGATGGTTGCTGCTTTACGTAGGCTTGGGTTTAAAAAAGTATTTGATACCCAATTTTCTGCTGACCTTACTATTATGGAAGAAGCACACGAATTAATTCATCGGATTAAAAATAAAGGACCTTTACCGCTGATTACTTCTTGTTCTCCTGGTTGGATTAAGTTTGCCGAGCATTTCTATCCTAAAGTGCTTAAGCACATTTCCAGTTGTAAATCGCCACAACAGATGTTTGGAGCAGTGGCAAAAACTTACTATGCAAAAAAAATAGGTATTGACCCACGTAAAATAGTAGTTGTATCAATAATGCCCTGTACTGCCAAAAAATTTGAGGCACATAGGCCTGAGATGGATGCAGCCTTCAGGTATTGGAAAAATGTTATGAATTTAGATGAAAAAGAACATTTTGTAGATGTGGATTTCGTTTTAACTACGCGAGAGGCTGCTCGCATGATGAAAGAAGCAGGTATTGATTTTACTCGTTTAGCAGATGAAGAATTTGACGAGCCTCTTGGTATTTCTACAGGTGCGGCGGTTGTATTTGGAGCAACAGGTGGTGTAATGGAAGCAGCTCTACGTACCGCCTACGAAGTTTTAACTAATCAGCCACTTAGTGATGTTGAATTTAAACAAGTAAGAGGCCTTGAGGGAATAAAAACTGCCGAGTTAGATTTAAATGGATTGTTACTTAAAGTAGCCGTAGCGAATTCCTTAAGTAATGCCCGTGTTTTATTAGAGGAGGTTCAGAATGGTAAATCTCCTTATACTTTTATTGAAATAATGACCTGCCCTGGTGGGTGTTTGGGTGGTGGTGGACAACCAATTCCTACAGATACACAGACAAGACAAAAACGAATGGAGGCAATTTACGAGGAAGACCGCAGTAAATCTGTTCGTAAATCCCATGAGAATCCTGCGATAAAACAGATTTATCAAGAGTTTTTAGGTAAACCTCTTTCTGAACTTTCTCATCAGTTGTTACATACACATTACCATGAAAGAAATGAACTAGATACCCCTTTTTTATTAAACAAAACTGTAAAAATATAAAATTGAAGACCAATACACAGTATCTAAAAAAGGAGGCGCTATGGGTGAGAGCATAGTTTACCAAGCTAAAGATTTTTCTTACTTAAAAGGCACAGCAGGTTTTAGTGATACCTTATTAGAAAATCATTTCAAACTATACCAGGGTTATGTAAAAAACACAAATATTATTCTGGAACAATTAAATTTATTAAAAAAAGAAGGAAAAGATAGGGCTGTTGATTTTGCCGAACTAAAACGCCGATTTGGTTGGGAATTTAATGGTATGCGTTTGCATGAGTTATACTTTGAAAATATTGGAGCAAATAACCCTTTAGACCCTAAGAGCGAATTAGCTAAGAAAATAATTGAGGATTTTACAAGTCTTGAACAATGGAAGAAGGATTTTGTCTCTACTGCATTAATGAGAGGTATTGGTTGGGTGTTATTGTATCAGGACTCTCAGAGTAAGCAGTTATTTAATGTCTGGGTTAATGAACACGATGTAGGACATTTAGTTACTGCTAAAGTTATTCTGGTCTTAGACGTTTTTGAACATGCTTATCTAATAGATTATCAACTTGAGCGGGCAAAGTATGTAGAAAATTTTTTAAATGTTATCAACTGGAAGATTGTGCAGGCAAGGTTCTGATTTTTTACTACTAGAATCTCTAAAAAACTTGACAGAGAATAATTTTGTGTTATGATTTTTAAAAAAGTAATAACAAATAAGTACTTTTATTTTCTACGCGAAAAACAATGTTTGGTCTATTTGCCCCATATAATTTTTAATCTAGCTTTTGGCATAAAGTTATATTTTTTTTATTATTTGTAACACGAAATTTAGAAAAGTAATAAAAATATATTCTTTTTTGTTAAAAACCCTTTTAAAAAGGAGGAAGGATGAAAAGCAAGTGGTTACTTGTAACTTTATCGGGTGTGGTTTTATTTAGTGGTATTACGGTCTTTGCCCAACAACAGGAAGATGAATATTCTTTAGGTAAAATTGTGGTTACGCCTTCACGTTATTCTCTATCAGTATCAGATTCTTCTTTGGCAGTAAGTGTTATCACCAAAAAGGATATAGAGGCAACAACGAGCCATTCTGCTACAGATTTACTTTCTGGGTTACCAGGTGTTTTTGTACATAAAACCACCGGTTTTGGCAGGGCAGATGTAGTTATCCGAGGACACGGTAGCCGTGGTAGGCGTATTATGGTTTTAGTAGATGGTAAGCCTGAAAAAATGGGTCTGTATGGTTGCACGATAACCGATGCTTTCCCCTTGGATAATGTTCAACGTATAGAAGTAGTTCGTGGTCCTGCCTCTGTGCTTTATGGTTCTGATGCATTAGGAGGTGTTTTAAATATTATAACTGAAAAACCTACCAAAGAGTTTCAAGGAGAATTAAAAACTCTTTATGGTTCATATGACCTCTGGGAGGTTCTGCTTAAACAAGGTGGCAAATACGATAGATTTGATTATTTTGTTACCTTTGATACCCTAAAAACACGTGGGCATCTGCCTAATTCTGATTTTAATAGAAAAAATCTAACTTTGCGCCTTGCCCAACAGTTAAATGATGAGCTTAAATTAATATTCAACAGCCGTGCATATGATGGATTCAAACGTGAACCCGCCCCTTCACCTGCTTATTCTTGGAATAATTATGAACGGGGCTCGTATGATTTAAGTTTAGAGGGTGAAATTGGTGAGAATTTAAGTATTTTGGGCAAACTATACCGGGACTTTGGGACACATAGATTTTCTGACAAAACCCATTCTAAAGATTATACCAATGGTGTCATAATGCACTATGGGGTGAAATTGATAGAAACAAACCAACTGCTTATTGGGGGCGAGTTTCGTCAACAAGGAGGTAAAGTATTAAATGGACCAGGTGTAACCTTGGGTAAATACGAAAAAGACGAATATGGTTTTTTTCTACAGGATGAGCAGAGATTTTTGGATAGATTAATTTTAACTGCAGGTGTACGCTATAATGAGGATGAATATGCAGGTTCATTAATCGCTACTCAAACAGGTGCAGTGCTACGCGTTTTGGACACAACAAGCCTGCGGGCAGTAGTTAATCGCGGGTTCCGTGCCCCACAATTAAATGAATTGCGATTTGCCACCCAGGCAAATCCGGATTTAAAAGAAGAGACTGTTTGGAATTACGAGGTAGGTATTAATCATATTTTTAATGAAAAAATTAGTTTAGAGACTACTTATTTCATTATGCATGCACGGGATTTTATCCGCATAAGTGCGGGTAAATTTCAAAACTTAGATAAAGTGCGTTTTAGAGGACACGAATCTTCCTTAAATTATGCCTTTAACAAGCATTGGCAAGGCCGTGTTTCCTACAGCTGGCTACACACAGGTAGATTTACTCAAGGCAGACCCAAGCATGAAGTAGATGTCTCTATTTTAAATTCTGTAGGGCGTTGGAGAAATAGTGTAATGGCACAAATAGTGGATGAATACTATGCAGCAGATAATAAGCAGCAAGCAATACCAAATTTTTTCTTACTTAATCTAAAAACTGTGTATAATGTAAAAGAAGGTTGGGAAGTTTTTGGGGCGGTAAATAATGTGTTAAACGTAGAACATAAGATTTATGCTGATATACCAGGTGCCTCAGGTGTTTTTGTGCAACCTAAACGTAATTATGAAATAGGATTAACTTTTAAATGGTAAATTTGTTAGATAAGATAAGGCATTTTATAGAAAAGTCATTTCTATTGTTTTGTGTTTCTAATTGTCTATCTATTAGTTATGTTGAAGCAAAACCTATCATAGTTGTAACTACTTCGGATATTGCTAGTATTGTCCAGGAAATTGCAACCGATTCAGTCAAACTACACTGCCTTATCCCACCACAGAGTTGTCCCGGGCATTTTGACCTTACTGTAAAAGAGGCACAATTGTTACAGCAGGCAACATTGATTATTGGGCATAGATTCGAGGAAAAGACAATATTAGAAAAGCTACGTTCGTTAACTGGAAAAGATAAGGCATTAACTACTGTTATTGCGCTTGATGTAGAAGGTAGCTGGATGGTCCCCGAAGTGTATTTGAAGGCAACAGAGAAAATCAGCCAAGTTTTGTCAGCTTACTGGCCAGAGAAAGCAGATTTTTTTAAAAATAATAGTAAGCGATATATTTCTTTGATTAAACACAGAAGTCTACAATTATTGAATAAATTACGAAAAAATTATCCTCAAGAATCAAAAGTAATTGTTAACAACATGCAGAAAGATTTGTTAGCTTGGTTGGGTTTCAAAATAGTTGCAAGTTATGGTAGACCAGAAGAAATTACTCCTAAGACACTGATGCAATTAATAGATTTGGCTAAAAAAGAAAAAGTAAAAATAGTAGTAGATAATCTTCAGAGCTCAGCTAACAGTGTCAATCCCATCTCCTCTTCCGTAGGTATTCCCCGTGTCGTATTAAGTAATTTCCCCAAAGAAGTAAATGGTAAATTTTCATATTTAGGAACCTTGGAAGAGAATATTCAAAGTCTTATTGAAGCAATTCAAAAATGAATTATTCTACTTCTGAAGCAGTTATTGTACTGGATAGTGTTAATGTAGAATATGGTTACCATCAAGCGTTACATCAGGTAAGTCTTTGTGTATTAGCAAATTCCTGTGTAACCATAGCAGGTCCTAATGGCGCAGGTAAAACTACTCTTTTGGCAAGTATCCTTGGCCTTTGCCAAATCCGAACGGGTTTGGTAAAGGTGTTGGGGAGAGATTTAAGAGATTCACCAAAGTTTATTCGAAAACATACGGGTTATGTCCCACAAAATGTTGGTATTGACCCCCAAATACCCCTCTTAGTTTGGGATGTAATTAGTTTTGGTCGTCTGGCACATAGTTCTTTATTTCATAATTTTTCTAAAAAAGACAAAGAGACAATAGAAGAAGCAGCAGAGCTTGTAGGTATTAGGCATTTGTTAAATAGACCATTCGGTTATCTGTCAGCAGGTGAACAGCGAAAAGTTGCCTTGGCCAGAGTTCTTGCCCAACAACCAAAACTACTATTACTTGATGAGCCGCTAGCTAATCTTGACCTTCCTGCACAGGCAATGCTTCTTGAGCTAATAGATAAAATAAAAAGCGAAAAAGAGCTTACCATTTTGTTGGTTAGCCATGACCTTACACTTTTACCAAAAAGTTGTAATCAAATAGTTCTGATGAAAAAAGGAAGAGTTATTTTATCTGCGTCTAAGGAAGTGGCGTTAAGAGAGGATGTTTTGTCTAATCTTTATGACTGCCCAGTAAAAGTAGTCCCTTATAAGCAAAGGGGCGCCATTTTTGTAGAAGGGAAATCTTAATGCAGTTACTTGAATATTCATTTCTTCGCTATGCCTTTTGGGGAAGTATTTTGGCAGGTATAGGCTGTTCTTTGGTCGGTGTATTAGTGGTGACGTTACAGATCCCTTTTCTGGGGGTAGCTATTTCTCACGCTGCATTTGCTGGGGCAATATGTGGTATAGTGTTAGGGATTAATCCCTTATGGATGGCTTATTTATTTTGTGCAATCGTTACTTTTATAATTGGGCCCCTGGCAGATAAAGCAAATTTTAGGCCGGAGATTAGTGTAGGGATTCTCTTTTCTCTTATGCTGGGTTTGGCCTTTTTATTTTTGGCAAATATTCCTGGCGCAAAGACAGAGGCGCTTTCGTTAATGTGGGGTAGTATCTTAACAATTAACCGGACACAACTTCTGATTATGGCTATAACAAGCTTATTGGTTCTGCTTTTTTTAGTATTTTTATTTAAACAAATAAAAGTTGTTCTTTTTAATCGACAGGTTGCAAATTCTTTGGGAATTCCAGAACGGTTTATTTATTATACAATTATTATTTTATGTTCCCTGGTAATTACTGCAAATATGAGTAGTATCGGTGGGCTTTTGATATTTAGCCTACTGATTAATCCGGCAGCAAGCGCACTTCAACTTTGTTATACCTTTTCCAGAGTTTGCATTGTAGCAGTTGTTATAGGTGTTGGCTCTTGTCTATTGGGACTTCTATTATCATATCATTGGAATTTACCTACAGGTGCAATGATCATTCTGGTCTCCAGTATTATTTTTATGCTATCATTAATTTTCTCTCCTAAGAAAGGTTTTCTTAAAAAGATATTTCTTTTAAAGGAAAGTATATAATGTATAAAAAAATAGTTTTTTTTAATAAGCTTGCCCATAGTTGGGATATAAAACACAATAGCAAAGATTATCTTAATATGCTTTTAAGGCACAGTAGCTTATACGGTATTAGAAAAGGTGAAAAAATCCTAGAGGTTGGTTGTGGAACAGGCAATATGTTTGGTATATTAACAAAGAGAGTAGGCAAAAAAGGCAGGGTATTAGCGGTGGATGCTTCTTCTTGTATGATTGAATATGCCAAAAGAAAATTCCAGCGTTATCGGAAAAACTTTTTTGTTGCAGACGCAGCGAATTTACCTTTTAAGGCAGGTTATTTTGACCGAGTAATTTATTTTTCAAGCTTTCCACATTTTAAAGATAAACTAAGTGCTTTAAAAGAAGCGGGGCGGGTGTTGAAGGTGGGGGGATATTTAATTATAAGCCACACTGCCTCTTCAAGAAAGATTGCCAGTATTCATAAACGTGCAGGTGGGCCTGTTTTTAATGATAGACTTCCTTCCAAAAGAAAACTTTATAATATGCTTGCAAAAACAGGTTTTCAGGTTCTCTGTTATAGAAATCAAAAAAAGCTTTATCTGTTAAAGGCAAGAAAAATAAATATTCAATAATTTTAACTTTTAATGAACAGTATATTTTTTTAAAAAAAGGAGAAATAAAAGATGGTAAGGCGTTTTATTCTTTATCTTGTTCGTTGGCAATTAAGCACACCGATTTTATGGTTAGTAGTAAGAAATTTAGGAACAGGCATTTGGTCCACGGTTATTGCCAATCTTATTGGTGGAGTAATTTTCTTTTGGGTTGACCGGTTTATTTTTACCAGTTATGCCATAGAAGTCTGGCAATTTAAGGATAAAGGAACCTGTGATGCCTGTGGTAAAGAAGAAAGCCTATGGAGACTTGTTTATGCCCCTTCTTATGACCGGCGCAATGCCGTACCAGTCTTCTTATGTATGGACTGCTCTAAAGCAAAAACCGATGCCCTAAGAAAGAAAGGTTACAAAATTCGTGGCAGAAGCCATTAGCTCTGAAAGAAGTTTGAAAACTTTTTATTCATAAATAAAATTTTTATGCTATAATATTTTTAACCTGAGGTTAAGGAGCCGATTCTGAGGCCGAGGGGGAAAAGAAAAAAAGAAGTATTGTTTTACCCTCGTTGTAACTTCAGGCGAGGGTATTTTTGTTTTAAAGGAGGAGATTATGTCAGAAAGACACATTGCGGCAGTGCTTATTGTGGTCAGAAAGCGAAAGGAGGCAGCACCTAAGATAAATAGTATTTTAACGGAATTCGGAGATATTATTGTTGCACGGATGGGTTTTCCTTACCAAGCTCGTAGGGTAAATATTATTACCTTAATTGTTGATGGGACAAATGATGAAATAGGTGCTTTAACCGGGAAATTAGGCATGTGTAAGGAAGTAACTGTGAAATCTACACCTGCGAAAATGTAAGATATTTAAGGAGTAGTTATGATTAACACAGAAATAAGTTTAGAAAAAATTATCATACCTGAACAGGTTAATAAATATCTCGTCCAAGGAAAAGATTTTGTAGCCAAGGCAAATATTGAAGAAATTTTAGCTAATCTAAAACCACCTGACAGAGGGTATATTTCACAAATTATTGAGAAGGCAAGAAGTATACAAACCTTGGAGTTAGAAGAAGCAGCTTCTCTTATGGCGGTATCAGAGCAAGATATCTGGCAGAGAATTTTTGAAGCAGCCCAAGAAATTAAGAAAAAAGTTTACGATAACCGTATTGTTACCTTTGCCCCTCTTTATATTTCTAATCTCTGTGTGAATAACTGTATTTACTGTGGTTTCCGAAAAGAGAATCACCAAATCCAACGCAAGTTTTTAACCCAAGAAGAAATTCGTCAAGAGACAGAGAGAATAGCGGGTACCATAGGTCATAAGCGTGTAATTGCGGTTTTTGGAGAACATCCACTTACCAACATAAACTATATTTGTGAAAGTCTGCGTACAATTTATAGTGTTAAGATAAAAGTAAGAAACGGCATAGGGCAGATTCGTAGAGTAAATGTTAATGCCGCACCAATGAGTATTCAGGACTTATATCTTTTAAAAAAAGCAGGAATTGGGACATATCAAGTATTCCAAGAGACATATCATAGATCAACTTATGAAAAGTTACATCCTGCTGATACTATTAAAGGAAATTATCGCTGGAGGCTTTATTCGCTTCATCGGGCAATGGAAGCAGGAATTGATGATGTGGCAATAGGGGCTCTGTTTGGTTTATATGACTGGAGATATGAAGTATTGGGTATGCTTGCTCAGGCACGGGATTTAGAAAGGTGTTTTGGCGTTGGGCCACACACTGTGTCTGTGCCGAGAATTGAACCAGCGATTAATACACCTTTTTGTAATAATCCACCGTATAGAGTAAAGGATGAAGACTTTAGAAAACTTATTGCGGTTTTGCGATTATCTATCCCTTACGCAGGACTTATTATCACCTGTCGTGAAAAAGCAGAATTTATTCGTTCGGTTATTGGAATGTGTACTCAACGTGATGCCTCATCTCGAATAGGGGTTGGTTCCTATTCACAGAGTCTTACTAAACAGCAACCACTCCGACAACAGTTTATCCTAGGAGATAGTCGTTCTCTGGATGAGGTAATTAGGGAATTGGCAGATTTAGGTTATATTACCTCTTTTTGCACTGCAGGGTATCGTTGTGGAAGAACAGGGGATACCATTATGAATCTCTTGCGTAGTGGTAAGGAAGGTTGCTTCTGCAAGTTAAACGCAGTGCTTACCTTTCAGGAGTGGTTAGAAGATTTTGCAAGTTTTGAAACAAAAAAAATCGGTGAGGCATTGATTGCTAGAGAAATAGAAGAAATTAGGACAAGACCAAAGGATTTTCCTTTGCAGTTGTATCAGGCATTTTTGGGATATTTAGAGAGAATTAAAAGAGGAGAACGTGACCTCTGGTTTTAATTTAACTAGGTTAATCGTAATTTAAATTTAACTTAAATGATGAACAAGTCTGAAATAGTAGATTGTCTTACTCATATACAACGATATTCATCACTTATCCACAAGTCCGAACAATTAACTAGGATGTATTTTGACAGGGAGATTTATTTAAGAGGTGTTATTGAGTTTTCTAATATCTGTATTCGCAACTGTCTTTATTGTGGTTTAAGGCGTGATAATTCTAAACTTAAACGTTACAGAATGAGTATGTCGGAGATAGATAAAACAGCACAGAAAATTATAGAGAAAGGCATAAAAACAGTAATCCTTCAGTCTGGTGACGACCCTGGTATAAAAGCTAAAGATTTGGCAAAAGTTATTAAGCTGATAAAAAAAAGGGCTCCAGCGGTTGCAATTACCTTATCTATTGGAGAAAGGTCTTTTGATGAATATCGTTGTTTAAGGGATAGTGGAGCGGATAGATACTTACTTAAGCATGAAACAGCTAATTCTAAGCTTTATGCATATTTACATCCTTCACAGAAATTAAAGCAGAGAATAAAGACACTGCTTTTTTTAAAAAAAATAGGTTATCAGATAGGTTCAGGAAACATTATAGGTTTACCAGGCCAGACACCAGAAGATTTAGCTGAAGACATCTTACTTATGAAAAATTTAGCTGTAGATATGGCGGCAGTAGGACCTTTTTTTGCGCAAAGTCAGACCCCTTTAGCCAATTATCCTTCGCCAAATGTTCTGCTGGTTTATCAGGTTATTGCTTTAACGCGTATTCTTCTTGGAAAAATAAATATTCCCGCAACCACTGCGTTAGCTACACTTGGACAAAAAAAAGCAGTTATTGAGGCATTTAAGGCAGGGGCAAATGTGATTATGTGCAATTTCACACCGGCAAATTACCGTAAAAATTATAAGATTTATGACCATAAAAATTCTCTTACTTTCACGCAGATAAAAAGTTTACTGAATTTAACTAACAAGGAGTGGGTGTAATGAAAAAGACGCCTAAATCGTTGAGATTACAAATAGGAATATTTGGAAGAACTAACGTAGGAAAGTCAAGTTTTCTTAATTTAGTGGCTGGGCAAGATGTAGCGATTACTTCACCTGTGCCAGGGACAACTACGGATGTTGTAGAAAAGACAATGGAGCTTCTCCCTGTTGGTCCAGTAGTATTTTTAGATACAGCAGGTTTAGATGACCGCTCTATTTTGGGGTCACTTCGTATTAAAAAGACGCAGAAGGTATTTGACCGTGCAGATGTGATTATTTTGGTAACAGAGGCAAATCAGTGGAATGAATATGAGTCCGAGGTTCTGGAAGAGGCAAAAAAGCGTTCTTTGCCAGTTATTGTAGTAATTAATAAGATTGATGTTAATCCACCATCGGAGGACTTTTTACGGTTAGTGGAAGAAAAAGTAAAACGTTTTATTTTGGTATCAAGCCTTGATTACAAGAATCGGGATAATTATGTTAATCCTCTTAAAAAGCATCTTTTAGAAGTATGTCCTGAAGATTATTTTCGACCACCACCTATTATAGGAGACATCATTCCATCCCAGGGGTTGGCGGTTTTGATTGTTCCTATTGATAAAGAAGCACCAAAAGGAAGGATTATTTTGCCACAGGTTCAGACCATTAGGGATTTACTTGACCATCATCAGGCAGCTGTAGTAGTTAACGAGGTAGAATATATAAGTTTACTTAAGAAATTAAAAGAGTATCCTAATCTGGTGGTTTGTGATTCTCAAGTAGTAGACCAGATGGTGCGTGACACACCTGCTTCTGTGGCGTGTACAACTTTTTCTATTCTTTTTGCTCGCGCAAAAGGTGATTTAATAGAGTTAGCCCGTGGTGCTGCCCAAATCCATGCTTTAGAAGATAATGACCGTGTTCTTATTGCCGAGTCTTGTAGCCATCATCCTATTGAAGATGATATAGGAAGAGTAAAGATACCACGTTGGTTGCGTATGAGAACAGGTAAAAATATAATTATTGAGACCTGTGCAGGAAGAGATTATCCTGATGACCTTTCTGTTTACAAATTAATTATCCATTGTGGCGGTTGTATGATTACCCGGCGTGAGATGCTTTGGCGTATTCATAAAGCAAAGACACAAAAAGTACCTATTACTAATTACGGAATTGCTGTTTCGGCTCTGCAGAATGTCCTTGAACGAACCCTTTCACCGTTTCCTGAGGCTTTAAAGGTTTATCAAGAAGCTTGTTCCTCATTGTTAGCTTCTGATAAAAGATCTGAAGACATTTTACTAAAAAGTAAATAACGCTTTAGTGTTTGATGAGTAAACTTGTTGTTGTCTCTCTTCCTTAAGGGCTTCAGCGGTAAGCAAAAATATCCCTATTTCAATAAACACCGTTGCAATGGCAGTGCCAATATATGAAAAAAGATATGTCCAGATAAAGATTAAAAACACTCCTAATAAAGCCATGGTATAATGTATTTGGGCATAGATTTGAGTTCTATTGGCAATTAAAAGATATTGAAGACGAAAGGAATTAAAGCCTACAACAGCCACAGCTAAGAGTAAAATTTGAAGACTGGCATTAGCTATCTGAGAGCGGTAACCTGTGACTAACTCAATCATCCAGCCTGAGATTAAAAAAATAAGTGGTAGACTAATTAGAAAGCCCTGGATAGTAGTGGTATGCATCTTGGAGAGAAGACTAAAGGCACGTTTTTTATTTTTTTGAAATATGTGGCTAAGGCGTGGGAATACGGCTTGGATAAAAGATTGCAGAGGAAAAGTTTGGATGCAGTATGCAATACGTTCAGCTACTGCATAATAGCCAGTAATTGTGTTGTTAGTTAAAAAGCCAAGAATAAAAATACGACTAGTAGTATAGGCGTTAACTGCAATAATTGAAGAGAAGATTTGCCAGCCTTCTTTAAGCTGGTTTTTTAACTGCGGGTAAGTCTGTACAGTAAAATAAAGATTAAATTTACGAAATGCAAAGATAAGTGCGTATAAACCTATAATTATAGAGATAGCTGACTGCAAGAAAACAGCAATAATAAAGCCAGAAGGGTCTTTTACAAAAATAAAAATACCCAGAACTAAAACTAATCCTGAGATAATATTTAAAACGGCAATATAACGCATATTTTCTTTTCCTTGGTAAAACCAGACAGGGAATAAAGTGTTGCCTACCACTGTGCCGAAGCTGATACAATAAACTTGCCAGTCTCTTGTGAAACGGGGAACAAACTTAATAAGCAGAATTAGAATAAAAAAACACAAACAAAGGAGGATAATCTTTATAGTCATTACCCCAGAAAAAATATTACAGACTTGTTGTTGTTTTTGCTGGCAAAGAGCGATTTGGCGGGTGGCAGTAACATTAAAGCCATACTCAGTAATAATCATAAAGTATTGCATCAATGATTGGGCAAAGGCAATAAGACCAAAACGCTCTGGACCGATAGTGCGGATAAGATATGGCAGAACAAGAACAGGTAGAATGTAGCTTATTCCTTGCAGGGTAGTTAGGGAAAAAAAGTTCTCTAATAATATCTTACGCTCTTTTTTGGTTACAGAATTATACAATCTACGGATAGCTACAAGCATCGTAATTAATCTATCGTGAAAGTTTAAAACAGTCAACAAAAAACAAGCAATAAATAATTCTTTAGAAAAAAATAGTTACCAGTTTAAAACTTTTTTTACTTGTAACTAATGGTAGCTACACACGGTTGTGTTAGGCTAACGAGGTTGGACAGGGGTGTTCAAAAGAGAATAATTCTCTTCTGAACACCTTTTTTATCAAGGGGGCTTAAAATGAGAATAAGAGAGGCTGTATTGTTAAAGGTAAAACCTGTTATGTTGGGTGAAAAGACAGATTATAAGAAGGTAAGTAGCTATTTTGGGGAAAATACGTTCAGTCAAGAAGTAATGGAGAAGATGGTTTCTGCGCGGACTTTTGCTGCTTTTCAACGTTGGTTAACCGAGGGCAAGGTGATTAGTCGTGCTGAAGCAGATGAGATAGCAGCTGCGATGAAGGAATGGGCTATTGCCAAAGGGGCAACTTATTATACCCATTGGTTCCAACCGATGACTGGGTTAACTGCTGAGAAGCACGATAGTTTTATTTCTCCAATTGGTCATGCCAAAGTGATCGAACGTTTCTCTGGTTCAAAGCTCATTCAAGGTGAACCTGATGCTTCAAGTTTTCCTTCAGGAGGTATTCGTTCTACCTTTGAAGCACGGGGATATACGGCTTGGGATCCTTCTAGCCCTGCCTTTCTTATAGAAAGCAAACTCGGTAAGACCTTATGTATACCTAGTATTTTTATTTCTTATCATGGAGAGGCACTGGATAAAAAATTGCCACTTCTTCGTTCTGAAGAGGCTTTAAGTAAAGCAGCAATTAGTTTACTAAAAATTTTTGGGCATAATGATGTTCGCAAAGTTGTTTCAACTTGTGGACCTGAACAAGAGTATTTTCTAATTGATAGAAAATATTATCTTTTGCGTCCTGACCTACTGTTGACTGGTCGCACATTAGTGGGAGCAGCATCGCCTAAGGGGCAACAATTAGAGGACCAATATTTCGGCTCAATAAAAGAACGAGTGCTTAACTTTATGTACGAAGTGGCTCAGGAGGCTTATAAAGTTGGGATTCCTCTTATGACCCGTCATAATGAAGTTGCTCCTCATCAGTATGAGTTTGCTCCCGTATTTGAAGAATCCAACTTAGCAGCTGACCACAATCAGCTTTTAATGGAATTAATGCGCAAAATTGCTTTAAGACACGATTTAGTGTGTTTGCTTCATGAAAAACCATTTGCAGGTATAAACGGTAGCGGAAAACATCTTAACTGGTCACTAGCAGATGATAAGGGTAATAACTTACTTAATCCAGGTGAAACCCCTGAGGAGAACTTACAGTTCTTAGCTTTTCTTTCTGCGGTATTGAGGGCAGTATACTTACATGCTGATGTAATTCGTGCCAGTGTCGCCTTCGCGGGTAATGAGCACCGTCTTGGTGCCAATGAAGCACCACCCGCAATTATTAGTATTTTTCTGGGAGAACAGTTGAGTAAAGTTTTAGATATGATTGAGGAAGGTAAGAAGGCAGCTGTCTCAAGGAAGGATATTATTGACCTTGGGATAGGCAGACTACCTCAGTTTGCAAAAGATACCACAGATAGGAACCGAACTTCACCTTTTGCTTTTACGGGTTCTAAATTCGAGTTCCGTGCAGTTGGGTCATCACAGAACATCTCAACACCTGTGACTTTTCTAAATACCATTATTGCAGAATCCCTAGAGTATGTGACAAACAGCATTGCAGAGAAGGCTTCAAAGCAGGATTTTAATTCAGCTGTCCTTAGTGTAGTTTCCGATATTGTTAAACAAACCAAGCCAATTCGTTTTGAAGGAAATAATTATTCTGAACAGTGGAAGCAGGAGGCGAAAAAAAGAGGTTTACCCAATATTGTTTCTACTGCTGAGGCTTTAAAGGCACTAATAAAGGAAGAAAATATCGCTCTCTTTGAACGATACAAAGTGTTTTCCAGAGAAGAATTGACTGCACGATACCATATCTGGGTTGAGATGTATTCAAAGTTACTTGAGATAGAGGCCTATACTTTAGAAGATATGGTTGATACTTCAATTATTCCTGCAGCGTTAGAGTATGAGAATCTTCTTTTAAATAGTTACGAGAAACTTAAGTCTTTGTCATCGGGGCGTTCTTTGAAGATTGATAATAAAGCCCTTAAGGATCACCAGGAACAGCTTTTAGATATAGTAAATAAAATCTACTACGTACGGCATAATACTAAGGAGATGATAGAATTGGTAAAGGATAGTGAATCACTAAGTCCAGAGAAGAGAGCTGCAGTGTTTTTTAATAAGCTAAAGCCAGCAATGGAACATATCAGAAAACATGTTGATGAATTAGAAAAAGTTGTGCCTGACCATCTCTGGCCTTTACCAAAATACCGTGAGATGCTCTTTGTAAAATAATACTCTTATGAAGTAGTTGCGTGATGAAGAGTTTGTTTTTTAAAAAATTGTGCCTAATTATTAGGCAGAGAGTGTTCAAAAAAAATGATTACTGTTTTTTGCACAGAAAAGGAAAAGCGTATATACCATTTAATTTCAACTATTCTATCTGTAAAGACTAATGCTGTAGTCAGTATAAAAAAAAACGAAGATGTCATCCAAATTTTAGAAGGGCAAGAAATACGTTCACTAGTTAATTTTGAAGAAAAACTAATAGACAAGTTAGAGCTACTTTATCAGGAAAGAAAAGGTAATCTGTATAAAGCAATAATTGGGTACATTGAGAAAAATTTATTTGAATACGTCTTGTGCAGGACATTTGGTAATCAGTTACAGGCAGCAAAGATTCTGGGTGTTAATCGTAATACCTTGCGTGCGAAAATTCGTAAACACAACATTCAACCGATAAAATGGAAAGTACTATGAAACCCTATGGTTTCCCCGCAAGACAAGGACTTTATGACTATTCTTTTGAACGAGATTCCTGTGGAGTAGGTTTTGTCTGTGATGTTCAGGGTAGGCGTTCTCACAAAATTATAGAGGATGGTCTTGAGGTGCTTCGCCGTTTGAGCCATCGCGGAGCAACTGGTGCTGATCCTAAGACAGGAGACGGTGCAGGTATTTTATTACAGATTCCTCATGAGTTTCTTTTAGAAGAGTGTCAGAAAAACAAAATCAATTTACCCGAGAACGCCGAATATGGCACAGGATTAGTGTTCTTGCCTCGTTCTAAAGAGAAAAGAGAATTTTGTAAACAAGTATTTGCTTCTGTGGTTAAAGAAACAGGCGCTACTCTTTTAGGTTGGCGCAAGGTTCCTATTGATGACACAAATATAGGAAAAATAGCAAAAAATACTCAGCCGGTTATTGAGCAAGTCTTCATTGCAAAAAACACCATTGATAAACAAAACAAAAAAGACCCCCTCGTTTTTGAGAGAAGACTGTATCTTATTAGAAAGAAAATAGAGAAACTCTTAACAGGTAAGTTACCAGAGGATGAATGTTTTTACATTACTAATCTTTCCTCAAGGACTCTTTGTTATAAAGGACTTTTAATGCCTCATCAGCTTGAAGATTACTTCCCTGATTTAAAGGATAAACGAATAACTTCGGCACTGGTAGTAGTGCACTCACGCTATTCTACCAATACTTTTCCTTCGTGGGATAGGGCACAGCCGATGCGATTTCTGGCCCATAATGGTGAAATAAATACCTTAAGGGGTAATATTAACTGGATGCATTCTCGAGAAGGTCAACTTTCAAGTAGTTATTTCGGAAAAGATATTGAATGGTTGAAACCTGTGATTGTTCCTGGGGGTAGTGATTCCGCTGCCTTAGATAATGTCCTTGAGTTATTGGTATTAAATGGAAGGTCACTTGCACATGCATTAATGATGCTTGTTCCTGCGGCGTGGGAGAAGATGCACGATATGCCCGAGCAGATTCGGCATTTTTATCGCTACCATGCTTGTATCGCAGAACCATGGGATGGACCTGCAGCATTAGTGGTTACCGATGGAGTAAATATAGCTTCGGCTTTAGACCGCAATGGATTGCGTCCTTGTAGATATATTCAGACCAAAGACAATCACGTTATTATGGCTTCAGAGGTAGGTGTGATAGATGTTCCTCCAAGAGATATTCTTACTTCAGGTAGGCTTGAACCCGGTAAGATATTTTTTATTGATACTCAAAAGAAAAGAATAATTGAAGATAATGAACTTAAAAGTATAATTGCTGCAAAGAGACCCTATGGGCAATGGTGTGCTAAGTATCTTATTAATTTGAAACAAGTACCCTATTTGTCTCAAGATGAAAAGCCTAAAGAAGTAGAAATCGGAAAGCTTTTAAAAACATTTGGTTATACCAGAGAGGAGCTGAGACTTATTCTGAAACCAATGGTTGAGACTGCCCAAGAACCGGTAGGTTCTATGGGAGATGACACACCCTGTGCAGTCCTATCAAAGAAACCACAATTACTATATTCTTATTTCAAACAGCTCTTTGCTCAAGTAACTAACCCCGCTATCGATCATATAAGAGAAGAGATAGTAATGTCTTTGGCAACTTATCTTGGACCAGAAGGCAATTTTCTTGAAGAAGATGCCAATAATTGTCATAAGTTATTTGTGGAAGAGCCAATTTTGACAAACAGCGAGCTTGAGAAAATTCGTAATATAAAAATCAATTCTTTTAAAACCAAAACAATCTCTTTACTGTTTGATAACAGCGATAAAGATAATTTTCTTAACGCTTTAGAAGGAATCTGCCAGCAGGCAGAAAAGGCCATTGAAGAGGGTTATAGTTTTATTATTTTAAGTGACCGAGGAATCAATGAACAAAAAGCTGCCTTGTCAGCCCTTCTTGCCTGTGGAGCAGTTCACCATTACCTTATAGAAAAGTGTTTGCGCACCCGAATCGGAATCATAATTGAAAGCGGAGAACCGCGTCAGACTCATCATATTGCTCTTCTGTTTGGTTATGGAGCAGATTGTGTAAATCCTTATTTAGCATATGAAGTAGCCAAGCTAATGGCACAAGAAGAGACATTGAATATCTCCGAGGAACAGGCAATTGCCAATTATCGTAAGGCGTTACATAAAGGATTACAAAAAATTCTTTCCAAGATGGGAATTTCTACTCTACAGAGCTATCGTGGTGCACAGATATTTGAGGCATTGGGACTACATCAACAAGTTATTGAAAGATGTTTTAGAGGCACTGTCTCAAGACTCAGCGGAGCAGATTTTACGGTGCTTTGCCAGGAGACACTTCTAAGGCACACTGAGGCATTTTCAAAGGAATCACCTCAAAAGGAAGAAAATATATTGCCCACAGGAGGGTATTACCATTACCGCAGGGATGGAGAATACCATCTTTGGAATCCAGATACGATTACTTTGCTACATGAGGCGGTGCGTAAGAATTCTCTTGAGAAGTACAAGGCCTTTGCGCAATTGGTGAATAATCAAGCAACACAGCCAGTAACTTTACGCAGTTTATTTGATTTCAAGACTTCTCAACCGCCTGTTCCTATTGAAGAAGTAGAACCGTTTGAGAAAATTATTACCAGGTTCTATTCAGGGGCAATGAGTTTTGGATCAATAAGCGGTGCCTGTCATCGGACGATTGCAATTGCCATGAATAGGATGAAGGCACATTCCAATTCTGGAGAAGGTGGTGAAGACCCTGCGCGTTTTCATCCATTACCCAACGGAGATAGCTTGTGTAGCGCAGTTAAACAGGTTGCCTCAGGGCGTTTTGGCGTTACCTGTAACTATTTAGTAAATGCCGAAGAAATTCAGATAAAGATATGCCAAGGGGCAAAGCCAGGTGAGGGTGGCCAATTGCCTGGACATAAAGTAAGTGCAGTGATAGCTGCTACTCGGTATACTACACCAGGAGTGACCCTTATCTCACCGCCACCACATCATGATATTTATTCTATTGAAGACCTTGCCCAACTGATTTTTGATTTAAAAAATGTTAATCCTTGTGCGCGTATCAGTGTAAAGCTTGTTTCTGAAGTAGGAGTAGGTACCGTTGCCGCAGGGGTTGCAAAAGCCCATGCAGATATGATACTAATTTCTGGAGGAGAAGGTGGAACAGGTGCTTCTCCTTGGAGTTCTATTAAGCATGCGGGATTACCTTGGGAGCTGGGGCTTTCTGAAACCCACCAGACACTTATTTTAAATAACCTTCGTAGCCGGGTAAGGTTACAGGTAGATGGTGGTTTACGAACGGGTAGAGATGTGGCTATTGCCTGTTTATTAGGAGCTGAGGAATTCGGATTTGCTTCAGCAGTACTTGTTTGTTTGGGTTGTGTGATGTTAAGACACTGTAATCTTAACACCTGTGCTGTGGGTATAGCAACTCAGGAAGAAGTTTTAGAGAAGAAATTTGCTGGTCGTCCTGAACATTTAATTAACTACTTCCATTTTATTGTTGAGGAACTACGTGCAATTATGGCAGAGTTAGGTTTTCGAACTATTGATGAAATGGTTGGAAGAAGTGATATGCTGGTTGTAAACAAAGACAGGTTGCCATGGAAGGCAAAAAATCTGGACCTTTCAACTATCTTATATCAGCCCCCTGTTGCTGAGAAAGAGACGGTTTATTGTTCCATTGCACAACAACACAATCTGGAAAAAGTCTTGGACAAAACTATTATTGAAAATGTTAAAGAACAGTTGGAAAAGAAAAGTCAGGTGCAGATTAGTTTACCGATAGATAACTCACAACGAGCAGTAGGGGCAATGTTAAGTGGTTATCTCTGTAAGCGTTTTGGTGAATATGGGCTAAGTGATGATACTATCCACTGCAAATTTTACGGTGTTGCGGGACAAAGTTTCGGAGCTTTCTTGTGTCCCGGTGTGGTGTTTGAGTTAGAAGGAATGGCAAATGACTATGTAGGAAAAGGTCTTTCAGGTGGCAGGATTATTATTTACCCGGGTAAAGAGGTTACTTACCAGGCGCATAAAAATATTATTATTGGAAATACTACATTCTATGGTGCAACCAGCGGAGAGGCGTATATTAGGGGTTGTGCCGGAGAACGTTTTGCAATAAGAAACTCAGGTATGTTAGCAGTGGTTGAAGGCGTTGGTGACCATGGTTGTGAATACATGACCGGTGGAAGAGTAATTATCTTAGGAAAGACGGGTCGTAATTTTGCTGCTGGTATGTCTGGAGGGATTGCCTATGTATATGACCCTGAAAACAAATTCCGAAACTTCTGTAATTTCGAGATGGTAAATCTAGAAAAAATTGATATAACTGATCAATCTTTGCTGCAAAGATTGTTGAGTAATCACTACCGCTATACTCAGAGTTCTCTTGCCAGGAAGATATTAGATAACTTTAGTGTAGAAAAAGATTATTTTGTTAAAGTGATGCCTTTAGAGTATAAACGTATTTTAGAAAGTCAAAAAACAGAAGCAGCTTTAATAGAACAAACAGAGGGATAAATTTATTAAAGTAGAAACAAGATATGGCTGACCCCAGAGGATTTCTAAAAATTAAACGTAAGGAACGAGGTTATCGTCCTGTTTGTGAGAGGATTAAAGATTATAGCCAGATAGCCCTTGAGCGTTCTAGTGAACAGACAAAACAACAGGCTTCTCGGTGTATGGACTGTGGGACACCTTTTTGCCATTATGGTTGCCCATTAGGAAACTATATTCCAGAGACAAATGACCTTGTTTATCGTAATCAATGGAAAGAGGCATTGAAGTTGTTGGTAGCCACCAATCCTTTAGCTGATGTTACTGGAAGGGTTTGTCCTGCGCTTTGTGAATATGCCTGTGTTTTGGGTATTAATGATGAGCCAGTAACAATTCGTGATAATGAGTTAGATATCATAGAACGTGCTTTTAAAGAAGGATACATAAATCCTTGCACTCCTAAAAGAAGAACAGGAAAATCTATAGCAATAGTAGGGTCTGGTCCGGCAGGGTTGGCGTTGGCAGACCAGTTAAATTGCGCAGGACATAAAGTTACTGTATTTGAACGGGATGATAAAATCGGAGGAATACTTCGGTATGGTATACCTGATTTTAAGTTAGAGAAGCATATATTAGACCGCCGTATTAGTCTATGGGAAAAAGAAGGAATCATTTTTAAAACAAAAGTAGAAGTAGGTAAAGATTACTCTGTAGGGCGACTGTTACAAGAATTTGATGTTACCTGTCTTTGTTGTGGTTGTCGTAAACCCCGCGATATCTTAATCCCGGGAAGGCAACTTAAAGGTATTTATTTTGCAATGGATTATCTTACTCAAGTAAATAGAAGAGTAGCTGGCCAGCAGATAAAAGAAAATGAAATTATTGATGCCCGAGGTAAAAAAGTAGTGGTAATTGGTGGAGGAGATACCGGCGCTGATTGTGTGGGCACTGCACACCGTCAAGGAGCGCAATGCGTAGTGCAACTTGAAATTATGCCCAAACCACCGTCGTGTAGAACCGAAAGTATGCCTTGGCCAACTTATCCGATGACCTTAAAAGTTTCAAGTAGCCACCAAGAAGGTGGTGAGCGTATGTGGTCAGTTCTTACTAAGGAATTTATTGGAGATACACAGGTAAGAAAGATTAAATGTAAACGTTTGGAATATAAGTATAATGAAGAGGGTTGTTTAGTTATGGAAGAAATCCCTGGTTCAGAATTTGAGTTAGAAGCTGACCTTGTATTCATTTGCGTAGGATTTTTACATACAGAACATGAAGGGATTGTAAAACAGTTAGGGCTTGCTCTTGACCAAAAAGGGAACATCAAGACAGATGAAAGGTATATGACCTCTTGTAAAAACGTTTTTTCTTGTGGCGACATGCGTAGAGGACAGTCTTTGGTAGTGTGGGCTATCGCAGATGCACGTCGTTGTGCCTATGCTATTGATACTTATCTTATGGGTAAGAGTAACCTGTTAGTAATGTAAAGACAGTTTGGTTGGTTAAAATTTTTTATAAAAAAATTGACCTACAGGTAAAAGAAGAATATAATAGTACCAGACCGAAAACAAAGGCGTTTTTGGGGAAAGGGAATATCCCATAAACGCCGTTTTTTGTTAAATAAGGAGCTAACGAATAATGTCAAAGTTTATCTTTGTTACCGGTGGGGTTATCTCAAGCCTAGGAAAAGGTATTGCTGCCGCTTCTTTAGGAAGAATCTTAGAGTCTCGGGGGCTTAAGATAACTTTGATGAAGTTTGATCCCTATTTGAATGTTGACCCGGGAACAATGAATCCTTATCAGCATGGTGAAGTGTATGTTACTGAAGACGGCGCAGAGACCGATCTTGATTTAGGTCATTATGAAAGATTTACTAATAGCCAGATGAGTCGTTACAATAACGTTACCGCCGGACAGATTTATTACGCGGTTATTTGTCGTGAGCGTAAGGGTGATTATCTTGGTAAGACTATTCAAGTCATCCCACATATAACCGATGAGATTAAACAGCGTATATTGAAAGTAGCTTCTGTGTCAAAAGCGGATATTGTTATTGTAGAAATAGGGGGTACAGTTGGTGATATTGAAAGTTTACCTTTTCTTGAAGCCGCACGACAATTTCGTATAGACCAGGGAGAGGATAATGTCCTTTATGTCCATGTTACACTTGTTCCTTATATGAAGGCGGCAGATGAACTAAAGACAAAGCCTTCACAACATAGTGTGGGTAGATTACGTGAAATAGGTATTCAGCCAGATGTTTTAATCTGTCGAACCGAGAGACCACTTTCTGACCAGATAAAAGAGAAGATAGCACTCTTTTGTAGTGTTAAAAAAGAGGCAGTTATTGAAGCAAAAGACGCCCAGAGTATTTATCAGATTCCTTTAGAGTTTAAAAAACAGATTCTAGATGAAATAGTGTTAAGTCATTTCAAACTCATTTGTCGGGAGCAACGGCTTGCCGAATGGGAAGAGAAGGTAGTAAACCGAATACTCTACCCTAAAAATCGTGTAAAAATTACTGTGGTAGGAAAGTATATTTCTCTTCAAGATGCCTACAAGTCTATCTATGAAGCCCTTGTTCATGCAGGGATTGCTAACGATACAGAGATTCAGATACAGAAACTTGATTCCGAGCAGTTACAACATACTGATCCTGCCAAAGTACTTGCTGACACAAATGGTATACTTGTTCCAGGTGGTTTTGGAATAAGGGGAATTTTAGGGAAAATAAAGGCTATTGAATATGCGCGGATTAACGAAATTCCCTTTTTGGGATTATGTTTGGGGATGCAAACCGCAGTAGTAGAATTTGCACGCAATGTCTGTGGGTTAAAAGAAGCAAATTCTACAGAGTTTAATCCTAAGACTAAATATCCAGTGATTTCTTTGTTGGCTGACCAATATGATATAAAAGAGAAAGGTGGCACAATGCGGTTGGGTGCTTACCCCTGTAAGATTTATAGAAATACTCTTGCCTATAGGCTTTATCGTAAGAGTATTGTTTATGAGCGGCATCGCCACCGCTATGAATTTAATAATGCCTATCGTAGGATATTAGAAAAAAAAGGTTTAGTTATAAGTGGTGTTTATCCCAAGGAAAGACTGGTAGAAATTATAGAATTAAAAAAACATCCATTTTTTATTGCGGTGCAGTTTCATCCAGAGTTTAAATCTAAACCTGAGCAACCCCATCCGCTCTTTGTAGGTTTTATCAAGGCAGCTTTAGAAAGGGCTAGTAAGAAGAAACAATACAGTGTTTAGCATAATCTTAATACAAGAAAATAAAGAGGTTTTTTATGAAAGCATTTCTTGCTTTAGAAGATGGTTTTGTAATTAGTGGTGAGTCGTTTGGTGCAGAAGGAGAGTGTTATGGTGAAATTGTTTTTAATACATCTATGAGTGGCTATCAAGAAATAATCACCGACCCTTCTTACAAAGGGCAAATTGTTACTATGACTTATCCACTTATAGGAAACTACGGCATAAATTCAGAAGATGCTGAATCAAGACGTCCTTTTTTAGAGGGTTTGGTAGTAAAAGAGTATTCTAAATGTGCAAGTAATTGGCGTAGTCAAATAACCCTTGCTGACTATTTGAAACAGTATAATATCCTTGGCATAGAAGCAGTTGATACCAGGGAACTCACATTACATATTCGCCAAAAAGGAGCACTTAAGGCGGTGTTATCAACACAAGATTACGATAAAAAAAGTCTGGTAGAGAAAGCGCGTCAGAGTAAAGGATTAGTTGGTATAGATTTAGTAAAAGAGGTTACTATCAATAAAACCTATATTTGGGCTGCCTCATTGAATAAAAGTATCTCTGCAAAAGCTTTTAAGGTGGTAGTGGTAGATTGCGGTGTTAAGTATTCTACGCTCTGGGAACTTCATAAACGGGGATGTTGGGTTTTTGTGGTTCCTGCAACTTCTACTGATGAAGATATTCTCAAATATAACCCTGATGGAGTGCTTCTTTCTAATGGTCCAGGAGACCCCGCAGCTGTGCCTTATGTATATGAAACAGTAAGGAAACTAATAGGTAAAGTTCCTATATTTGGTATATGCTTAGGACAACAGATGATTGGGCTAGCTTTGGGTGCAAAAACTTATAAACTTAAATTTGGCCATCACGGTGGGAACCACCCTGTAAAAGACCTACGCAACAATAAAGTATTTATTACTGTGCAAAACCATGGTTTTTGTATTGATATGGCAACCGTCAATAAAAAAGAATTAGAGATGACCCATATAAATTTAAATGATAATACATTAGAGGGAATACGCCATAAAAAGCTTCCTGTTTTTTCGGTACAATTTCATCCCGAAGCTGGGCCAGGTCCGCATGATGCAAGGTATCTTTTTGATGAGTTTGTGCAATTAATAAAAAATTATAGGAAAAGAAGGTATGCCTAAACGAACCGATATTCATAAAATTTTAGTTCTTGGCTCAGGACCCATTGTGATTGGACAAGCCTGTGAATTTGATTATTCAGGGACACAAGCTTGTAGGGTGCTTACTAAAGAAGGATATTTTGTAATATTAGTTAATTCTAATCCTGCTACCATTATGACTGACCCACAGACCGCCCAACGTGTTTATATTGAGCCTTTGGAACCTCAGACAATTGAAAAGATTATAGCAAGAGAAAGACCAGATGCATTATTGCCTACTTTAGGCGGACAAACCGCGCTTAATCTCGCTGTGTGTTTATCTAAGAAAGGTGTGCTAGAAAAATATAAGGTTGAGACAATAGGCGCAAATATATCAGCAATTAAACGTGGAGAAGACAGACAGCTTTTTAAAAAGGCTATGCAGAAGGTAGGTATAGCCATTCCTAAAAGTGATAAGGCCTATAATATTAAACAGGCTCAAGAAGTAGCTGAGCGAATAGGTTTTCCCCTTATTATTAGACCAAGTTTTACTCTGGGTGGAACAGGTGGTGCGATAGCCTACAATAAAGAAGAGTTTAAGGAACTGGCTAAGCGTGGTCTTGAGGCAAGTATGATTTCCGAAATCCTAATTGAAGAATCTCTAATTGGTTGGAAAGAGTTTGAATTAGAGGTTATGCGGGATAAAAAAGATAATGTGGTGATTGTCTGTTCCATTGAGAATTTGGACCCTATGGGGATACATACTGGAGATAGTATTACCGTTGCTCCACAGCAGACATTGTCAGACCGCGAATATCAAGAAATGCGCGATGATGCAATAAAATGTATAAGAGCAATTGGTGTAGAAACAGGAGGCTCAAACATACAATTTGCAGTTAATCCGGAGACTGGTCGTCGTGTAATTATTGAGATGAACCCCCGCGTATCAAGAAGTTCTGCTTTAGCTTCTAAGGCCACAGGATTTCCCATCGCAAAAATCGCAGCAAAACTTGCAGTGGGCTATACTTTGGATGAGATACCTAATGACATAACTAAGGAAACACCAGCTTGCTTTGAGCCTGCCATAGATTATTGCGTCGTGAAAATACCGCGTTTTACCTTTGAGAAGTTTCCTAAGGCATCCAGCGAACTGACGGTTTCAATGAAATCTGTTGGAGAGGTTATGGCAATTGGTCGTAGTTTCAAAGAAGCTCTACAAAAGGCTCTAAGGTCGCTTGAGATAAAGAAAGAAGGGTTGGTTTCTTTAATTAATCCTTCGGAGTGGAAAGATAAATCGCCTGAGGAATTGATTACATTTCTTAAGAATAAAGTCCGTGTAGCTACTCCTGAGCGGATATTTTATATTGCAGATGCAATGCGGTATGGTATAGGTATTGATGAAATAAATTCTCTCTCCAAGATAGACCGTTGGTTTTTATATAATATAAAGGAGATAGTTAATTTGGAAAAAAGGTTAATTCAAGAAAAGCAACTAGAACCTTCCTTACTGCGCAAGGCAAAGGAATATGGTTTTAGCGATATCCAGATTGCCCGACTACGTAATATGCCTCCAGAGCATATAGAAGCCTTACGAAGAAATCTAGGGATACATCCCCAATATAAACTAGTGGATACTTGTGCTGCCGAGTTTCAGGCATTTACACCCTACTACTATTCAACCTACGAAGCAAAAAAAGGAGATTAATATTTCATCAGCGCTAACGGTGATGTCAAATAAATTGTGTAAATTCCTTTAAAGGTTTATCCTTCTTTATCTCTCTGTGTTAAATTAAAATTAGAAACCAAGTATTGGATAGACATACTTCTTTCTCTTAGAAGGCTAAAGTTTAAACTTCGGGTTAATAAAATATTGCAAGAGAGATACACCTTTTAAGTTGCTTTTCAATTAAGATTTACACAAGATTTAGGATACTACCTACTGTGACAAAATCCTTGACAAAAACTGAAATTGTGGTATATTTTAAATAGAACAAAGAAGTAAGCTGACAAAGGCGTTCGCAAAAAAGCGAACGTTTTTATTTTTAGGATAAAGGCGTCCTAAAGAACATCAATTTTTGATGTAAGAATGGACGCCTTTTTTATTTTTATGATACCTGCAAGTTTTTGGTATTTTAAAAAAGGAAGTTCAAAGAGAAGGTAAGACATATGGTAAGAACTAGAATTCGCATAGCTTGTGCACAAGTTAATCCCACAGTAGGAGCATTATTTGAGAATTACCAACTTATTATCTCAAATATTGAAAAAGCAAAAAACTTGGGAGCAGATATAGTAGTGTTTCCTGAGTTATGCTTAACAGGTTATCCACCTGAGGACCTTCTTTTTAAGGAGCACTTTGTAAGGCAGAATATTGCTATTCTAAAAGAAATTGCTGTAAAGGTAGAGGGGATTATTGCGGTGGTTGGATTTGTAGATAAAACAGAATTAGGTATCTTTAATGCCTCGGCAATTATTGCTAACAGACGCATTCAAACAGCATATCACAAAACACTTTTACCAAATAGCGGAGTTTTTGATGAAAAAAGATATTTTGTGGCAGGTAATAAGCCATTAGTTTTTTGTATGGTAAAAAACAAAAGTTATATCAAAATAGGTGTGGCAATATGTGAAGATGTATGGCACAAGACTGGTCCTTTAAAAGAAGAGGCCCAAAAAGGAGCAAAGATTATTTTGGTAAGCAATGCCTCTCCTTTTCATCTACAGAAATTTAAAGAGAGGCAAGAGATTATCCGTCAACAAGCTAAAGAAAATAAAGTTTTTATTGTCTATGTCAATATGGTGGGGGGACAGGATGAATTAGTCTTTGACGGAAGAAGTTTTATTGTTGATAGCCATGGCAAAATGATCAGCCAAGCAAAGGCCTTTGCTGAGGATTTATTATTGGAAGATTTATTAGTTGCGCAAGATAGTAGGAGAACACCGAAGAATATAAAAAAGATACCAGTAGGCACAGGTAATCAAAATAAGATTAATCTACCAAAGCAAAAGATAATGGTTTTGTCCCCCATTCAAGAGATTTATCAAGCCCTTGTTTTGGGTTTACGCGATTATGTGCATAAAAATGGTTTTACGAAAGTAATTGTCGGTTTAAGCGGAGGTATTGATTCAAGTTTAGTAGCTACTATTGCCGCTGATGCTCTAGGAAAAGAAAATGTTATCGGGGTATTTATGCCTTCACGATATTCCTCACCACAGTCGCAAGCTGATGCACAAAAGGTTGCGGAAAATCTAGGCATAACCTTTAAGAATATTTCTATTGAACAGATTTATCAAATGTATCTTCTTATTTTGGAGAAGGAATTTCTTGGGACACAGCGGGATGTTACTGAAGAGAATATCCAAGCCAGAATCAGAGGTAATATCCTAATGGCTTTATCTAATAAATTTGGTTGGTTAGTTCTTAATACGGCAAATAAGTCTGAAATCAGTTGTGGTTATACTACTCTTTATGGCGACCTAATTGGTGGGTTTGCTGTTTTAAAAGATGTTCCCAAAACGGTTGTTTATGAATTAGCAAGTTATTGTAACAGTAATAAAGAAATAATACCAGCTACCGTTTTTAAAAAGGAGCCAACAGCAGAATTACGCTATAATCAGAAAGATAGCGATACACTACCAGAGTATAAGATATTAGATGGAATTCTTAAGTTCTATATAGAGTATGACATGTCCTACGAGGAAATTATAAAAAAAGGATATCCCTCTGGCATAGTAGAGCGGGTTATTCAAATGGTGGACAAAAGTGAATATAAACGCAGGCAATCTCCCCCCGGCGTAAAGATTACTCCACGGGCATTTGGTAGAGACAGGCGTATGCCTATTACCAATAAATACAGAGGTAAATAATGAGTTACGAAGAGTTGGTAGAAAAATTTTCTGGTCGACTTAAGGCTATTTGCAATCGCGTCTACAGAAAGGATGCGTCTTTATCTGCAGACGACCTTTATCAAGAGGCCTTGGTGTACCTTTGGAAAAGATATCTTGATAAGGCATTAGAGGACAAAACCGACAGTTATATCCTACAGGGATGTTACTACCATATCCGTAATTACTTACGCACGGCCCAGAAGAGAAAAGACGAAGTAAGTTTAGATGCACCTGTGAATTCAAGTGCAGATTTAACCAGCGATTATTTATGGGAAATAAGCGATAACCGACAAGAAGATTATTTTGAAAGGCTAAATACCCAGCTTATTAGTGAGGCAATTTATAATAATGGTTTAACCCAACGAGAAAAAGAGATTCTTTTACTTTTAGCTGAAGGGCTAAGCACACGCCAAATTGGAAGAAAATTGTCTATTTCACATGTCTCTGTAATTAAATACCGTAGGATTATTCTAAAAAAATGCAAGAAGCACCTTGAGTAGATATCTTAAAAATTTTGTTACCAAAGATGAATATTTTTTACTTGTATAAGTGAAGTAACAAAGATAAACACGATGTAGTGTAAGACAGAATGCCCTGTATAAGGGCATATTTTTTTACAGAGAAACAAAGACGTTTTGCGATTCTTAAAACGAGAGCAAAACGTCTTTTTTCTTTAAAAGGAGGTGGCGATGAAAAAAATAGAGGCATTTGTTCGCCCTGAGAAGATTAAAGAAGTAAGACAAGCATTAGAGAACTTAGGGGTTTCTGGTTTTAACATCACACAAGTGGATGGCCGAGGAAATCAAGGTGGTGTTGTGCAAAAATTCCAAGGCAGGGAATACAAAGTAGGAGTATTGCCAAAGACAAAAATAGAAATTGTGGTTAAGGACGATATGGTTGACAGAATAGTCGATACCATAATTACTTCAGCGCGAACAGGAGAATTTGGCGACGGCAAGATATTTATCTCACCAGTAGAAGAGGCAATTAGGATCAGAACAGGTGAACGAGGGGAAAGTGCGTTATGAAATATAAAGAAAAAAGGAGGATAAGATGAACGCAGCTGATACAGCATTTGTGTTAATGGGAGCAGCATTAGTTTTTGTGATGACTCCGGCTCTAGCTTTTTTCTATGGAGGAATGGTACGCAGGAAAAATATAGTTAGTATTCTTATGCAATGTTTTATGCTCATGTGTGTAGTAAGTGTATTGTGGGTTGTTTATGGTTATAGTCTTTCTTTTGCACCTTCAGAAGGATTCTGGGGTGGATTTGCTTGGTTAAATCTCAAATCAGTAGGATTAGAACCATTTAGTGGTTATTCAGAGACAATCCCACATCAAGCATTTATGATATTTCAAGCAATGTTTGCAATAATTACTCCTGCACTTATTATTGGGGCTTTTGCTGAACGTATGAAATTTTCTAGTTTTATGGCCTTTATGATTCTCTGGTTTACTTTTGTTTATTGTCCTATCTGCCACTGGGTTTGGGGATTAGGTGGGATATTACGTAAGATGGGGGCTTTAGATTTTGCTGGTGGCACAGTTGTCCATATTAATGCAGGTATTGCTGCTTTAATTTGCGCTATTCTTTTAGGAAAAAGAAAACCACCCTTAGCAGCAGCACCACATAACGTTCCCTTTGTAGTTCTTGGAACAGGGTTATTATGGTTTGGATGGTTTGGGTTTAATTCAGCAAGTGCACTAGCAGCAAATGGTTTAGCAGCAAATGCTTTTGTGGTAACCAATACCGCAGCAGCAGCCGCAGGATTAAGTTGGGCAGTCATTGAATGGTTAAAACATGGTAAACCTACGGTGTTTGGCGTATGCTCTGGAATAGTAGCAGGATTGGTTGCAATTACCCCTGCCGCAGGATATGTAAGTGTTGTTCCTGCCATTATTATCGGTGGTTTAGTAAGTGTTTTCTGTTTCTTTGCGGTGACAGTCTTAAAGCCAGCTTTAGGTTATGATGATAGTCTAGATGCCTTTGGTGTTCACTGTATAGGTGGGATTTGGGGAGCTTTAGCTACAGGTTTATTTTGTTCTAAGGCAGTAAATCCTGCGGGAGCGGATGGTTTATTCTTTGGAAATCCTCAACAGCTTATTATTCAGGCAAAGGCAGTAGTAGTAACACTGCTTTACTCTGGGATAATTACTTTTGTAATATACAAAGCGGTGGATTTAGTTATGGGTATGCGGGTTACCTTAAGAGATGAGATTATGGGTCTTGACCTTACACAACATCATGAGCGCGCTTACAGCGTGCTAGAATAAGGAGGAATTATGAAGCTTATTATTGCTATTATTCAGCCGGATAAGCTTGATGACGTAAAAGAAGAATTGTATCGTGCAGAAGTTAATCTGCTGACTGTTAGTGAAGTAATGGGGCACGGTCGCCAGAAGGGTTATACTGAAATATATCGTGGAGTAAAAGAAACAGGCAATCTCTTAAGAAAAATTCGGCTTGAGATAGCTGTTAATGAAAACTTCGTGGAACCAACGATTAAAGCAATTATTCGTGGAGCGAAAACCGGCGAGATAGGTGATGGTAAGATTTTTGTCTTAGACTTAAAAGAATGTATACGCATAAGAACAGAAGAACGAGGTCCGACTGCAATTGGTTAAATTCCCATAATAAAATTCTCTAATAAAAAATAATAGACACCTTCCTACGCCCGCGATATAATACATTTGTTTATAAAATTTTCTAATATCAGGTTAGGGGAGATTTCTTTTCTGCTAAAACTACATAATAAATGATGAAAGAGATAATTGATAATATATTGCGGAAGGAAGATGAAGCACGTAAGTTACTTGAGACAGCACGGTTTGAGTCGCAAACAATAATAAAACAGGCAGAGGAACAGGCCAGGTTGTTATTAGAAGAAACCTTAAGAGAAACCCAGCAACAGATACGCACGACAGAGGAACAAATAGTTAAAAAGTATCAAGAGCTTAAAGAGAAAGAATTGCAGGGGACTATTGAAGAAATGACAAAGTGTTATGCAAACTGGTCGCAGGATATCCCTGCGCTTGCCCATAAGTATTTTTTATCAGTCATAAACATTCCTGAATACAATGCGTGAACTTGCCAAGTATTCGTTTGCTAATGCCAAAATCCGGGCTATGCTCTCAAGAATTTTAGACTCCACTACTTTGCAGCAGTTAAGACGAGTAAAGGATATTTATGAATTAGTTGATAGTTTGACACAGACGCATTACCAAGAAGTCCTAAGGAGCATAGACTGGGGCAATTTTGATATTACCGATTTAGAGCGCCGGCTTATACGGTATGCTATTGCGCGTTTCCGAAGAGTATACACTGCAATTAACGGGTCTGTTGAAAAAGTTTTGGTTAACTTATTGTTACAACGTTATGAATTAGAAGAGTTAAAAGTTATATTACGTATTTGGCACAAGAAATTGTCTGTTAATATAGAAGATTATCTTATCGGCGAAGATTTAGGTGCTCATCTACAGCCCCATAAATTGCTTGCATGCGCCTCTTTAGAGGAGATAATTGTACTTTTAGATGAGACACCTTATAAGAAGCCACTAATTAATGCACGAAATAACTATAAAGTCCATAATTCAATCTTCTATATAGAAGCTGCTTTGGATGTAGATTATTACCGACGTCTCTGGCAGTGCGTTGATAAATTATCAAACAACGATAAAATTATTGCACGCAATATCTTGGCAGTGGTAGTAGATATAGAGAATATTCATTGGTTAATACGAATGCGTAAGTATTATTCTATGGGAATTGGGGAGATGTTAGAAGGCATTTTACCAGGAGGAGCTTGGATTACTAAAGAGAGATTAAGTCAAGTTTATGCCTCTGATGGATTAGGTAAAGTTATTGAAAGTATTTCTTTGGGTCCTTATGCACAGTTAAAATCCTTAGTGGAAGAAAATATTACTTTTCTTGAAGGATTTCTCTTTGATTTCTTACAACAGAAGATAAGGCAGGCAATGTCAGGATTTCCTTTTACCATCGGAACTGTGCTAGGATACCTATTATTAATGCAAAAAGAAACCCAGGCAGTAATTTCTCTTTTAAATGCCAAAGTTTTGGGTCTTGCTTCTGAAGAAACTGAGTATATTGTGAGAATATGATTACACCTTTAGCAATGGATTTAGTTTGTTTTGTAGTATTGCGCCAGCATCAAGAGCAAATTGCTCAACAGCTAGTTGAGCTTGGATTTTTCCATCCTGTGGATATTGTAAATATCGAAGAAAAGATTCGCGGTCTTACCCCAGCGCAGGTAGAAAAAGAATCTCACGAGATTGAACATCTTGAAGCAAAAATCCGTGAGATATCACATAAGTTAAATCTGACTTCAGGTTATACGTCAAGCCAACAGCTGCAACAGTTATCTTTATCAGATATCCAGCAAAAATTAGATGCTATATCCAAAGAATTAGAGCCTCTGTTAGAAGACAAAAAACGTCTCCAAGAAGAACTATCCGCAAATCGGACGATACTGTCTCAAATAAAGGAGTATTTTCCTCAAAAACTTAGTTTAAGTGGTCCTTATTCCTTTCTCTTTGTCTCTTGCGGTCAGATAGAAGAAAGAAACTTAGGTATGCTTGAACGTAGCTTAATAGATCTGCCACATGTAGTTTATCCTTTCCGTAAAGACGGAACAAAAATTACTTGTCTTTTTATAGGATTACGGAGAGACAAAAATTTATTATTAAAAGTTCTCGGTGACGTTGCTTGGCAAGAGGTAGAGCTACCACAGGATTCACAAAGGCTTTCTGAGGAATCACGCAGTCAAATCGAGGAGAAGATTAATCAAATCAGAAAAAATATTAGTATAACGGAAGGAAAAATTAATAATTTAGCCCAACACTATAGTGACCAGTTAAGACAGCTTAGTTCTTATCTTAAATTAAAAAAATCTTTGTTAGAGGCAAAACGTTTTTCTTCTACTACTGAGACCAGCGCAGTATTCGCTGGTTGGGTGCCACGCGATAAAAGAGAAGAGATAATCCGAAAGATTAAGTCTCTTACAGATGTAGTATATTTGGAGACACACCAAGCAGATACTTTGCCCATACCAAAGGAAGAAATTCCTGTATGTCTTAAACACAATAGTTTCTTAAAACCTTTTGAGCTGCTTCTTGAATCATACGGGCTCCCTCGTTATGGGACGATAGACCCTACGGTTTTTGTAGCCATTAGTTTTTTGATTATGTTTGGAGCAATGTTTGGTGATATAGGGCATGGTTTGGTTTTAGCTTTGGTTGGTTTACTTATACTTCTAAAACCAGTGAATTCTTGGTGGCTGAAATATTTTAAACGTAAACCTAATCCTCAGATAGGAACATTATTGTTATACTCAGGGATAAGCGCAATGGTCTTTGGTTTTCTCTATGGCAGCGTCTTTGGTTTTGAATTTGATTCTATATGGATAAAACCTATGAAAGATATTATGGGAATTTTTAAAGCAGGGATTTTCTTGGGAATCTTTTTAGTGAGTCTGGGGATTATTCTTAATATTATAAATGCTTTAAGAGACAAAAATTATCTAAAGGCTGTGTTTGATAAAGCAGGATTAATAGGTGGTTTGGTTTATTGGTTAGCTATTGGTTTAATAAGCAAAAGATTTTTTCATAATACTGAAATTCCACTTATATATTATTACTTTATCTTTACGGGTATTTTGTTATTATTTCTTTATCCAATATTCGAAAGTTTATTCATTAAACGGCATAGTGCAATTTTTGAATCCTTTATGGAAGGAATGGTAACAATTATGGAGATATTAACTGGGTACTTATCCAACACTGTCTCTTTTATTCGTGTGGCTGCTTTTGCTTTAGCTCATGCAGGACTGTTTTTGGCTATTTTTTCCCTCTCTCAACTTACGGATGCCAACACAAAAGCAGGTATATTTATTTCTTGGTTGGTAATAATAATAGGTAATATCTTAGTAGTGTTATTGGAAGGACTTATTGTAACTATTCAGTCACTTCGGCTTAATTACTATGAGTTTTTATCCAAGTTCTTTGTTGGTGGGAAACGTCTGTATCAGCCACTTTCAGTATAGGGAAGTAGAAACAACAATTTAAAATAGGAGGAGAAAGATGTATAAAAAAAGAGGATGTTGGGTAACAATTCTAGGGATTTTACTTCTGTCTCTATGTGCAACTACGGTTGTCTTGGCTCAAGAGTCGACTGCGAAAATCACTGATCCTGGTATAGTCAAGTTTGCACTTTTGGCAGCAGCTATTGCTACGGGTCTCAGTGCACTTGCAGGTGGAATTGCTGTAGCTTATGTGGGTGCTGCGGCAGTAGGTGCAATGAGTGAGAAGCCCGAAGTTGCTGGGCGTGCCCTTATTTTTGTAGGATTAGCTGAAGGAATTGCTATTTACGGTTTAATTATTGCTATTATGATTTTAGGGAAGGTGTAAAATGAAATTTTTCTGTATTGCAGATATTGATTCTGCTTTAGGATTTAAGTTAGTAGGAGTAGAAACTAGAATTGTTCAGAACAAAGAAGAAGCGCAAGAGGCTTTACGTTTAGCTAAAATAACCCCAGGTGTAGGAATAATTTTAATTACTTCAAAAGTCGCTGAGATGATACCGGACTTACTTAAGATACGTATCAAAGATGAGCCTATGCCACTTGTCTTGGAGATACCTTCTCGCGGGCAAATCAAAAAACAGCCTAGTGTTGCTGTTTTGTTGAAAGAGCTTGCAGGAGCAAACTTATGAGTGAGCAATTAATGAAGCAGACAAATGTTGAGAATGCCGAGGTTATTTGTGAACGTATTCTTAAACAGGCAGAAGAAGAGGTCGTTAAGATAAAAGAGGCTGCCCTTAGACAAAAAGAAAAAATACTTCAACAGGCACAGCAAGAAGCTCAGAAGAGAAAACAGCAACTTTTAGATGACAGTCAAAAGCAGACAGAAAAGATAAAAGAGAAGATTTTATCTTCTTTGGTCTTAGAGAAAAAAAGGCTTATTCTTCAGAACAAAGACCGCCTGATTAAAGAGGTTTTTGCCCAAATACAAAAACAAGCAGAAGATTTTCGCTTGGATAGTAAATATCCTTATTTCCTAGAAAAAGCCATTATTGAAGCTGTGATGGTAGTTGGCAGTAACGAGCTGGTAGTGATTTATTCTAAATATGACAGAAATATCTTCAATGAGAATTTTAGAAAGAAAATAGAAGCCAGCTGTTGCTCTACGGCAAAAAAATCTTTAGTTTTTCACTGGAAGGAATCAGATTTTCAAGATATTGGGGTAATTGTTTATTCTGCAGATGGGCGTTTGATGTTTGACAACAGGTTTTCTAGCCGTTTAGAAAGGCAGAGACAGAATATAGAACAAGAATTGTTACGTTATACCACAAGTTGAGACTTATATGGCTAATTTAGTAGGAAGAGTTTATCGAGTAAATGGCCCTGTAGTAGAGTTAGAGGGAGTTACTAATTTAAAGATGCTGGATATGGTTCAGGTAGGGCCACAACGTCTTATAGGTGAGGTGGTTCGTTTAAAAGGTGACCATGGTTTTGTACAGGTTTATGAAGATACCACTTCCTTAAGAGCTGGTGATGAAGTTTATAGTGAAGGATTTCCTCTTTTTGTTGAACTTGGTCCGGGTCTACTCGGTAATATTTATGATGGAATTCAGCGACCTCTTGAGGTTATGCGAAAAAAACAAGGTGTTTTTATTCAACGAGGCATGCATAATCGCTCGCTTGATACTGAAAAGAAATGGCATTTTGTGCCATTAGTGCAAACTGGAAAAGAAGTTTCTGGTGGGGAAGTGATTGGTCAGGTTCAGGAGACGGCAAGGATTTTACATAAGATAATGGTTCCGGTAAATATTAAAGGAAAAATTATTGCTATTAAACCTGAGGGAGATTATGTAATAGATGAAGAAATCGCCGTAATAGTGGATGAAAAAGGAAAAGAATACAAAATTCCTATGGTGCAACTTTGGCCAGTACGTAGACCACGGCCTTACCTAAAACGACTAAGTTTAGAGGAACCCTTGTTAACTGGTCAACGGGTGATTGACACCCTTTTTCCTGTAGCTAAGGGCGGTTGTGTGGCAGTTCCTGGAGGATTCGGCACAGGTAAAACTGTGATTCAACATCAGGTAGCAAAATGGTCAGATGCAGATATTGTTATCTATGTTGGTTGTGGTGAACGTGGTAATGAAATGACAGATGTACTACTTAATTTCCCAAATCTTATTGACCCACGCACCCAACGGCCACTCTCAGAAAGGACAATTTTCATTGCCAATACTTCTAACATGCCTGTTGCGGCGCGTGAGGCAAGTATTTACACCGGAATTACTCTTGCTGAGTATTATCGTGATATGGGTTATCATGTAGCTTTGATGGCTGATTCTACCTCACGTTGGGCAGAGGCTTTAAGGGAATTGTCTGGACGTTTAGAAGAGATGCCTCTTGAAGAAGGGTTTCCTGCGTATCTACCTTCAAGACTTGCTGAATTTTATGAACGAGCAGGGAAAGTCAAAACCCTCTCCAACGATTATGGCAGTATAACTATTATTGCTGCTGTTTCACCACAGGGTGGAGATTTCTCAGAGCCAGTGACTTCACATACCAAGCGTTTTATCCGTTGTTTTTGGGCATTAGATAGGGAACTAGCTAATAGTCGGCATTATCCTGCCATCAGCTGGATAGATAGTTACTCTGAATACCTAGAAGATGTAAAAAACTGGTGGCATAGACAAATTAGTCCAGAATGGGAGAAATTACGTCAGAATATAATGGAGTTGTTACAAAAGGAACAACGTCTTTTACAAGTAGTGAAGTTGGTAGGGACAGATGTGCTTCCTCCGTCACAGAGATTAGTTCTAGAAGTCTGTAGCCTTTTTAAGAATGGTTTCTTACAACAGGTTGCCTTTGATCAAATAGATACTTACTCTTCTGCGCGTAAACAGTTTCTGATGCTTAAATCTATCATTACTTTTTATCAGCAGGCAGACGGATTAATTAAAAAGGGAATCAGCATAGAAGAGCTTAGAGAACAGCCGATCTTCAATGAGATAATGCGTATGCGCCAGAAGTTCTCTGAAGATATGCTAGAGGAATTAAATAATTTTCCTAGGAAAGTTGAAGAGACATTAAGAGAGTTAGATTTATAATCAAGCAAAGGATAAAGATGAATAGGTATACTTTTCGTGAATATGTGGGACTAGAAGAAGTAGTGGGACCAATTTTTATTATTCGCAATATACATAATGTAGGGTACAACGAGGTCGTTGAGATTACTGATCAAGAGAACAAAAACAGACTAGGAATAACTTTAGAAGTAGGAAAGGGCTTTGCGGTAGTGCAGGTATTAGGAGGAACAAGTGGGCTTTCGCTGTCCAATTGTCGGGTAAGATTTACAGAAGAACCTCTTAAAGTAGGTGTTTCTACTGATATGTTGGGACGAATATTTGACGGATTAGGAAATCCTTTAGATGGCTTGCCACAACCTGTCTATGAGGAATTTATTGACGTAAATGGTCTGGCAATTAATCCTACTAGCAGACAATATCCGTGCAACATTATTGAAACAGGGATTTCTTCTATAGATGTAATGAATACTCTTGTACGCGGGCAAAAACTACCTATATTCTCTGGAAGTGGACTTCCCCATGATTTGATTGCTACTCAAATTGCACGTCAAGCACGAGTAAAAGAAGAGAATTTCTGTGTAGTGTTTGCAGCAATGGGGGTTAAGTACGATACTGCTCAATTTTTTATAAAGAGTTTTGAGGAATCAGGTGTTCTTGACCGTGTAGCAGTATTTTTGAGTTTAGCAGATGCACCCTCTATTGCTCGTTTGATGACTCCACGTTTTGCATTAAGTTGTGCAGAGTTTTTGGCATTTAAGAAGGATATGCATGTATTAGTAATTATGACCGATATGTCTAATTATTGTGAGGCGCTAAGGGAGCTTTCTACGGTCCGTGGAGAGATTCCTGCACGTAAAGGATATCCAGGATACCTTTATAGCGACCTAGCCAGCCTTTATGAACGGGCAGGTATGATTAAAGACGCTAAAGGATCTATTACGCAATTACCCATTCTTACTATGCCTAATGACGATATTACCCATCCTATACCCGATCTTACAGGTTACATTACTGAAGGCCAGATAGTTTTGGAAAGAGAATTGTATGCTCGCGGTATCTATCCACCAGTAGCAGGTCTGCCTTCTTTATCGCGCTTAATGAAGGATAATATTGGTAAGGGTATGACCCGTGAAGATCACCCTGCGTTGACCTCACAATTATTTTCTTGTTACGCCCATGTTAAGGATGTTCGGGCATTGGCTTCTATTATCGGAGAAGAAGAGCTTTCTCCTTTAGACGCCTTGTATTTAAAATTTGGTGAAGAGTTTGAAAGGCGTTTCTTAAGCCAAGGTTATTTTGAACGGCGTAGTATTGAACAAGGGCTTGACTTGGGTTGGGAGATTATCTCTATTTTACCTAAGGAAGAGCTTGCACGAATAAAAGAGGAATTTCTTGAGATTTATTATAAACCTAGTAATAAATAGAGTAAGATTTTTTTCTTTTTATCTAATTAAAATCTATGGGTAACGTAAACATTGCTGCCACAAAAACTAATTTACTTAAAATAAAACAAAATTTAGAACTTACGCAACAAGGTTATGACCTGCTTGATGAAAAACGAAAAATTCTTTTACAAGAGTTGACTGCTTTAATTGACAGTGTAGACCATAGCCAAAGTAAGTTAAATGAGATAATGCAGACTGCTTATAGGATATTGGATAGAGCAATTGCTCAAATAGGTAGAACTCGTCTTGAGATATTGAGTATGGCTGTGGATATAGATACTCAACTTGCAATATCGCAACGTCGCATTATGGGGGTAACTGTGCCAGTAATCTCTCTTCAAATTAAGGAAAAAATACCTTATTGCAGTATGACTCAGGTACCTCTAACAGTAGATGAAGCAATTATGAGTTTTAAAGAAGTCTTGAAAGCAATTGTGGCTTTGGCCGAAAAAAAAATTGCTCTACTGCGCCTTGCTGAAGAGACACGCCGCACTATACGTAAGGTAAAGGCATTAGAGAAAATCTATATTCCTTATTACAAGCAAGCAACCAAGTATATTAGTGAACGTCTAGAAGAAGAGGCGCGTGATAGTTTTGCATTATTAAAACTTATCAAACAGTATAAGTTCTAATCTAAGGAGTGCTGGTGATAAAAAATATCCTTGTTTCTGTTTCAGGCTCTACTCAGGCATTAGTTGCCGCAAAATATGCAATTGTCCTAGCACGGCTTTTACAGGCAAAGCTAAGTGTTGTTTATGTTATTGATACTAAAGCCCTAGCAGAATTGTTAAGAAGTCGTATTTTTGTAGAGGTGGAGGCGCGTTCTTATGAAGAGGAGCTACAGCAGCAGGGAACTATTATGTTGGAACGCATTAAGAAGATGGCAGAAGCAAAGTCAGTGAACACAGAAGTTTATTTATTACGCGGTGCAATACACGAAGAGGTAATTAAGAAAGTTGAGGATTTACCAGCAGATATTCTGGTGTTAGGAGAGCTTAAAGATATCATTTCACGAACCGAGACTTTCTATGATGAAGGCGAACGAATATTCCGTACCGCTCCTTGTCCGGTGCTCATTGTAAAAAACCCTGCGATGGTAGAACAGTTGTATAAGGAGATTATTTAATGGCTAGATTAGTAGATTTCCTGCGTCCTGAATTGTGCGTTATGGATTTAAAAGCCAAAAATAAAGAACAAGCAATCCGAGAGTTGGCTGATGTTCTAGAGAAAAACGGAAAGATTAAAGATAAAGCAGATTTTATAAAACATGTCTTAGAACGTGAGCAGTTAGGGTCCACAGGTATTGGCAATCGTGTAGCTATACCCCACGCCCCAACTCATTCGGTAGATGGGATTGCACTTTGTTTTGGTCGTTCTCTTGAGGGAATTGATTTTCAATCTTTAGACGGGCAGGAGGTAAATGCCATATTTTTGATTGGCACTTGCCCTTCTGATATCTCTACTTACCTTAAAATATTAGCTTCTTTAGCACAATTGGTAAACCAGCGGCAATTTTTAGAAGAATTTTTACATGCCTCAACTGTTCAAGAGCTTATTAGTGTGTTAAAAAAATTTGAATTAGGACACAAGAAATAGTCCGAAAGGAGACACGATGAAAGAAGAAACTTTGCCCCCTTTTGATGAATCCCAAAAGACAAAAGAAGAGGAGAAGCCACCTATTCATGCCCCTATTCGTCTTATTCGGTATAGAACTATCAAAAAGAATATGGCATTGGGTTGGTGGTCAGTTGTGGCACTAGTAGAAGATCACGGGAAAAAACAAGTCTGTTTTTATCGCTGGCGCAAAATAAAAGGAGAATGGAAACGTAATAAAAAAATTGCTTTTCGCTGTCGTGCAGAATGGCAGGAATTCCGCGATGCTATAGAGGGATTTATTCTTGAGATTGATTAGCAAGTAGGTTGGGAACTACCTTTATAAGAATATATTTATGACTAGACAAAAATGACTAAAAATCTTTAAATATCTATATAAAAAAATCTTTTAAAAAGGGGTAGACAATGGAGAAAAGAAAATCACGTCGGATACCCGTCAGTATCAAGGTTCGTTATCGGAGAGAAGGAGTTTTTGATAAAAAAATCAGCGAAGCGTTTGCAGAGAATATGGGAGAAGGAGGAATGCTTTTGATGTTTGTAGAAGAACCTGTAGCTATCGGCAATGTATTAGAATTAGAATTTATCACCTTTCGTCAACCTAATCCTATAAATGCTAAAGCACGGATAGTTTGGGTAAAAGAGTTAAAGGCAAATAAAACCTATGAAGCAGGAGTGACTTTTACCGAGATACGGGAAAAAGACCTTTCTCTGATACGTCAGTGGTTACAAGCAGTGGATATTGACCGCTTATTAAGTATAGCGGTTCGCAACCAGGCATCAGATGTGCATTTAGTGGTGGGCAGGCCTCCTACTATGCGTGTATTTGGAGATCTTCGCCCAATTACTCCCCAAGAATTAACTGCAGAGGATGTGCGTTCTATGGTCTATGGTATGTTATCCAGTGAACAACGCGAACGGTTTGAACGGGATTTGGAGTTGGATGTGTCTTACTGCAATGACGTAGGAAGATTTCGTCTTAATGTCCATCAGGAAAAAGGACAAATCGGTGCCTCTATGCGGTATATTCCTACTGATATTCCTACTTTAGAACAGTTACATCTGCCGTCTATATTAGAAGAATTAGCTAAAAAACCTACAGGTTTGGTGCTTGTTACTGGTCCAAATGGTTCAGGGAAAAGCACAACTTTAGCGGCAATGATTGAAATAATTAACAATACTCGAAAATGTGTGGTGATGAGTCTTGAGGAACCAATAGAGTATCTTTTCCGTCCAAAGAAAAGTATTATTGAGCAACGCGAAATTGGTATTGACGCACATTCTTTTCAAAGTGCCCTAAAGTATATTGTGCGTCAAGATATAGATGTATTATTCATTGGTGAGATTCGTGACCTTAATTCTATCTCTGTAGCTCTCTCTGCTGCTGAAACTGGGCATTTGGTTTTAACGACACTACATACCATGGATGCAGTCTCTAGTATTAACCGTATTGTGGATGCCTTTCCTGCTAACCAACAACAGCAGATTCGGATGCAGCTTGCTGAGACATTACGTGGCGTTGTTTGTCAAGTACTTCTGCCAAGGGCGGATAAACAAGGTAGAATTGTTGCAACAGAGGTGCTAATTGTGACTCCTGCTGTGGCAAATATGATTCGCAAAGGAAAGACTGAAGAGATAAAGGGTGTTATTGAGACAGGTTCTCGTCTCGGAATGCATACAATGGAGCAGTCACTAGAAGAGCTTTATACCAAAGGACTGGTTAGTCGCGAAAGTATTTTATCCTACACTACTAATCCTGCGAAATATCTGTAGAAATAATGTCAGTATTAACAGAACCCTTCTTTATTACAAAAAAAATCTATTACCATAATACTGATGCAGGAGGTGTTGTTTATTATGCCAACTATCTTTTAATGTTAGAAGAAGCACGAACAGAGTTCTGTAGAGCTTATGGAATAGATACTGCTGAGTGGCTAAAGAAAGATATTGGTTTTGTAGTAGTTCATTTACAGATTAATTATCGCAGGCCTGCATACTATGCAGATATAGTCAGAGTTTATGTTAAGGTAAAAAAAATCGGTAATTCTTCTATTCATTTTATTCAGGATATTTACAGGGATAATACACTTTTAGTAGATGCAGAAGTTATTTGGGCAACTGTGACTTTAAGTAATTTTAAAACAACGAAGGTGCCCGAAGAAATACGAAGTAGGCTTGTTAATAAGGCCGAGAAAGCGTGCTAAAACTCAAAATATAACAGATCATTTATTAAAATGTCAGGTAGAAAGCCACAGTGAACTGCTATATGGAAGTTACCAATAAAATATTCTATACAAAAAATGGCTTTATTGAAGGAATACATTTAAAGTGGCAGGGATTCAGTATTTTATTAGCTTGTGGGTCAAAGGGTTTTCTTGCCTGTGGTGTATTTGATTTAACTGCTCTTGAAGCCTTTGGGCAGGCAGCAGCTTTAGTAGAAAGTTCTCCAGAAAATCCTATTGGTAACCTTGAACGTTTTGTTGGGCGCAATATTACAAAGGCTAATTCTAAAGCAAAGGCATTAGGTATCAAAGAGGGAATGTCCGTCAAAGAAGCATTTGAACTAATTGCTTAAAAGGTTGCAGAATATAAGGATCGTAGGTATGCAGCGTGCAAAAATTGGTTTTGATAACGAGAGATACCTAAAAGAACAATCTGACGCTATTCTTCAGCGGGTTAATGCCTGCAGTAATAAATTATATCTTGAATTTGGTGGCAAACTTTGTTATGACTATCATGCGGCAAGAGTTTTACCTGGTTATGATCCAAACGTAAAAATAAGGTTATTACAAGGTTTAAGAGATAAAGTAGATATTATCTTGGGTATATATGCTGGTGACATTGAGAGGGGCAGGGTAAGAGGAGATTTTGGTATTACTTACGATGCTGCTACTTTTAAACTTATTGATGATTTACGTAATTGGGGGCTTGATATTTGTGGAGTAGTAATTACCAGATTCAATAATCAGCAGGCAGCTATTATTTTTAAACAGAAACTTGAGCGAAGAGGAATTAAGGTATTTTTACATTATCCTATTGAAGGCTATCCCACGGATGTGGATTCAGTAGTAAGTGAACAAGGATTAGGAAAAAATGAGTATATTCCTACTACTAAACCCATTGTGGTAGTTACAGCCCCTGGTCCAAATAGTGGGAAATTGGCTATTTGTTTATCCCAACTCTACCAGGAATATAAACGGGGAATTCCTTGCGGCTATGCTAAGTTTGAGACATTCCCTATTTGGAATCTACCGCTAAAACATCCGGTAAATGTTGCCTATGAGGCAGCCACTGCTGATATTCAGGATTTTAATCTGGTTGACCCTTTTCACTTAGCAGAGTATAACCAAATTGCAGTTAATTACAACCGCGATGTTGAATGTTTCCCCATATTAAGAAGTATTCTTCAACGCATTAGTGGAGATTCAGCTAATATGCCTACTTATCGCTCCCCTACAGATATGGGAGTCAACCGGGCAGGGTTTGGTATTATAGATGACGAAGTAGTTAAAGAAGCAGCTAAACAGGAAATTATTCGTAGATATTTTCGTTACCATTGTGAATATATGTTAGGAATTGAGCGTAAAGAAACAGTTGAACGCGTAGCCAGATTGATGGAGGAATTATCTATTAAAGTAACTGATCGAGTGGTGGTAGAACCTGCACGTCAGGCCGCTCAGGAGGCAGAAGTATTACAAAAAGGTCATGACGGTATATATTGTGGAGCAGCTATAGAGTTAGCCGATGGTAGGATTATTACAGGGAAGAATTCTCCTCTTCTTCATGCTGCATCTAGCCTGGTTCTTAATGCCGTAAAGGCCTTGGCCGGTATACCAGATGAGATATTATTACTGTCACCCCATATTATTAAACAGATAGCTCTTTTAAAAAAGAAGATACTTAAGACCGACTCAGAGAGTCTTGATTTAGAAGAGACCCTTATTGCTTTATCTATTAGTGCCACTACTAATCATACTGCAGAATTAGCTATGCAGAAGCTGGAACAGTTACGCGGTTGCCAGGTGCATATGACTCATATACCTACCCCTGGTGATGATGTAGGTTTTAAACGTCTAGGGGTATACCTTACCAGTGACGGTAAGTTTTCTTCCCGTAATTTATTTGTAAGTTAAAAGAGGTCTTAAGAGTGGCTATACGTCTACAATTCTTGGGAGGTGTGCGCACAGTTACTGGCTCAATGCATCTGGTTGAGTCAGAGACAGCTAAAGTTTTACTTGATTGTGGTCTTTTCCAAGGTAGAAGAGATGAGTTTTATGAAAGAAATTCTAAATTTACCTTCTGCCCTCGCCAAATTGATGCCTTAATCCTTTCGCACGCCCATATTGATCACTGTGGAAATATACCTTCACTTGTAAAGCAGGGTTTACGCTGTAAAATTTTTTGTACACATGCCACACGTGATCTGACAAAGTTGATGCTTGAAGACTCTGGCAAGATTCAGGAGGAAGATATTCGATATGTCAACAAGATTAATCGACGTCTGGGACTTCCCTTACGTAAACCCCTTTACACAAGACAAGAGGCATTGCGTGCAGCAAAAAGGAGATTTCAAGTTATCTCTTACAACCAGCAGATATGTGTAGCTAAAAATATATTTCTTACACTTTATGACGCCGGGCATATATTAGGTTCAGCAATCGTCGTTTTAGATATACAAGAGGCACAGCATAAGGTGCGTATTGGTTATGCGGTAGACCTGGGTAGAAAAAATCTACCTATGCTTAATGACCCGCATATGCCTTCAGGGTTAGATTATCTGATTGTAGAATCTACCTATGGCGGAAGAATCCACAGTCCAATACAAGAGGCAAAAAATAAATTACGTGATTCAATAATTCGGACGATTGAAAGAAAAGGTAAAATCATTATTCCTGCATTTTCTTTAGAGAGGACGCAAGAGGTATTGTATTTTTTAAGTGAACTTGTTCGTGAACAGCAAATTCCACTTATACCTATATATGTTGATAGTCCTCTGGCTACAGAAATTACAGAAGTTTTTAAGTATCACCATATCTATATGAATACTAAAACACAAAAGGCCATTGAAGCAGGCAGAAGTCCTTTTGAATTTCTACATCTTCACTTTATACGTGACCAAAAACAGTCAAAGGCATTAAACACTGAGAAACGACCTATGGTTATTATTGCTGGTTCAGGGATGTGTGAATCAGGAAGAATATTGCATCATTTAAAAAATAATATAGAGGATTCTCGCAATACTATCCTTATTGTTGGTTTTATGGCACAGGACACGTTAGGTCGCCGTATTGTTGAGCGCCAGCGTTATGTAAAGATTTTTGGAATAGAATATGAGCTTAATGCCGAAGTGGTCATTGTTGATGCCTTTAGTGCACATGCAGATAGAGAGGAATTGGTAGAATTAATTGGCAGATGTATGCCTTTAAAAAACATATTTCTAGTGCATGGAGAAATGGATCAGTGTAAAGCACTTGCAGATGTCCTTACTCAAAATAATATGCCCGCTTATATCCCCTCATGGCGTGAACAAGTTATACTTGCTTAAAATTACTTTCTATGCTAATATAAAACAACTTATTATTTAAAACTGTTTTAAAAACAAAAGGGAGACAGGTTCTATGACAGGTGGCAAATCGACTCCTAAGAAGGACAAGGCCTTAAAAGTTTCTGCAGGGCAACTGGTTAAGGCAGGACAAATACTGGTTCGGGGTATTGATACCTACAAAGCGGGTAAGAATGTAAAAGGAACAGGCACTCTTTATGCACTAATTGATGGCAAGGTAGTTTTTAGTCGTAAAAAAACTCCTAGTGGTGCAATTCGCACTTTTGTTAATGTTATTGCCAACAAATGAGAAGTTTTGAAAATGATAATAAGCAAGTCAGAGAACGTGCCCGAAGATACAGTACAATCAAATATACAGTAGAGTTAGTTGAAATATTTTATGTTTTGATATTTTTGACTATTTGTTGGAGAAGTGGTTTATCATTTTTTTTGGCAAACCTTAGTCAGAAAGTATGTTCCAATTTCTTCTGTGTTTTGCTTGTGTATAGTTTTCTGTTAGCAGTAATTTACTTTATTATAGAATTTCCTCTTAGTTTCTACAGTTGTTTCTTGTTAGAACATCAATTCGGGTTAAGTCAGCAACAGGTAACTAGTTGGTTACGGGATCACTTAAAGGCGAACCTAATAGGTTTTGTGATTACTTTTTCAGGGATTGTGCTGTGGCAGTATGTTATGATTTGGCAACCCTTAAACTGGTGGTGGCAAACAGCTTTTATTTGGATTTCCTTGAGCTTCTTATTAAATTATTTAGCACCCCTTACTATTATCCCAATTTTTTTTAGATACCAAGTTTTAACTGATGAAAAGCTTCGACAAAAAATTATGGATTTAGCTGCCAAGATGGGAGTTCCTTTATTAGGAGTATACCAAATAGATTTAAGCTCTAAGACTAATAAGGTAAACGCAGCTCTTGTTGGTTGGGGTAAGACACGAAGAGTTCTTCTTGCTGACAACCTACTTCAACGTTTTGAACCACAAGAAATAGAAGTTGTACTTGCCCACGAGTTTGCCCATCAACGTATGAATCATATTGTCAAGCTTTTTTTGTTACAGTCGGCATTAACTTTAATGTTCTTTTATTTTTTATGGTTGTTTAATCAAAAATGGACAATCTTCACTATGAGAATTGATAATTTGCCTCTATTCTTCATTTATTGGATAATTTTTTCTGTCTTTAGTCGCCCCTTTGTAAATGCTATAAGTCGGCATTTAGAAAGTAATGCGGACAAGTATGCACTTATGTTTATTTCTGAACGCCAGGCATTTATCTCTACAATGGAAAAGTTAGCAAGGGATAATCTGGCTGACCGTAATCCTCATCCTTTCATAAAATTCATCTTTTTTGATCATCCTTCGATTGAAGAGCGTATAACAGCTGCCTATTCCAATTACTACTTGAAGTAAATTTTATTTTTTCTTAAAATAATAATATGAATGAAAAGAATATAATGTTTGAAGAATTTATTAAGGCCTTTCGTATTACCTACAATTTTATCCTCTTATACTCTAAAGAACATAAAGCTTTCTTGAATTCTTTAGAAGAACTTAAAATAAAACTAGATTCAATTCTTAAGGATAAGCAACAAATAGAAATATTAATTAGCCCTGAAGGTGTCTGGTTTGAGAGTGTTTTTTATAGTAAGGAAAGCTTCTATAAGGAAGTTGCTCAACTTCTACATCAGAGAAAAATAAAAAGTATTCGTTTCTTTGAAGGTGTAACAACAGATGAACTTAAAATCCTTTTTGAAAAATTGGCGCTTCCGGCGAAGGAAATTATACAGAGAAAAGGTTTAGCCATAATTTTAGGGGAGGAAGGGAATTTGGAACACTGTCAGTTGGAAGATTTGGACTATTCACAACTCTTGCATGGTCAGGGTCAACAGATAAAAGATGTTTGGGCATTTTTTATGCAGGAGGTTATAAGTAAAGAAGACCTAAAAAAAATAGATGAATTTGTGCATAATTTTAATTCTTTGCTTGAGACTATTAAACCATCACAATTCTTGCAAGACGAACAATTCTCCAGGCACCTGCATACCTTCCTGGATTATTTAAAAAAACATAACTATATAAAATTTAAACAGTGTTTAGATTCACTTTTAAATGCGGCCATCAATGATAGTCAACTCATTAAAAATGAAAATGCCTCCAGGCGATTAAAAGAATTTCTTATTGATGTGTCAGATGAGAAATTTTGCGAAGTCCTTTGGCAGAGGTTATTAAGTAAAGAGGAGTTAGAGCTAGCTCAGTTTGTTTTCTTAACAAAATTAATTGGCAAAGGCACTCATCAGCAAATCGCCGCTTTTCTTGCTGAGAAAGCTAATAAAGAAAATAATCAGGCCATTGCTTTTATGGTGGCGCAGAAGTTGGAAAAATTATTTAATTTAGATAAAAATATAGAAATTCCACCCGTTTATAGAGAAGCTATGCGGTCATTTTTAGAAAGAAATAAAATTATCGCAGAGGTTATTTTTGACCGTCAGGCAGTAGAATATAACTATCAGTTAATCCTGTTAGACCTTTTGTCCTTTCAAAACAGTCCTAAAAAGGCTGTTCATATAGTAGAAAAAATTTTGAAAATTTGGGATAGTGTGTTAAAGGAAAATAAATTTCGTTTTATTTTGGATTTAAAAAAAATTATTGAAGACAAGAAAGAATTAGATAAAGGTTTTAAAGAGGTTTTTGAGGAGTTGGAAAACAGAATCAATTTATTTCTTGATTCGTTTATATGGCAAGAAAATCCTCCGCAAGAGGTCTATTCCTATCTTGAGAATATTGCAGAAAGCACAGCTTCCGCTGAAGAATACTTGAGAAAAATTTTTGAGGAAGGAAAAGTTTTTCCGCTTCCTATAAAAATTTATTTTAAAGTTTTTAAAAATCGCTGTCTAGATTTTTATGAGTATTTTAGAAAAAAAGAAGAGGACATAGAATTTTGTGTTCGGATTATTGAAGTAATTAAAAATTTGGAATTGGAAGATAAAATTACTATTTTTGAAAAACTCTATGAAGTATCTAATGATTTTATTAAAGCAGAGATTTTACGGTTAATGGCGCAGTTGGGTGAATATCACAAGGAATTTATTTTTGAGATCCTTCGTAATTCTACCAGTTATCTTAAGAAAGAGGCTCTTACAGTAATTACTGAGCAGAATGATACCCAACGTGCCTTAGATATACTTTTAGGAGTAGAAAATAAGTGGGGTAAAAACAACAAAACAATAATAGAGAATTTGTCGCTTCTTGCTGAGTTGCAATACCGTCAGGCCATTTATTATCTTGATTATTTAGAGAAGAAAACTCCGTTCTGGAATTTCCCCTTGCGCAATAAAATAAGAGAAACAAAGGTAATATTAAATGGTTGAGAAAGCTGAAAAAGTATTGCGTGCTTTTATGACAAGCTTACAGCTTACCACTTTGTATGGGCTGGAGCATCCTAAAATAAAAGGAACAATAGAAAGCTGTATCCAGGCGTTTGATGAATTATGGCAACAACAGCAGGAGATTGTTTTTGGCATCATTGGTGATGAGATTGCCTGTGATAAGGATATACTTTTTGAGTTTTCTAAGACAGTACAGCCCATCGTTAAATTCCTAAAAAAGAGGAATATAGAACGAATTCTATTCAGAAAAGGTTTAAATAGAGATGATCTCTATACATTCCTTGAGTTGTTGGTTGCACATAACGAAAAGGAAATTCCAGACATACAGAAAGCTTTGTCAGCAAAAAAAGTGCAGACTATTGAAGCAGGTAGAATTAGCGGCGAAAGCTATAAACAAGAAGTTAAAGATACTTTAGCCGCTATGGATGCCCTTAGTCTTTACACTAAGTCTGCCCAGTCTTTCCAGCGATGTGTAAATAACATCTTAGATACTCAGGAGATTAATGCTTTAGATATACGTTTTGAGTTAAATAACCTATTTGAAAGTTTAGTATACGGTCATAAGGATCTCCTAAAGATAACTGTGCTTAAACGTTATGACCAAAGTACCTTTACGCATATTATTAATGTAGCAATTTTGGCGATGCTGTTTGCTTCTCGCTTAGGGTTTAATAAAGAGGATATTTTGGATATAGGGGTTGCTGCGCTCTTTCATGATATCGGAAAACTTGGTGTATCGCGTACAATTATTAGAAAAACCTCTTCTTTGACAAACAGTGAATTTGAACAAATAAAAGGACACACTCTTTATGGTGCTGAACTGTTACTAAGATACGTAGATACTTTAGGGACTCTGCCCGTTCTGGCAGCTTTTGAACATCATTTAAAAAGTGATATGCACGGTTACCCCAAGATTAACTTTAATAAGAAACCCCATTTAGGTAGTGTGATTATCTGTATATGTGATATCTACGATGCATTGTTCTCACGTAGAAGTTACAAAGCTGGTCTTGCACCTAATGTAGTATATGAGATAATGATGAAGGAAAAAGAGAAAATGTTTTATCCGCAACTAGTAGATACTTTTTTTGAAATTATGGGAGTCTGGCCAATAGGGACATTAGTTGAGCTAAGCAACCAGAGCAAAGCAGTGGTGCGCCAGCAGACTAAAAATATTTTCAAACCCATCGTAGAAATCCTTCCCCCTGAACATACTCCACAGTTAATTAATCTTTCAGAAGAATCACATACTATTGATATTACCAGGGCCATCGACCCTTATTCCGAAGAAGGAAAGGTTTTAGCACAGTTTATTTAAATTTTACTTTCCTAAAACTACGTTGAAGTCTATAATAATAGGTTAGTTTACGTTTTTTAAGATGATTTTTCTTCTAGATAGCGGATAACAATATCTGCAGCCCGTAGAGTGGCTCCGCTTGGTCCTAACTTCTGACGGATAGTAGAGAGAATTTCTCTTATTCTTTCTCGCTGTTTTTTATCTTCTAAAAGCTTAATTATAACGTTGGCTATGGTGAAAGCACGAGCATTTGATTGTAGAAATTCGGGGATTAATTTTGCCCCGTATACAACATTTACCAGACCAATATAAGGAATACGAATAAAAAGTCGGGCAAAAATCCAGGTTAGAAAACTTACCTTATAAACGATAACCATAGGAACCTGCATTAAAGCTGTTTCTAAAGTTGCTGTTCCTGAGCAAACTAAAGCCACATCGCTTACTGCCAACGCCTCTACAGTATTGTCATAGACCTCAGCAAGGGATAAATTAAGTGCTTGACAATATCTAAGATAAACTTTTTCTTCTACAGTTGAGGATTTCGCCAAGACAAATTGAATATTATCAACAGATTCTTTGATAATCCTTGCACACTCGAGCATCAATGGGAGAAGTACTTTTACTTCTTTGGCACGTGAACCTGGTAGAAGACAGATAGTTAGTTTTTCAGGACTCAGTTTTAGTTCTTGAAAAATTTCTTTTGTATTTCTGGTTAATTTGGTGGTTTCTACCAGTGGATGTCCGACCCAGGTTACCTTAACTTTTGCTTTCCGATAAAGTTCTTCCTCAAAATCAAAGAAGACCAACATATGAGTTACTGTTTCTTTAATCGTTTTTATTCGCTGTGGCGCCCAGGCCCAAATTTGCGGACTAATATAATATAAGACAGGAATGCCACGTTGCTTCAAGACCTTAGATAAATGCAAATTAAAGCCAGGATAATCCACTAATATAGCAAGGTCTGGTTTTTCTTGAGCACAATGCCAAAGTATCTTTTTAAAAATTTTTTTATAATAGAATATATTTTTTACTACTTCCCAGAAACCAACTACAGCAAGCCCAGTGGGATCAGCAATGATCCGCACACCTTTTTTAAGCATGCGTTTCCCGCCTAGGCCAAACCACTCTACATTCGGCAACTTCTCATTGACAGCTTCAACAAGATTAGCCGCATGCAGGTCTCCTGAAGCCTCTCCGGCAACAATTAAAACTTTTTTAGTTTTCTCCATATTTGGTCACGGATAGATAAGGCTACTGCTAGTGCTTGACGAGCTATTTCACCAGTTACCAATGGTTTTGTTTTAGTAGCCACTGCGTAAACGAAGGCAGAAAGCTCTTTTTCTAAAGGTTGGTCTTTCTCTATAGGTAAAATCGTTTTGGTTATTTGTGTCTGAGATTTTTTTTGATATAAGAAGGCATGTTGGTTCTTATAATCTAAAGAAATATAAGCATTCTTTAAAAAGATGCGGATTTTACGCACCGTTTCATCAGAGATACGGCTAGCCGTAAGGTTGGCAATACAGCCATTATCAAAATGCAAACGTGCATTAGCAATGTCTTCATAACTGGTTAAGACATTGACGCCAATTGCCTCAATACGCCTTAGTGGCAAACGAACCAACCCCAGACAAATATCAATATCATGAATCATTAAGTCTAATACCACACCTATGTCTAATGAACGATGGGTAAAAGGGCTGAGGCGGTGGCATTCTATAAAATAGGGTTGTTGAAAATATTTCTGACAAGCGGTAAAGGCACTGTTGTAACGTTCCACATGTCCAACAGCCAAAATAGTTTTTTTCCTTCGGGCAATACGAATAAGGATATCTGCTTCTGAAAGTGTTTTAGTAAAAGGTTTTTCTACAAGACAGGGAATACCTGCAGTTAAGAAATCACAGGCAACCTTAAAGTGAAGACTTGTAGGAACACAAATACTTACCGCATCTACCTTACCAATTAGCTCACGGTAGTCTATTACCCCGCAGATCTTCAGATCTTGACAGACCTGTTCTAAACGATTAGGGTTTACATCACAGACAGCTACGAGTTGACAGTTGGGTAGCTGTTGATAAATCTTTGCGTGAATACTGCCTAAGTAACCAGTACCAATAACCGCAACTTTAATCTTGTGCATAAAAATCATCGTAGCAAAGCCCTCGACAAAAGTCAATAGATATGATACTATAAACAAAAGGTAAATTATTCATATGTCAAGATGCTCTATGGTGTAATTTTTTAACCGGAAGATAGAGAAAAAGATGAAGCATTTTCTTAAGTTATGGAAATTTATTCGTCCACACCTTAGTCTGTTTGTCATGGCAACTGTGGCTATGGGATTATCTGCTTTTTTTGATGGCATTTCATTAGGGATGATTATGCCGCTTGGTGACATTATCTTGTCAGGAAAGCCGATTCGGCTACCTGATGGTGCACCACAGAAAATCAATATATTTGTCGACTATATCAATAGAATTCCTCGCAGGGATCTTCTACAACTGATGGCGGTTTTAGTGGTTATTTTGTTTCTTCTTAAAGGAATTTTTGGTTTTATCCAAGGGTATCTGATGAACGATATTGCCCAACGAGTCATTCGGGATATTCGTTCACGATTATTTGAGAAATTTCATCAGTTATCTTTAGATTACTTTTCGGTAATGCGTTCAGGAGAACTAATGTCTCGAGTTACCCACGATGTTGGGCTTATTGCTAACGCCATATCTTATGCTACTACAGATTTGGTTTATCAATCACTGCAAGTACTGGTTTTTGGTGCAATGATTATATTTATTGATTATAAACTTGCAATTATTTCTTTGATTATGGTTCCACTTATTGGGGTACCGATGGTGCGTGTAGGCAAGATGATTAAAAAGCTGTCTTTAAAGGGACAGGAGAAGATGGCTGACCTTAATTCAATACTTTACGAGACAATTTTTGGTGCTCGACTGGTGAAGGCATTTGGAACTGAACAGAAGGAATTAGAAAAATTTAATAAAGCAAATAGCTGGTATTATCGCCTTTCTATGAAGTCTATTAAGCGTTCACTGTTATTGAGTCCTTTGACGGAGTTAATCGCCATTATTATAGGTGTATCGGTTTTAGTCTGGAAAGGAAGAGAAGTAATAGATGGTAAATTATCTTTGGGGGCTTTGACAGTCTCTATGGCCGCACTTTTATCTATGGTCAGGCCATTTAAGAAGCTTTCGCAGGTAAACGTAATTATTCAACAGGCATTAGCAGCTATTGTTCGTGTTCAACAGATTTTAAACACGGCTGCTACTGTCAGAGAAAAACTTGACGCTAAAGAATTACCCCCATTTAGCAATGAGATTATTTTTGATAATGTATGGTTTGATTATGGGTTTGGTCCTGTAATTAAAGGTATATCCCTTAAGATTAAGAAAGGAGAGATTATTGCTTTTGTAGGTCTTAGTGGCGCAGGAAAAACTACGCTTCTTGATTTAGTCCCCAGGTTCTACGATCCAACACAGGGAAGGGTCCTTATTGACGGAGTAGATTTACGTCTGGTTACTTTTAAATCTTTACGCAGTCAAATTGGCATGGTTACCCAAGAGACCATTCTGTTTAACGACACAGTTCGTAACAACATTGCTTATGGTATGGAGGATGTTTCTGATGAAGCTGTAGAAGAAGCAGCTAAAAAGGCATTTATTCACGAGACAATTATGCGTTTGCCTTGTGGTTATGAAACAGTTATTGGTGACCGAGGGGCAAAACTTTCTGGCGGAGAAAGACAGAGAATCGCAATTGCACGCGCAATATTAAAAAATGCACCTATTTTAATTTTAGATGAGGCAACCTCACAATTAGATTCTGAGGCAGAAAGGTTAGTTCAGAGCGCTATAAATCAATTGATAGAAGGAAAAACAGTATTGATTATTGCGCATAGACTGTCCACTATAAAAAATGCTAATCGCATAATTGTGCTTGATGCAGGCAGAATTGTTGAAGAGGGGACACACGAACAGTTACTTCAAAATAAGGGGTTATACTGGCGGTTGTTTGAAGTGCAACAGATACAGTCATAGTTAGCTGTTGCGAAAAGACAAAAATTGTGATAGAGTTTAAAAACTATTATTTTAGAAGGGTGTATTTATGAAAGAGAAACTGTTCGCAGCGATTAAAAGATTTAAAAATGCAAAGGTTCTGGTAGTAGGAGATCTTATGCTTGATGAATATATTTGGGGTGATGTTGAGCGTATTTCCCCTGAGGCACCTGTGCCAGTAGTCTGGGCGCAGAAACGCACTTTTGTCCCTGGAGGAGCAGCAAATGTGGCAAATAATCTACGCAGTTTAGGAGCTCAAGTTTATTTAGTAGGGGTAATTGGAAAAGACCACCACAGCCAGCTTTTGTTAGATAAGCTGGAGAACAGTAAAATAGATATCAATGGTATTGTCCAAGATAGCAGTCGACCGACCACTCTTAAAACACGTATTTTTGCAAGGCATCAGCAGATGTTACGTCTTGATTGGGAACAGACTCACTTGATAAGTAAAAAAATTGCAGAGAAGATATTTAAGTCTACAGAGAAAATAATAAGTAAGATGGATGCTTTGATATTGGAAGACTACGGAAAGGGGCTTTTTTATCCCGACCTTTTATGTAAAATCATAGGGATAGCTAAAGAACACAATAGGATTATCACCGTTGATCCCAAAGAGGAACACTTTGAATTTTATCAACAAGTTACTGCTATTACTCCCAATCGCAAAGAAGCACAGAATGCTATTCGTTCACTAAAGATGAGAGATGAACGCAATGAATTCAAAATCTACCACGATAAACTAACAACTGAGGAAGATATCAGAAAGGCAGGGTATGCTATTCTGAAGCACCTGAAATTAGATAATCTCTTGATTACTCTTGGAGAAGACGGGATGTGGTTATTTACACAGAAAGAAGATAAGCATATACCTACTGTTGCTCAAGAAGTCTTTGATGTCTCAGGTGCTGGAGATACTGTTATTGCTACTTTTACTCTTGCCTTATGTATAGGCAGTAGCCCTTCAGAGGCTGCCCATTTAGCCAACTTTGCTGCTGGAATTGTAGTAGGTAAAGTAGGTACTGCCTCTACTAATCCGAAAGAATTAGAAGAAAAAATTAAGTCGTTCTATGAGAAAGATAAATGAAAGTCTGAAAGTAATAGGGGTTATTCCTGCTCGTTATGGCTCAAGCCGTTTTGAAGGTAAGGTCTTAGCAGATATTTTAGGCAAACCAATGATTCAATGGGTCTGGCAGAGAGCTTCCCAGTGTAAACTCTTGGAGAAATTAATTATTGCCTGCGACGATGAAAGGATAAGAGAAGTTGCTGAGTCATTTGGAGCAGAGGTAGTAATGACAGCCAAGGCACATGCCTCTGGAACAGATAGGATAGCTGAAGTAGTTAACCCTTTAGATGTAAAGGTAGTCGTAAATATTCAGGCAGATGAGCCTCTTATTCATCCGACAATGATTGACACGGTAGCAGGCGCAATACTTAATAATCCTGACGTAGTTTGTGCTACTGTTATGAAACGGATTACCGAACCCGACCAAATAAACGATCCTAATGTTGTGAAGGTAATAGTGGATATAAATGGTTTCGCACTTTATTTCTCTCGTTTAGCTATTCCTGCCCTTGCATATAATTCTGAAGAGAAAAATCTTTTTTATTTTAAACACATTGGTCTTTACGCATATACTAAAGATTTTCTTTTTACTTATAAGAACATGAAGCCTTCGTACCTTGAACGAGTTGAAAAGTTAGAACAACTGCGCATCTTAGAGAATGGTTATAGAATAAAGGTGATAGAGACGAAATATGATACAATAGGGGTGGATAAACCCGAAGATATAGAAAAGGTTATAAAATATCTAAAGCAGAATCAGCAGCCATGATGCAACAGGTTCAAATTGGGAAAATTGTGATAGGTAGACCTAAGGAACTGGTTATAATTGCTGGACCTTGCGTAATTGAGTCAGAGACCTTTTGTCTTTCTATGGTAAGACGTATCAAAGCTGTATGCGAGAATGTAGGTTTTCCTTTTATTTTTAAAGCAAGTTATGATAAGGCAAATCGTTTGTCTTTAGATAGTTTCCGAGGACCAGGATTAAAAAAAGGGATAGAAATTTTAGCTAAAGTAAAACAAAAATACGGAGTTCCTATTTTAAGTGATGTGCATTGTAAAGAAGAAATTAAGCAGGTAGAAAATATTCTGGATGTTATTCAGATTCCGGCTTTTTTATGCCGGCAAACAGATTTAGTGGTTGAGGCGGCAAAAACAGGTAAAGTAATAAATATTAAAAAAGCTCAATTTCTTGCGCCTTGGGATATGGCAGGTATTATTAAAAAGGTTGAAGTAACCGCAAACAGGCAAATACTTTTAACTGAACGGGGGTTTTGTTTTGGCTATAATAACCTGGTTGTGGATTTTAGGAGTCTGGGTATTTTAGCACAATTTGGTTACCCTGTTATCTTTGATGCAACTCATAGTGTTCAACTGCCCGGTGGTAAAGGTAGTTGTTCCGGTGGGCAGAGGCAATTTGTCTTACCGCTTTGTCGCGCAGCCGTAGCTTATGGTTGCCAGGGGTTATTTCTTGAGGTACATAGCCAGCCGAATAAGGCACTCTGTGATGGCCCAAATATGATTGAACCTAAACAGCTTGAAATAATTTTACGCCAGGTGAAAAAAATTAAACAATGTCTATGAAGAAGAATCAGATAGAGCGTGCAAAAGAAGTTTTAAATATTGAAGCGCAGGCAATACTTGCTCTTAAGAAACGGCTGAAAGAAGAATTCTGCAAGGCATTAGATTTGATGGTGTCTTGTAGGGGCAGAGTAGTAGTTAGTGGAATGGGAAAGACCGGTATTATTGCCCAAAAGTTTTCCGCAACCTTAGCTTCAACAGGAACACCCAGTTTATTTCTGCATCTTGCAGAGGCAGCACATGGAGATTTAGGTAAGGTTACCTCTGATGATGTAGTAGTGATTCTTTCTAATAGTGGCTCAACCCAAGAGGTAAGACAACTCTTACCTTTTCTTAAGAAAATCGGTGCAAAGATTGTTGCATTAACTGGCAATTTGAAGTCTGATTTGGCAAAATACAGTGATGTAGTTTTAAATGTTTCGGTAAAAAAAGAGGCCTGTCCTTTTAATTTAGCACCAACTGCCTCTACTACTGCTTGTTTGGCAATGTGCGATGCCCTGGCAGTATGTTTATTGGAGAGAAAGGGGTTCAAAGAAAAGGATTTCGCTTTTTTTCATCCCGGTGGTGCATTAGGCAAAAGACTTTTATTAAAAGTCTCAGATATTATGCGTACAGGTAAACATAATCCTGTGGTGAATATGGAAATGCCTGTGGCGGATGTTTTAGTTAAAATTACGCAGGCACGCGCTGGCGCTGCCAGTGTGGTTGACAGATATGGCAGATTAGTTGGGATATTTACTGACGGAGATTTACGCAGACACCTTGAGATAGATTCACAGTTACCACAGCGCAAGATTAAAGAGGTAATGACTAGGAATCCCTTTGTTATTCGCTATGACCGTCTTGCCTGTGAGGCATTAAGGATTCTGGAAGAGAAAAAGATTGATGAAGTTCCGGTAGTAGATAAACGAAATAGACCCGTTGGGTTATTAGACGTGCAGGACATCTTACGTGCAGGGGTTATATAACCATGGATGATGTTTTGATTAATCGTGTTAAGAAGGTACGTCTTCTTTTGCTCGATGTAGATGGTGTATTAACTGATGGGCGCATTATTTACGACTGTCACGGAACAGATATGAAATTTTTTGATGTTCATGATGGAATGGGAGTTTATGCGTTGAAAAAAGCAGGGATTCCGACTATTTTAGTTACCGCCAAAGGTTCACGCGCAATTAGACCGCGGGCACGCGATATGCAGGTAGCTGCGGTGTTTGCAGATGTTTCACCGAAGACAAAAATATTAGAGAAGGTGTTACGTAGATATCGTTTAACTACCCAAGAACTTTGTTTTGTAGGAGATGATTTAGTAGATATTTGTTTGATGAAAAGAGTCGGATTTGCTGTGGCAGTGGCTAATGCCTGTTCAGAAGTAAAAAGTCTTGCACACTATGTAACAGAGCATCAGGGAGGTAGAGGGGCAGTTAGAGAGGTAGCAGAACTTATTCTTAAAACACAACAGAAGTGGTCAGATATACTTAAGCTTTATGACTTATAATAAGTTTTTAAATTTTAAAATATTTTTTTTAATAAGTCTAATATGGATTTTGCCTTTTTTTGCATCAGATGCTGAAGACTCGTTACAACAACAGATAAGTAATTTCACTTTATTTGGGTACAACAAAGATGGACAGAAAGAATGGGATTTAATGGGAAGACAGGCAGATATTAATGGGACTAAAGTAAGTCTGACGGATGTAGAAAGCATCCTTTACGACACCAATCAAACGGTTGCAGTGACTGCTAAAAAAGGTGATTTTGATCGGGCGCAGGGTAACATTTCTTTGAAGGAGAATGTAGTAGTGAAGACTTCCACAGGAATTGCTTTGGAGACACAGCAACTTGATTGGGATAGACAGCAGAAAATAGTCTGGACTAAACAGCCAGTCAATATTCGGGCAAATGATGTAGATATAAAAGGGGTGGGGATATGCGCACAGCAGGATATGCGATTGGTTAGTTTAGAAAAAGATGTAAAAGTTGAATTCCCTGAAAACACCAGTTCAAAAGAGCCAGAGATACAACATGTTGACTCTGCCTTAAAAAAAACCAATACTATTAGCATCACCTGTGAAGGGCCTTTAGAAATAGATACTTTGCATAACCGTGCACTTTTTACTAAAAATGTTAAAGTCGTATTACCAGAAGCAGTAATGGAAAGCGATACCTTGGAAGTATTTTTTTCAGGGAAGCAAAACTTACCAAACCATCCACAGTCAGAAGGAATCAATAGTTCTAAAGTAGAAAAGATTATTGCGCGGCAGAATGTGCGTATTACTAAGGACGGGAACTGTTCTTTCAGTAATGAGGCAATTTATACGTTAAAAGATAAAAAGCTGGTTCTTTCGGGCAGTCCGCAGCTTGTTATAGAAACAGAAAAGGAATAATATGCATTTACTTGAGATAAAAGGTCTCTCCAAAACCTATGACGGAAGATTAGTCGTAGATAAGGTAGATATGGTAGTAAAACGCCAAGAGATTGTTGGACTGCTTGGTCCCAATGGTGCAGGAAAGACTACTACTTTCTATATGATAGTAGGAATTATCCCACCTACCAGTGGTAAAATTATATTTGATAATACCGATATCACTAGGCTTCCCATACATGAACGTGCTCGTTTTGGTATTGCATATTTATCTCAAGAACCATCTATTTTTAGGAAACTAACTGTACGTGAAAATATAATGGCGATTCTTGAGACACTACCTATTGGACGTAGAGAACGTAGAAGACGACTTGAGTCTTTATTAGAAGAGCTTAAGATTACCCATTTGGCGAATAATAAGGCGTATACACTTTCTGGAGGAGAAAGGCGGAGATTAGAAATTACTCGGGCACTGGTTACCAATCCTTCTTTTATTCTTCTGGATGAACCTTTTTCAGGTATTGACCCAATTATTGTAGGTGAGGCGCAAGAAATCATTAAAGACCTTCGTAACAAAGGACTGGGTGTACTTTTGACTGACCATAATGTTCGTGAGACATTATCTATTACTGACAGGGCATATTTGATTGCCGAAGGAAAAATTCTTATTTCTGGAAGTGCAGAGGAATTAATTAATAACCCAAAAGCAAGGGAGATTTATCTAGGTGAGAAATTTTCCTTGTAGTTATAAAAAGTGAGGAGCAGATGCGTTCGGAAATAAAAAAACTTGATGCTACGACAATTGAATTGGTTGTTGAAACAAGCGAAGAAGTAGTTAAAGATAAATTTGAAGAGGTTTTTGGTAAGATAAGTTCACAGGCGAAGATAAAAGGTTTTAGGCCTGGCCATGCCCCGCGGCATTTAGTAGAGAAGGAATACTCAAACTTTGCCTACGAAAAAGTGGCAGAGGAGCTTATTCCTCAAATACTTGAGCAGGTATATCAACAGCATAATTTACATGTGGTAACACTACTTGAGGTCAAGGATGTTAAACTTGACCGCAACCACATTTCTTTTAGAGCGAAAGTTGAGATTGCTCCACAGATTGAATTAAAAAATTATAAAGGCATACCGCTAACTTATAAAAAAATAGCTGTTACAGTAGAAGAAGTTAAACGTAGTATTGATTTTCTAAAGGAATCGCGAAAAGCTGAGATAATAGATGATAATTTTGCACGTTCGTTAGGTTATCCAACATTAGCTGAACTAGAAGAGGCTTTAAAAATTCAGCTTGCTGCCCAAAAGGAACATAAGCAAAGAGAGGATTTGCAGGAACAAGTTTTTGATTTTTTAACCAAATCCGTTAAAGTGGCACTTCCTCAGTCATTAGTCAATAAACACCTTCAGAAAAGACTACGTCAAGTAAAATTAGATTTAGCTTTAAAGGGAGTAGATGCCGAGGAAATAGAGAAAAATACAGAAGAAATCAAAAAACGCCTGTTGCCTGAGGTTCAAGATGAAGTAAAGGTTTATTTAGTGCTTGCAGAAATAGCAAAACGTGAGAAAATACCAATGGATGAGCAATTGACCCAACGGGGTTTAGAATTCTTATGGAAAAATGCTCAGTGGAAGATAGAATAGGGTTTTTCGAGGTAATCTTCATACTTCAAAAAGCATATTAACCACAAAAGATTTTAGGGAGGCGATATGAAACAGTTGAAAATATTTTTATTTATTGGAATATTTCTTTTTTCAAGCAGTCTTTTAACTTCCCTTTATGCCCAGCCTTCTGTTGCTACCTCGCCTGCTGTGGATATGCCAAGACTTGAACAAAAAGTCGGTCAACAAGACATATCCCTTGGTCCAGCGCGTTATCCTTTATTTACAGAAGCAATTCCTAAGTCTGTTACTAAAGGACATACTGCTTGTAAAGAAAAACTTCTTAAGGTTTATGATGAGAAGACAAAAGAAGGAATTAGTTTAGCTTTTATACCTGGTGCTCAAACAGATTTCGTCAAGATAGATGATTTATCCTTTGAGGTATCTCTAGAGAAAGAAAATCGCAAGGCAATAAAAGTACAAATTAACTGGGTTATTCGTGTAGAAGGACAAAGACCCGATGAGTATGATACAACCTGTATTATAGATGGTAAAGAAAAGGTTAAGAAAAAAGATGGATTGTACTATCCTTTCCCTTGTTTATGTGACAGTTGGCATGGTACTACTAAACAATTGTTTAAAGGAGGAACAGTTTTTTCAAAAATAAAGGTCAATGGAAAAGATATAGGTGAATTAATAGGAGAAGTAGAGCCTTTGGATGCAGAAGCAAAGAAACAGTTAGGTTATATTACGATGACAATACCTGATGGAACAGAAGAGAAAGTAACTCAAGTATACGACCCGACTATGGCGGGAAGTGTTTTATTGGTGAAAGAACATTTTAAAGGAGAATTCCCTAAGCAGTTAAAGATTGAAGTTTATTGGAAAAATGATACTGCCCTGAAATTAACTAGCCCAGCAAATACCCATCAGGTCATTGTTTCTATAATTCCCGTAAACAATTAAGAGGGGAAAGTTAAAAAATAATTAAGAAATTGAGTAGGTTAAGTTAGGGAGGAGAGCATGATTACTTACAATCAACATCTGGTTCCAATGGTTATTGAGCAGACCCCACGGGGTTTTGAACGGGCTTACGATATCTATTCCCGTTTGCTTAAAGATAGGATTATTTTTATTGGCACAGCTATAGACGATACTGTGGCAAATTTAGTTATTGCCCAGATGCTTTTTCTACAGATGGAAGATCCCCACAAAGATATAAATATCTACATAAACTCTCCGGGAGGCTCAGTTACTGCGGGTTTAGCTATTTATGACACAATACAGTTTGTAAAACCAGACGTGGCTACCTATTGTGTAGGAATGGCCGCAAGTATGGGGGCAGTTCTTCTAAGTGCAGGGACAAAAGGTAAACGGTTTTCTCTACCTAACTCACGCATAATGATTCATCAACCATGGGGTGGAGTGCAAGGAGCAGCAGAGGATATCTCCCGTCAGGCAACCGAGATCCTAAAGATGCGTGATAAAATAAATGAAATCCTTGCCCATCATACAGGACAGCCATTAGAGAAAATACAAAAAGATACTGACCGTGACTTTTTTATGTCCTCGTTGGAAGCGAAAACATACGGTTTAGTAGATGAGGTATTAACTGGAAAGAAAATTTAATTATTTCCTAGAGTTAAAAAGGAGAAGTAATGAAAAAAAATTATCTTTTAACCCCTGGGCCAACGCCACTTCCACCCGAAGTATGTGAAGCACTTTCACGTCCAATTATCCACCATCGCACCCCACAATTTCAAGAGATACTAAAAGAAGCACATAGTGGTTTACAATACGTATTTCAGACTAAAAACGAGGTATTTATCTTAGCTTCTTCAGGAACGGGGGCAATGGAGGCAGCTGTGGTTAATTTCTTATCAGCAGATGATACTGTTATTACTGTAGAAGCAGGGAAATTTGGTGAGCGTTGGACAGAAATTTGTTCTGCTTACAGAGTCAATTGTGAAGTTATCAAGGTCGCTTGGGGCAAGACCGTAGATCCTAAAGACATTGCAGAAAAATTAAGGCAAAATAAAAAAATTAAAGCAGTTTTTACAACCTTGTGTGAGACTTCTACAGGTGTGGCTGAAGATATTAAATCTATTGGTGAAATTGTTAAAGATACGGATGCTATTTTGGTAGTGGATGCTATCAGTGGTCTGGGTGCCATTGAGTTAAAAACAGATGAATGGCATTGTGATGTAGTAGTTTCTGGGTCACAAAAAGGGCTGATGCTTCCTCCTGGATTGGGTTTTATCTCAGTAAGTGCTAAGGCCTGGAAGTTACAAAAGGACTCAAAACTTCCTAAGTACTACTTTGATCTAGGTGAAGCCAAAAAGGCATACGATAAGACCGACACACCTTGGACACCGGCTATCGGTTTAATTATTGCTTTAAATGAGGCTATTCGTCTAATAAAAAAAGAAGGGCTTGAACAGGTATTTAGCTGGCACCGTAAAATGGCCCAAGCAACAAGAGAAGCGATAAAAGCTTTAGGGCTTGAACTTTTTAGCCCTCAAGCTTATTCTGATGTGGTAACCGCAGTAAAAGTTCCTGTAGGTATAGATGGAGAAAAATTAGTTAAGACAATGCGCGATACCTACGGAGTTACCATTGCAGGTGGTCAATCTGAGATGAAGGGTAAGCTCTTTCGTATTGCGCATATGGGTTATATTGGTGAATTTGATATTATCACTGCTATTGCCTGCCTTGAGAAAGTTCTTTATGAAATGGGTTATAAAAGCTTTCAATTAGGAGCCGGGGTAAGTGCTGCGCAGCAAGTTTTTGCACAGAAGTAGTCTTTACTTTTTATACTTGCAACAATTCTAATAAGTAGTTATAATACATTTTCTTGGGTTTAGCCTTCCTTAGTTTATATATTATCTTATAAGGTTTTTTAAAAAAGTGTATGGGAAGTTTTTTGAAGATTGAAACTCTAAAGTCAATTATAGAGAAAGAGGAGTGGGTATGTTTAAGATTTTAGTAAGCGATTCACTTTCAGATGAAGGCTTGAATATTCTTAAAGAAAAAAGCCAGTTTCAGGTTGATGTAAAAACTGGGCTAAAACCTGAGCAGTTAAAAGAGATTATTGTAGAATACGATGCCCTTCTTGTGCGCAGTGCTACAAGAGTTACCAGGGAAATTATTGAAGCAGCCAAAAATCTTAAGGTAATTGGAAGAGCAGGAGTGGGGCTTGACAATGTAGATTTAGAAGCAGCCACTGAACGTGGCATTGTGGTGATGAACGCTCCGGCAGGTAATACTATATCTACCTGCGAACATACTATGAGTCTTCTACTTGCCTTGGCGCGGAATATTCCCCAGGCACATGTATCTACAAAAAAGGGTGAATGGAAACGTTCAAAATTTATGGGGGTGGAACTTTATAATAAGACTTTAGGTATTATTGGACTCGGACGTATTGGCCGTGAGGTAGCACGTAGGGCAATCTCTTTTGGGATGAAAATAAAAGGTTATGACCCGTATCTGCCACGAGAGACCGCTGAGCAGTATGGTATAGAAGTAGTGGGGTTAGAGGAACTACTTAAAAGCTCAGATTTTGTAACTGTTCATGTTCCACTGACTGAAGAGACCCAATACATGATTTCAGAGAAAGAGCTATCTCTAATGAAAAAAGGTGCCCGAATAATTAATTGCGCGCGGGGAGGAATTATTGATGAAAAAGCCTTAATAAAAAGTCTTATATCAGGGCACTTGGCGGGTGCAGCTTTAGATGTCTTTGAAATTGAACCGCCTTCCGCAGATAATGAATTGTTTAAATTAGAGAATGTAATAGTTACTTGCCACTTGGGAGCATCTACTGAAGAGGCACAGGTAAACGTGGCTATTGAAATAGCCGAATGTGTAGGAGATTTCTTGTTAGGCAGAGGGGTGCGCAATGCTGCCAATTATCCCTCTATTGATGCAGAGCTTTATAAGCTACTTAAACCTTATATTGTGATGGCAGAGAAATTAGGTCTTTTTGCTGCGCAGATTATGGAAGGGCGGATAAATGAAGTGGAGGTACGTTACTCAGGGGAAATTACTAAGTACAACTTAACTTCTCTGTCAATGGCTTTAATGAAAGGTTTGTTGTATCCTATATTAAAAGAAACAGTCAATTACATTAATGCAATTCCTTTAGCACGAAGCAGAGGTATCAGGGTAAATGAAGTAAAAACTCCTGCTGATGAAGAGTTTATTAATCTGGTTACAATTACTCTTAAATCAGATAAGATGACTAAATCTTTTGCTGCCACCCTTTCGCCTAAGCGGGAACCTCGTATTGTTAAGATTGATGGTGTTTATGTAGAGGCTTCACCTTTTGGCCACTTGTTGGTTATGCGTAACTGGGATGTTCCCGGGATAATCGGAAATGTAGGAACACTTATGGGTAGGCACAACATAAATATTGCGGCAATGGTATTCGGTAGAAAACAACCCGGAGGAGAGGCAATTAGTATCCTAAATATAGATAGTCCAGTAACTCCCGAGATACTTAATCAACTTAAACAAATTGATAATATTCTCGAAGTAAAGGCGATAAAACTATAAGTATTTCTTTTCTTACTTACGCTTACGCAGAAAAATATTTATTAAGGAGGTTTAAAGATGAAACAGAGAGAAATCTGGCTTGGTTTAGCAGTTCTGATTTTAATAAACATACCTCCTTTTACGTATGCAGAGAAAATCCAGGTGGTATTGACAGGTCAATCGCACGCCTTATTATATCCCTGCCATTGTCCTATTGAACCTGATGGAGGCATAAGTCGCCGTTCAACTTTTCTAAATGAACTAAGACGTAAAACTAAAAACATTCTTCTACTTGACTCAGGTGCTTTCTTGGCAGGCGGTAATCTTGATCAAAATAGTTTCGGACAACAGATGGATAAAATTCGTTCACAGATAAATGTTAAGGCTATGCAACTTATGGGTTATGATGCAGTTTCTTTGGGAGAAGATGAATTTAATTTTGGTGTTGAGTTTTTAGTGTCTCTTTTTCAAGGCTCACCTGTTCCAGTAGTTGCTTCTAATTTAGTATCTGATTTTAGCCGTCCTTATGTAATCAAGCGATTCGGTAAAAATGTTGTCGGTATAGTAGCAGCAGTGAAGGTGCCAGCTAATATAGGACAAAGTCTTAATATTAATGACCCCAGAGAATCGATTCGGAATGCAGTAGCCTTGGCTAAGCAAGAAGGAGCTGGTATTATCATTTTTATTAGTCATCTTGATGAGCAAACTAATCGAGTAATCTTAAATGAAATTCCCCAAATTAATATCTTAATAGATGGTTCAACTTATGCTCGAGAACAGGTATCAAGACAAGAAGGTTCTGTGATTGTCCTTCAGCCACGTTGGGAGGCAAGGCGTCTGGTAATTGCGGAATTAGATGTTAAGGATAATAAACTTTTAGGTACTCAGATTAGAGAAGTGCGTATGTCAGATAAAATTAAAGATGATAAAAGGATGTTGGCTCTTTTACCTGCCTGTTTCGGAGATAGCCAGTGTAAGAAAGAAGGCATGATCGGAATTTGCAAAGCGCCAGGAACAACCTCTGCAAGTTGTGAATATAAAGTCGCACCTAAGGTATCGCTTACTGTTATTGACCCTGTTTCTTGTCGCACTTGCAATACCCAAGAGGTTATTCGTTATCTTAAGACACAAATCCCAGGTTTAGTTGTAAAGAGATTAAATTATCCTTCTCAAGAAGCAGACAAGCTAATAAAAGAATTAAACCTATTGGGTATCCCTGCTTATCTTTTAGGAAGAGAAGTAGAGAAGGAAAAAGCTTTTGATCCTTTGCGGAATTATTTACAGCCTTTCGAAAAATACTATTTATTAAAACAAGAAGCTTTTGGATTTGGAGTCTTTGTAAATCGTGCACCTGTGCTTGGGCGCTTTGACGTATTTATTAGTTTACTACAAAAGGAAAGTCACGATATTTTGCAGGTACTAAGAGAGTTTGACCCAAATATCCATTTTTTGGTACAAAGGGTTCAGACAGGTTTCCAGGCACAGGCAGGAGAACAAGAAATAGATGAGGCGCTAAGAGCAGTTTGTATAAAAAAGCTTTATCCACAACTTTTTTACGATTACCTTCTCTGTCGTTCCAGGAGTATCAACTCTGTATGGTGGGATGACTGTATTCCTTTAGGAGATTATCAAACGATAAAACAATGTGCGCGTAGTCAAGAAGGAGAAGCTTTGTTAGAAGAAAATATCGCTTTGAATGAAGAGCTACAAATAACCAATGGACCAACTTATTTATTAGACAACCAGGAAGTTTTTAGTTCACAAGCAACACCAAATAAAGAAGAAATTCGTAAGTTAATTCGTAAAAAGTGATAGTTACCTATGAGCAGGCATAAACCTAAAATTTATATTATTGATGTAACTAATCGAGACGGAGTGCAGACTTCGCGTATCTGTTTATCTAAATTGCAGAAAACAATGATTAATTTATATCTTGATGAGATGGGTATATTTCAGTCAGAATTTGGTTTTCCTCTTACTCATCATGAAACAAATTATCTTAATGCAAACTTGGAGCTTCTTGAAATGGGGGTTTTTAAACGTATAAGATTAAGCGGTTGGTTACGAGCAACCAAAGAGGATGTTCAACAAGCTTTTCGTTTAGTTCCTAAACTTAAAAATGTAAATTTGTCTATTTCTACCTCTGACCAGATGATTTTGCATAAATTTAAAGGTAAATTGGATCATGCCGCGGTAATTAAAGAAATGGTAGAAGCAGTAAAAACTGCTCGTAAATTAGGTGCAGAAGTAATTGGGGTTAATGCTGAAGATGCTTCACGAACCCGTATGGATTATTTATTAGAATTTGCCTCTTCTGCTAAAAAGGCAGGGGCAGACCGTTTGCGATATTGTGATACCTTAGGTTACGATTCGCCTTTTACTATCTATGAGAGAATCAAAAAGTTGGCCCAGACAATAAGGATACCTATTGAGGTGCACTGCCATAATGATTTAGGTATGGTTGTAGCAAATTCAGTTGCGGGGGCAATGGCAGCTAATGATGCGGGGTGTGATGCATTTATTAATACTTGTGTAAATGGTATGGGAGAACGCGCAGGCAATGCGGATTTAGTGGCAGTAATATTGGCGATACGTTATGCAAGTGGTATACAAAACCAATATATTTTGGATGAAAATATTAATCTTAAAGTGGCCTGGAAAATCTGTAAGTATGCCTCTTATGCCTTCGGTATTCCTATACCCATTAATCAGCCGGGTGTGGGTGCAAACGCCTTTGCTCATGAATCAGGTATCCATGCTGATGGTGCTTTAAAAGATCGTCGTAACTATGAACTTTATGACTATGAAGAATTGGGGCGTGGTGAACCTGAAATTATTGAAACAGGAAGAAAGATTACCGTGGGTGAATATTCTGGGATTAAAGGATTTCGCAATGTTTATGATAAACTGGAGATTGTTTTTAAAGACGATAATGAAGCAACCAAGATATTGGAATTAGTCCGATACGCCAATGTGCATAATCAGAAACCACTGGTAGACGATGAACTTCGTTTTATTGCTCATTATCCAGATATTGCCCGTAAAATTTTTACTATGACGCCAGCATAAATTTAGTTCTCAGAAACGGTAAAAAGATGAATACTGTTTTAGTAGGTGCACAGTGGGGTGACGAAGGTAAAGGTAAGATTATTGATATCTTATCTAGTCAGTCAGATTACATTGTTCGCTACCAAGGTGGGTCAAATGCTGGACACACAGTAGTAGTCAATGGCACAAATTATATTTTTCATCTTATTCCCTCAGGGATTCTGCATAAAAGAAAAATTTGTTGTATTGGGAACGGTGTTGCAATTGACCCAGAATTATTGCTTGAAGAAATACAAGGTTTACAAAGAGCAAATATCGATGTCCAAGGGAGGTTACTTATCTCTGAACTTGCTCACGTAATTATGCCTTATCATAGGGTTCTTGATAAATTAAGGGAGACAAAACGTACCCAACGAATTGGTACAACGGGAAGGGGTATTGGTCCTTGTTACGCCGACAAGATTAATCGTTGTGGTATCAGGATGATAGACCTTCTGAATCCAACAATTTTTAAAGAGAAATTAACCGATAATCTTAAAGAAAAAAATGAGATATTTGCGAAAGTTTACAACTATAAAGGTTATGTATTTGAACAGATATATGAGAAATATCTTTATTTTGGTAAACAATTATCCTCCTATATTTGCGATATAGCAGAGGTTTTAGCTAAAGCTATGCGTCAAAAAAAGAATATTCTTTTTGAAGGTGCACAAGGCACATTCTTGGATATTGATTTCGGCACGTATCCCTTTGTAACCTCTTCTTCAGCGACTGCCGGTGGAAGTTGTATCGGAAGCGGTATTAGTCCTATACATATAGATAAAGTAATTGGTGTAGCAAAAGTTTATACTACCAGAGTAGGAGAAGGACCGTTTCCAACAGAGTTTGATCCCGATTTTAGCCAATATATTAGAAACAAGGGGCAGGAGTTTGGTGCAACCACAGGTAGGCCTAGACGTTGCGGGTGGTTTGATTTAGTATTAGCCAAAAGGGCAGTGCTTTTAAATGGGATAACCGAGATGGCTCTTACTAAACTAGACGTTTTAGATGGGTTACCGAAGATAAAAGTGTGTGTAGGCTATTGCTATAGGGGTAAGATTTTTAAGTCTTTTCCAGCAGATTTTGAAGTATTAGTTAAAGCACAGCCTGTTTATAAAGAATTACCGGGTTGGAACGAAAGTACAACTAAGATAAAAGATTACAAAAAATTACCTAGTCAAGCAAAACAATATATTAAATTTCTACAGAAGGAGCTGTCTGTTAAGATAAACATAATCTCTGTTGGTTCATCGCGTGAACAGACTATATTTATGTGAAAATTCTTGACTGCTTGGTACGCTTGTGTTATAGTAAAAAAATATTGCGCCATAATAATTCTTGAATAAAATTCTGGAAGTTGTCTTTCAGATTTTCTAAGGAGGGGTTAAACTGTCGGCAAAAATGATATTTTAAAGAAGCCGACAATTTTTTTCGTTATTATAAAGTTATAATAAGCAGGAGGTTGTTGTGGAAGAAAAAATGCGTATTCGGTTATTAATAGCAGCAGTTATAACCAATATAATTCTTTTACTAATTTTATTTAGTTCTTGTAATAAAGCTGCGCAGTATCAAAAGGCGCGGGTTAAAGAAATGGATATGCGTCTTGACCGGGAGAAGCAGCTTGCGGATATGGAGCGACAAAAAGTTTCCTGTCAGACACAATTACAACAGTTAATTACTGAGAACTCTCAGCTTAAAGAACAATTAGAAACCACAAAAAAACTGCTAATGCAAGAGCAACTGGTTAGTGCAAGTCTTAAGGAAGAACTATTAAAAATTAACAAGGCAAAACTTGCGCTAGAAGAAGAAGTAAAGTCGATGATGGCAGGCAGCGTAAAGACCACTGAAAAGGGCAAAAAATAGAGGAGGTGAACGCTATGTTAAAGAAAATGCGTTCTCTAAAGGATAAGCTCACTAAGAAAAAAGAAGCGAAGTCAACAGTGTCTGAAAAGAAAAAAAATGTTCGGCGACCCACTATAAAAAAAGCCCCTACTTTTTTTGATGAATCAACCACTTCCTCAACAGTAATTGGTGCCCAGGAGACAAAGATAGAACAGACTAAATTTTCTCATCCTGAGGCTATTAAAGCACCGAAGGCAATGCCTCAGGAATTACCCCAAAGTTACAACAGTGATAGAATAATTCTGCAAGTACGTGATCCTTGGTGGCTACATTGTTATTGGGAGATTACTCAGAATACTTGGAATAAATTAATTAATAAATTAAAAGAGTTATTTTTTAGTGCAAAAAAAGTTTTACGCGTCTATGATATTAGCCATATCAACTTTGATGGAACAAATGCCCATCGTTATTTTGATATTGAGGTTCGTGAGGAAGCAAATAACTGGTATATTGATACCGCAGCTCCTGGTAGATCTTGGGTAGTAGATTACGGGTTACGTCTACCATCAGGTGAGTTTATTACAATTGTTCGCTCAAATGTGGTAAGTACTCCTATTGATGGTCCTTCATGGATTACAGATGAAGAATGGATGGTCCCTGAGGAGATGTTTGGTCGACTTTATGGAATGGGATTTGGATTTGGTAATACCTCACCAGGAAAAGGCTGGCAAGAACGATTAAAGCAGGCGCTCTTTTCAGGTGTACTGGCTTCGCCGGGCATTACCTCTGCAGCCAGTCCTGTGCGTAAGCCACAAAAGGAACGCGCGTTTTGGTTGGTTGTAGACTGTGAGTTAATTGTATATGGAGCTACTGAGCCTGATGCTACAGTCACTGTTCAAGGAAAACCAATAAAGTTACGTCCAGATGGGACATTTACCCTACGGTATTATCTGCCCGACGGAAAACAGGTTATTGCCGTAAAAGCTGTGTCCTCTGATAAGGTAGAGGAAAGAACAATCACACCGATTGTAACACGACAAACCACACAAGAAAATATAGTCAATAAAGAAGAAGAAACACGGTTTTTTGCTAACACATGAATAAAGGGTATCTTTGTTTAGTCTTACATTGTCATTTGCCTTTTGTGCGCCATCCCGAGCATGAAGACTTTCTCGAAGAGGATTGGCTCTATGAGGCAATTACTGAAACGTATATTCCTCTTTTATGGGTTTTTGAAAAACTGATAGAGGACGGCGTTGATTTCCGATTGACTATGTCAATGACACCTACGCTTATTTCAATGTTAACTGACCCTCTGCTACAAGACAGATATTTAAAGCATTTAAATAAACTTATTGACCTAGCCCATAAGGAGATTGAACGCACTACCTGGCAGCCACAGTTTCAACGTTTGGCTATAATGTATGTTAATCATTTTTGTCGTGCTCGCGATACTTTTGAAAAATACCATAAAAACTTAGTAGTTGCTTTTAAGAATTTGCAGGACATCGGAAAAATTGAAATTATTACTTGCGGAGCAACTCACGGTTATTTTCCACTTATGGATGTTTGTCGAGAGTCAGTGCGCGCACAACTGAAAGTGGCAGTATCACATTACCAAGCCACCTTCGGAAGAAAACCGTGTGGTATTTGGTTGCCAGAATGTGGATATCAACCAGGACAAGATGAGTTTTTAAGAGAGGTAGGAATACGATATTTCTTTACCGATGCACATGGGCTATTACATGCTACACCCCGACCAAAATATGGAGTTTTTGCGCCAGTATATTGTAAAAATAGTGGGGTTGCTTGTTTTGGAAGAGATCTTGAGTCCTCTAAACAAGTATGGTCATCTATTGAAGGGTATCCTGGTGATTATAACTATCGCGAATTTTATCGTGATATAGGATTTGACTTAGAATATGACTATATTAAACCTTACATTCACCCTGATGGAATACGCATTAATACGGGTATTAAATACTACCGTATTACCGGTCCAACCAATCATAAAGAGCCTTATGTGCCTGAGTGGGCACGGGAAAAGGCAGCAGAGCATGCGGGGAATTTTATGTTTAATCGTCAGCGTCAGATAGAATTTCTCTATGATTACCTACAGAGAAAGCCTATTATTGTTTCTCCTTATGATGCAGAACTTTTTGGCCATTGGTGGTTTGAGGGGCCACAGTGGTTAGACTTTTTAATTAGAAAAATTGCCTTTGACCAGGATATCATTAGATTAGTTACACCGTCAGAATATCTGGAAGAAAACAGGCGTCTTCAAGTAGTGGTGCCTTCAATGTCCAGTTGGGGTTGGAAAGGTTATAGTGAGATGTGGCTACAGGGAGCCAATGACTGGATTTATCGACACCTGCATATGGCTAGTTGGAGGATGACCGAATTAGCGCGTACTTATTCAAATGGCACCGATGGTCTTCTGCGACGTGCTCTTAATCAGGCGTTAAGAGAATTGTTACTTGCCCAGAGTTCTGATTGGGCATTTATTTTAGGCACAGGTACCCACACCAGCTATGCTGTAAAACGAACCAAGGAACATCTGCTTCGTTTCAATCATCTTTACGAATCGATAAAGACAAATACGATAGACCCAGAGTGGCTTGCGGATATAGAATATAAAGATAATATCTTTCCTGATATTGATTATCGAGTTCACCAGTAATGAAATCAATCCCTTATTGAGCTCAGGGATTGATCCAGCCTCTGCTTCAGGATTATGCCCTGAGTTAGTCACAAAGGGCAGAATTCAGATATATCACATTAATAAAGAACATGAAGACGCAGACCAAACTACCTGAACATGTTGCCATAATTATGGATGGTAATGGACGTTGGGCAAGGAAGCGTCATTTACCGCGGGTAGCTGGTCATCAGCAAGGAGCAGAGAGAGTAAGAGAGATTGTTCAAGCAGCTGCGGAATTAGGGATAAAAGTTTTAACTCTTTTTGCTTTTTCTACTGAAAACTGGGCAAGACCTAAAGAGGAAGTAAATGCTCTTATGCGTTATTTTGAAGAATTCTTGGATAAAGAACTTGACAATCTACAAAAAAATAATGTGCGATTTATTGCTATTGGCAGACAGAGACCATTACCTGAGAATATTTTAGAAAAGATGCAGAACGTGGAAAGATTGACTTCATCCAATAAAGGACTTACTTTAGTTTTAGCAATTAATTATGGAGCAAGACAGGAAATAACAGACGCAGTAAAACAAATAGTTGAAAATTGTCTACAGGGAAATTTACAATGTGATGATATCAACGAGCATACTGTAAGTAGCTTTCTCTACACCAAAGATTTACCTGACCCTGATTTATTAATACGCACTAGTGGTGAACAACGAATATCCAATTTTTTACTTTGGCAGTTGTCTTATACAGAGTTTTATTTTACCAAAACGTTGTGGCCTGATTTTAGCCGTCGCCATTTTGAACAAGCAATTAAACAATATAGTCTAAGGCAACGTAGGTTTGGCAAGTTATAATCCATTAATAAAAGGATTTGTTGTTAATTTAAAGAAAATTTATGTTTATTAAACGCCTTTACAGTTCAATAATTTTGTGCCTTTTAGTAACTGTTGCTTTATTTTCATCATTGGCTTTTTATTTTGTAGTGGTTTGTTTTGTGACATTAGCCCTATACGAATTCTTCACTATGTTAGAACGGAGAAAAATACCAACCTTCAAATACTTTGGGACTTTATTAGGAGTAATCATTCCTATTACTATTATGTTAAGATTTGAGCTTACTAAAAAATGGGAGCTATTTTTTATAGTTCTGGCTTTATTTTCTCTTTTTATAATGCAATTAAAACGCCAGGAAAATGAAGGCGCAGTCATTAGCATTGCTACCACCCTATTTGGTATTCTCTATGTTTCATGGTTTTTCAGCTTTGTGATACGCCTGCGTATGCTACAACACGGATTAGGATTTGTAATTATGTTGTTGATAATTACCAAATTCGGAGATATCGGAGCTTATCTTGTGGGAAAAGGTTTTGGTAAGCATCCTCTTATTCCACATGTAAGCCCAAATAAATCTATAGAAGGGGCCTTAGGTGGTTTAGTTTTTAGTATGTTGGGGACAATTTTAGTGAAACCACTTGTTCCTTTTTCCCTGATTCATTTATTTCTAATTGGTTTGGTGGGAGGGATTCTTGCTCAATTAGGTGATTTGTTTGAGTCACTAATGAAACGGGACTGTCTTATAAAAGATTCTTCGGATTTTATTCCTGGCATTGGAGGGGTATTAGACCTTATTGATAGTATTCTCTTTGTAGCACCTGCTTTGTATTTTTATGCCCATATTCTTCTAGGGACATTGGAGATGTAAAGAAGATGAAGCAAGTTGCTTTACTAGGTTCAACAGGGACTATTGGACAATATACGCTTGAGGTTATTAGAACATTACCTGAACATTTTAAAGTAGTGGCTTTGTCTGCTCATTCCAATGTTGCGCTTTTATCTAAGCAGGTAAAAAAATTTTCTGTAAAGCAGGTTTGTGTTACTAATCAACAGATAGCTTCCTCGGTGAGAAAGAATTTCTCTGCACAAGAGTTTCTTATAGGAACACAAGGGCTTGCAAAGATAATAAGTAACCCTAAGATAGATATGGTGGTTATTGCTATTTCAGGTTCTGCGGGTTTGTTACCTTTATTGTGGGCTATTGAAAACAAAAAGGACATTGCTATAGCGAACAAAGAGGCCTTGGTGATGGCAGGGGATTTGATAAGAAAGAAGCTTTTACAGAATAGAGTTCGACTTATTCCCATTGATAGTGAACAATCAGCTATTTGGCAGTGTTTAGATGGCCAGGATAAAAGAACCTTAAAAAAAATTTACCTTACTGCCTCGGGGGGGCCCTTTTGGAATATGCCTTATGCTCGTTTAAAGAAAGTTACAATATCTGAGGCTTTAAATCATCCCCGCTGGAAAATGGGAAGAAAAATAACGGTTGATTCCGCAACTTTAATGAATAAGGGACTGGAGATTTTAGAGACTATGGCATTATTTGGAGTATCCAGCACTATGATTGAGGTAGTTATTCATCCTGAGGCAATTGTTCACTCTATGGTAGAATTTATTGATGGTAGTATCCTTGCTCAGTTATCTCAGACAGATATGCGCATACCTATCCAATATGCACTTAGTTATCCTAAAAGAATAGAAAACCATACTGGTTGTTCTTGTTTAGATGTTTTTAATATAAAACACTTAAGTTTTGCAAAACCAGAAGTAAAAAAATTTCCCTGTCTTCAACTTGCACGCAAGGCAGCAGAATTAGCTGGAACTGCTCCTGCAGTACTTAATGCTGCTAACGAAATTGCAGTGGAGGCTTTTTTAAACAGGAGAATTCCATTTCTAGGTATTAGTTCTGTTGTTGGAGAAGTCTTAAATCAACATAAAGTAATTAGTCAGCCGACGTTAGAGGCAATCTGTCAGGCAGATACCTGGGCACGTCAAAAGGCAAAAACGATAATAGAGGAAAAAAAATGGAGGTAGCATTCTTTATAAAGTTAATAAAATTTCTGGTAGCTTTGTCTATTTTAATTTTAGTGCATGAGTGGGGGCATTTTATTGCTGCTGTTCATAATGGTATTCGTGTAGAGGTTTTTTCTTTAGGTTTTGGCAAGAAATTATTTTCTCGTAAAAGAAAGAACACAGAATACTGTATAAGAATAATTCCTTTAGGCGGTTATGTTAAATTGGCAGGTGATAATCTAGAAGAAGCCAGCAATAAACCCGATGAATTTCTATCTCAGCCCATATATAAGCGTTTTTGGGTAGTAGTCGCAGGTCCATTAATGAACTATCTTATTGGAATAATTGCTTTTTGGTTTGTGTTTAGTTGGGGATACACAGCTTTAGGAACAAAAGTAGGTGGTTTAGTAGAAGGTTTAGGTGCCCAGAAGGCAGGAATTCAAGTTAATGACAAAATTGTAGCAGTAGAGGCAGAACAGGTAAATTCTTGGGATACCTTAGTCGAGAAAATAAAAAAATATAGTGCTAAGAAAGAAAGTATCAAAATAACTTTAATTCGAAATAATCTTAAGCAAAGTTTAGTAGTAAAGCTACTGCCAATAGAAAAACAAAATATCTTTGGTCAGCGTATAGTAACTCGTGGAATTGGAATTATACCTGCTCAGCCCGCTGAAGACAACCGTGTGTTTGTTCGTTACAGTCCTTTTGTTGCCTGCTGGATAAGCTTAAAACGCACAACAGAGATGACGCTGCTTACTTATAAGGCATTGTGGTTTATTTTAACTGGCAGAATTTCAGCAAGACAATCAGTAGGCGGCCCTGTAGCTATGTTTGATTGGTTTGCTGCTACAAGCACATTAAGCGAGTTTCTGATGCTTTTAGGAGTAGTAAGTGTGGGGCTGGCTATTTTCAATCTTTTACCTTTTCCTGCACTGGATGGGGGGCATATACTGCTTTTAGGAATAGAGAAGATTCGTGGTAAATACTTAAGTAAACGAACTGAGGAGATAATTGCACGTATCGGGTATTCAGTACTTATCAGCTTGGCTATACTTATTACTTTTAATGATTTAGTGAATCGTGGTATGCTTAAGCGAATAGGAGATGTCTATCAAAAGTTCTATGGATATTTTCAAAAGTAATATTAAAAGAAGATCTGCTAGGGTTGTACGTATTGGGAAGCTGTATATTGGTGGTAAATATCCTATTGCTATTCAGTCAATGACAAAAACCATTACTAAAAACATTGACCAGACAATAGAGCAGATACAGAGACTAACCAGAGCTGGAGCAGAGATTGTTCGTGTGGCAGTTAATGACCACAAAGATGCACAGGCATTATCAGAGATTAAGCGCCAAATAGATATACCTTTGGTAGCAGATATCCATTTTGATTGGACTTTGGCTATAGAGGCAATTGAGGCAGGGGTAGATAAAATTCGTCTTAATCCTGGCAATATTTTTCGGAAGGCAGAAATTCGCGAAATTTGTGCGGCTGCCAAGCTTGCAGGTATTCCCATTAGAGTGGGGCTTAATTCGGGTTCGATAGGGAAAACTAAAAACCGTGGATATGCTCTGGTTCAAAAGGCAAAAGAATACTTAAAAATTATAGAGGGATTTGGTTTTAGGAATCTTGTGGTTTCAGTAAAGGCAGAAAACATTTTTGAAACAGTTGCTGCCTATCAGCAGATAGCTGAAATTTGTGATTATCCTCTGCATTTGGGAGTAACTGCAACGGGGACCTACCAGAAAGGTTTAGCTAAATCATATGTGGCAATGGGTATTTTATTATTTCAGGGTATAGGTGATACCTTACGCATATCATTAACTGAACAGCCAGAAAAAGAAATAGAGGCTGCCAGGGCCTTATTAGAGGCAATGGGCCTGCGGCGTTTTAGCCCACAGATAATCAGTTGTCCTACTTGTGGCAGAAGTAGGGTTCCTCTTATTAAAATGGTTAAAAGATTAGAACAGCAATTAAAAGAGCAAAAGTTAAGTAAAAATGCTTTATCTTCTACGGTAGCGATGATGGGTTGCGTAGTAAATGGTCCCGGCGAGGCAAGCTGTGCTGATATTGGTCTTGCCTTTGGCAAGACACAAGGTTTGCTCTTCAAGAAAGGTAAACCTCTGTATAAAGTTTTAGCCAAAGACGCAGTTTTTTCACTTATCAGAGAGCTTACAAGACTTTAATCAAGTAATAAGGAGTAATTTTATGTTATGGAGTAAGTTTTTTATCCCCACACTAAAAGAGACACCACAAGAGGCAGAATCGATTAGCCACCAACTGATGCTTAGAGCAGGATTGGTGCGAATGTTAATAGCAGGGGTTTATTCCTATCTGCCATATGGATTAATGGTGCTTGAGAATATACAGCAGGTTATTCGTCAGGAAATGGATAAAACTGGAGCCAATGAATTATTATTGCCTGCACTTCAGCCTTTAGAATTATGGCAGAAGACAGAAAGGGATAAACTTTTAGGTCAGGTAATGATTAAATTCACAGATAGGCGTGGAAGAAGAATGTGTCTTGGTCCGACTCATGAAGAAGTCATTACAGAACTTGTGCATCAGCATATTTCATCTTACAAGCAACTTCCTCTTATATTGTATCAAATTCAGACTAAGTTCCGTGACGAGATACGTCCACGTTTTGGGTTAGTGCGTTCTTGTGAATTTATTATGAAGGATGCTTATAGTTTTGATATTGATGAGGAGGGTTTAGATAGAAGTTATTGTCTTATGCATCAAGCATACGAGCGAATTTTCACTAGATTAGGGCTGAAGTGTCTTACAGTAGAGGCGGATTCAGGGATAATGGGTGGTTCATTATCGCATGAGTTTATGGTGCCAGCTTCTTGTGGTGAGGATTTAGTATGGCTGTGTCCCAACTGTGCAAAGACCGCACCTTTTAAAGATACAGATACCAAGCAGTGTTCTGTTTGCAATACAAATATGCAAAAAATAAATACTATTGAAATCGGACATATCTTTAAATTGGGGACAAAGTATAGTCAGGCACTAGAAGCATATTTTCAGGACGAACAAGGAAGATTAAAACCTATTATTATGGGTTGTTATGGTATTGGCGTATCGCGACTGATTGCTACTATTATTGAACAAAATCGTGATGAGAATGGTATTATTTGGCCTATAGAAGTAGCGCCTTTTAAAGTTATTATTATACCTTTAGATGTAACTAATTCCTCAATAATGGAGAAAGCCTCTGTGCTTTATCAGAAATTAAGTCAGGAAGATATCCCCGTGCTTATGGATGACCGTAATGAACGTGCAGGTGTTAAATTCAAAGATGCAGACCTTATTGGAGTGCCTCTGCAGTTAATTTTAGGTAAGGCTGTTCAAGAAGAAGGGTTGTTAGAACTAAAACAGCGAAAGACAAACACAAAGATAAGCGCTGATGATTCTGTTATTTTTTCAAAGATTAAGGAGGCCATTTATGAAAGATGAATTGGCAAATAAACTAGAATCATTGGTGAAGCCTTTTCTAGAGAGAAAAGGCTTGTTATTGGTAGATTTGTCAGTTCGTAAGCAAGGCAACCAGCACATCGTAGTTATTCTCACTGATAAACCTACAGGAGGTATTACCCTTGCTGAATGTGCCCAGCTTAATCGTTCTTTAGGTGATTTATTTGATATGGAAGATGTAATGTCTGGGTCTTATATCTTGGAAGTAAATTCACCAGGGATAGATAGACCTTTATTTAAAAAAGAGGATTTTCTTCGTTGTATAAATCGGCAAGTAAAATTCTTTTTGAGTCAGCCAATTAATGATAAAATAGAATATTGTGGGATTATCCAGGAAGTATTTGACGATGCTGTTGATGTTCTAACCAAGGAAGGTATAAGGCGTATAACATATAGTCAGATTCTAAAGGCACAGCAACAGTTGTAACCAAAGAGGAGTAATATGAGTAAGGAACTAATTGCGATTATCGAACAGATAGAAAGAGAAAAAGGAATAAAAAAGGACGTTCTCGTTAAGGCGGTAGAAAGTGCTCTGCTGAGTGCAGTAAAAAGGGTTGTGGACGTAAAGCCCAATGAGCGCTTAGAGGTTAAACTTGATCCTGAGACAGGGAAGATTACTGCTTTTCGTAATAATGAACAGATAACCAATGTTGACTTTGGACGGATTGCTGCTTCTGCTGCCCGTCAGGTAATTATCCAGAGGATTAGAGAGGCAGAGAAAGAAGTAGTTTATGATGAATTCCAAGGTAAGGTTGGTGAACTAGTCTCGGGAACAGTTTACCGTTTTGAAAAAAACAACATTATCATAGATCTATTGGGTAAGGCAGAAGGTCTTTTACCAAAAAGTGAACAAATACCTGGGGAGCAAGTGCGGCAAGGACAACGGATACGGGCAATTATTCTGGAAGTAAAAAAGGAGAATCGCGGACCCCAGATTATTTTGAGCCGTAAACATCCTAATTTTGTAAAGAAACTTTTTGAATTAGAGGTGCCTGAAATCTTTGATAAAACAGTAGAGATTAAGTCTATCTCGCGTCAACCTGGAGAACGAACCAAAATAGCAGTATGGTCTCGGGATGATAAAGTAGACTCTGTGGGTGCCTGTGTAGGGATGCGTGGTGGAAGAGTTAAGAATATAGTTAATGAACTCTCAGGCGAAAAAATTGATATTGTAAGATATAATGATGATATTAAGGAATACATAAAAGCAGCTCTTTTACCTGCCCAGGTAAGTGAAATTCGTTTAGATAAAGCAAATAAACATGCTGAGGTAATTGTAGCTGATGATCAACTATCTTTAGCTATTGGAAAACACGGTCAGAATGTTCGGCTTGCTTCTAAATTAGTGGGTTGGGAATTAGATGTACGGACCCGTGCAATGGCAGAACAAGAGGCTATGCAAAAAAAGATGCAACAGCAGACCCCAGGTGTATCCGAAGAGGAAAGTAAGCAGGAATTAAAGGTAGAAGAAACTGCCTTAACAGAGAAGGCCGCCCAATTAACAATAGATAGTCTTGAGGGGATTGGGAAAAAGATACTTCAGAACTTGGAGACAGCAGGTTTTAAGACGCTTCAGGATATAGCCACAGCTGATATAAATGCTTTAACTTCAGTAAAAGGTATTGCAGAGACTAAGGCTAAAAAGATTATTGCTCAGGCAAAAAAACTTTTAGGAAAGTCGTAGGTGTATATGGAAAAAAATAAACAGGCAGAGAAAAAAGAAAAAAAACAGATATCAGAGAAGAAACAGTCTCGTACTGCAAAAACAAAGGGGACTACTGTTAAAGAAAAAGCCGTTGAGCAAGTTTCTAAGCAATCTTCGTTAGAGAAGAGACAGACTAAATCAAGGTCGTCAGTTATACCAAAAAAAAGAAAGACTCTGAAACAAAAAGAGGAAAAGATAATAAAAGAAGAGAAAAGTTATGATTCAGCTGGCTTATTAACTTCAAAAAAAGTACCTAAAAAGAAATTACTGGAACAGACAGCGGATAATGAAAAACAGAAAATTGCAGATTTGGCAATAACAGAGAAAATGCCGGATACTTTAATAGAGGAGAAGACCGTTCAGAAAACTTCGGTTTCTTCTGCTACTCAGTTTGAAGGACAATCTGAAAGAATATTACAGAAAGACCAAAGAACCGAAGCACAACAGATAGAACAGCTAATAACCTCTTCTAAGGAATCTAGCGAAAATGTATTGGTTGAAGAAACAATAGCCCCTACGAAAGAGAAACCAGAAGAAGTCTCCGAGCAAAGCTTAAACTCATTGAAAGAAGATAAAGTAAGCAGTGTTCTTAAGGAGAAGCAACAGATTAGTCCTATCAAAGAGGAAATAGCGTCAGAACAACTTTTTGCACAATCTTCTCATCCGCAAATACAAGCACCTTCTTCCACCACAGAATTGAAAGAGCTTATTGTTGAGTATCCAGTAACTGTTAAGGACTTAAGCGTCCGCTTACAGGAGAAACCATCGGTTATCATTAAGTTACTTATAGATATGGGAATAATGGTGCCAATCAATCAAGCGCTTTCTGAAAAGGCAGTAGCAGAGGTTTGTGCACGTTATGGTTATCGGCCAGTAGCTAAGCCCGAGGAAGAAGAACAGCTTATTATGGAGCATATGCGTGCTGATGACCCGAAGGACCTTAAACCGCGTTGGCCCATTGTTACATTTATGGGGCATGTTGACCATGGAAAAACATCACTACTTGATGCTATTCGTCAAACAAAGGTTGCTGATTCAGAATTTGGTGGAATAACTCAGCATATTGGTGCTTATAGAGTTAAACTTCCTAAAGGCGAGATTACTTTTTTAGATACTCCTGGGCATGAGGCCTTTACTGCTATGCGCGCCCGGGGAGCTAAGGTAACGGATATAGTTGTAATAGTAGTTGCTGCGGATGATGGGGTAATGCCTCAAACACAAGAGGCAATTGACCACGCTAAGGCAGCAGCAGTTACCATTGTAGTTGCTATAAACAAAATTGACAAGCCAGAAGCAGATATAAATCGTGTTAAGAAACAGCTGGCAAGTTTAGGCCTGGTGGCAGAGGATTGGGGTGGGAAAACAGTAATGGTACCGGTATCTGCTAAGACTCACCAAGGAATAGATGAACTTTTAGAAATGATTCTCTTAGAGGCAGAGTTATTAGAACTAAAGGCAAATCCCAATAGGGCTGCACGGGGAGTTGTCCTTGAGGCGAAGTTAGTAAAGAACAAAGGACCAGTTGCTACCTTTTTAGTACAAAATGGCACCTTATATATTAATGACTATATTGTAGCAGGCTCTGTTTTTGGAAAGATACGCGCAATGTTTAATGACCATGGAAAACAGGTTTCAAAGGCTGGACCTTCTGAGCCAGTAGAGGTTTTAGGTCTATCGGGCGTGCCTGAGGCAGGAGAACAATTTTTTGTGGTAAAAGATGAGAAATTGGCAAAGGAGATTGTTCAAAAACGTATAGAGAAACAGCGTCTGCGTCAGATGCAGCCAGTAAAAAGAATGAGTTTAGATGACCTTTATTCACAGGTCAAATCCGGGAAGATTAAAGAACTAAACATTATTTTAAAAGCAGATGCCCAAGGTTCTATTGAAGCAATAAAAGAGGCTCTTAAGAAGATTCCGGATGAAGAAGTTAAATTGGTAATTATTCACGAGGGTATTGGCAACGTAAATGCCTCAGATGTAATCTTAGCTGTCGCTTCTAACGCCTTAGTTTTAGGATTTAATGTCGTAGTTGATGAACAGGCAAAACCCTTGGTAGACAAAGAAGGGGTTGATGTTCGTATCTACAATGTTATTTATGAGCTAGTTAACCAGATACGTCAGGCATTAGAAGGTATGCTTGCTCCTAAGTTAAAGAAGGTATTTTTGGGACGGGCAGAAGTTCGTAAGGTCTTTAAGCTTTCCTCAGGTAATGTTGCTGGTTGTTATGTTGTAAAAGGCAAGATTATGCGGAGTGCACAAATAACTGTAGTGCGTAACGGTACAGTTATTTTTGAAGGCGAGATAGCTAATCTTAAGCGCTTTAAAGACGATGTTCGTGAAGTAGAAGAAGGTTTTGAGTGTGGAATTACACTAAAAAATTTCCAGGAGATTCTTGAGGGAGATACTATTGAAGCCTTCACCATTCAGAAAATAGCTCGGACATTATAGATAACTTCTTTGTAGAAATTTTAATTAAACGATGAAGAAGAAAAGAATTTTAAGTGGCATGCGGCCAACAGGTAGGTTGCACCTTGGACATTTAGTAGGAACATTAGATAACTGGGTTTCTCTACAGCAAGAATATGATTGTTACTTTATGGTAGCGGATTGGCATGCCTTAATGAGCGAGTATGAAGAACCCAGTGTTATTAACGAATATTCCATTGATAATGTAGTTGATTGGTTAGCTTGTGGAATTGACCCGAAAAAATCTACAGTTTTTGTTCAGTCAGAAGTTAGGGCCCATCTTGATTTATTTATGATATTTTCTTGTTTTGTACCATTAGGTTGGTTAGAACGTTGTCCTACCTATAAAGAGCAATTACGACAAGTTGAAACAAGAGATCTTAATACCTATGGTTTTTTAGGATACCCAGTACTACAGGCAGCGGACATCCTTGCTTACAAAGCAGAAGTAGTTCCTGTAGGTGAAGATCAATTGCCCCATCTTGAACTTACGCGGGAGATTGTTAGACGTTTTCATACTTTGTACAAAACAGAGGTATTTCCTCAACCAGATGCTTTACTTACGAAGGTAGCTCGTTTAGTAGGGGTAGATGGTAGAAAAATGAGTAAGAGTTATAACAACACTATTAATCTTTCAGATACAGAAGAGGAGATTTACAGAAAAGTCTCTGTAATGATTACGGATCCTCAACGGATTAAACGAACAGATAAAGGGCATCCCGAAGTTTGCAATGTTTTTTCTTATTACACCATCTTTGCACAAGATAGACAAAAACAGATAGCTGAATCCTGTCAGAGTGCTGATATTGGTTGTATAGATTGTAAGAAGATGCTTGCAGACAGGATTATTGAAAGGTTAAAACCAATCTGGATTCGTAGAAGACAGTTTCTTAACCAACAAGAAGAAATTAAATTAATATTAAAAGAAGGAAGACAGCGTGCAGAAGCAGTTGCTGAGAAGACACTTCAGGAAGTGCGACAGGCAATGAAGATATGAGTTACAAAATAAGATTGCAGATTTTTGAAGGGCCTTTAGACCTTTTATTGTATCTAGTCAAAAAAGACCATCTGAATATCTATGATATACCTATTGCTGAGGTAACTAGACAGTATCTTGAATATTTAGAGTTGATGAAGATTTTAGACCTTGCTATAGCAGGAGAATTTTTAGTGATGGCCGCCACCTTAATGCAAATAAAGTCTAAGATGCTATTGCCTGCTCAGGAAGAACAAACAGCTGAGCAAGAAATAGTTGACCCCAGAGCAGAGCTGGTGCAGCAGTTGTTAGAATATGAACGATTTAAACAGATTGCACAGGAACTACGCCAGCGGGAGCAAGCTCAAAAAGAAGTATTTAAACGTCCGAAGGCTACTTTGCAGGTAACTGAAGATACAGTTGTTGAAGAAGCACCAGTGTATTTCGAAGCGAGTATTTTTGATTTAATTAGTGCCTTTTCTAAGGCAATGGAACAGACACCAAAGGATTTATTTTATAATGTAGTAAAAGACGAATTTACTATTGAGGAAAAAGTTCATGATATTCTGCATCTTTTGCTTATTCAAGAGACAATTTTTTTAAGCTCACTTTTTTCAACTGCGAAAAATAAAGCAGAGATGATTGTTACATTCTTAGCAATTTTAGAACTTATTCGACAGAAAGAGATTGTTGCTGTGCAGAAACAGTTATTTGGTGAAATCGAGATTATTCGTAACCGTAACAACATAGTTCCTGAGAATGAACGCCCAGAACTATCAGCAGAATAAGAAAGGGAAAAAATCCGCAACCTCTTTTGAATTTATTGACAAGCAGATTACTTCAACTAATCCAATTCCAGAGTCTATCTCTTTGCTTAGCCGTGGTCAAGAGACAGAAGAAGATGCGGTCCTGAATCTTTCTCTCCGTCCTACTAAACTTTCTGAGTTTATAGGACAGAAGGATGTGATTGCTAACTTAAAGATTTGTCTTGCTGCTGCACGACAGAGGAAGGAACCTTTAGAGCATATTTTATTATCTGGTCCGCCAGGGTTGGGGAAAACTTGTCTTGCCCATATTATTGCCCATGAGATGCATGCTAAGATTACCGCTACTTCTGGCCCGGCTATTGAACGAGCCGGTGACCTTATAGGGATACTTACTAATCTTGAGAAAGGAGATATTTTATTTATTGACGAAATTCATCGTCTTCCTAAAGTAGTAGAAGAGTTTATTTATCCAGCAATGGAAAACTCTGAGATTGATTTTGTTATTGATAAAGGACCTTATGCCAAGACAATTAAATTTCGGCTGAAGCCTTTCACTTTAGTAGGAGCAACTACTCGTAGCGGACTTCTTTCTTCACCTTTACGTAGCCGTTTTGGTATTTTTCACCATTTAGATTTTTATGAAGTTGATGACTTAACCCAAATAGTAAAACGTTCTGCAAAGCTTTTAAATATCGCTATCGAAGAGAAGGCAGCGGAAGAAATTGCTCGACGTTCAAGGGGAACTCCACGTATTGCCAATCGATTGCTTCGCAGGGTAAGGGACTATGCCCAAGTAGCTAATAGCTTAACAATTACTTTTTCTATTGCCTGTCGTAGTTTAGATGAATTACGCATTGATCAGGCAGGTTTAGATGAAATGGACAGGAAAGTGCTACGCACAATTATTGAGGTATTTGATGGAGGACCTGTGGGTATAGAATCATTAGCAGCGTCACTTAATGAAGAAGAAGATACTATTGTTGATGTAATAGAGCCTTATTTACTTAAAGCAGGTTATCTTAAACGCACTTCTCGTGGTCGCACCGTTACTAAACTGGCTTATGAACACTTGGGTTTGGTTAGCAATGAGAAACAACAGGAATTATTCTAATTTATTTTAAAGACAAAAAACTTATAAAATAAACTATGCAGGAATTAGCAAAGATTCTTATTATTTTAGGTTCGGTTATTATTATTTTGGGCCTTGTTCTTTTAGTCGCACATAAGATACCTTTTCTTGGGCGTTTACCCGGGGATATCTTGATTGAAAGAAAAAATTTTACCTTTTACTTTCCTTTAACTACCAGTCTTTTATTAAGTCTTCTACTTACTATTATATTTTGGATATGGTCTCGGCGGCAATAAGAAAGAATTTGGTTTCTTGCCGCAATTTTTTTATTTGCATTGGTGGATGTATACTACTGGTCGGCTTTTTTAGTCTACCGTTAGTTTGGGCGGAATCAGTACGGGTTTTACTCTTGGAAAGTATTGGGAAGGTGGATATTTCTGTAACAGGACCTTTTACTATTAAGGACAATCAGACAGATAGAGTAATTCTTTCGGGTAATTATTTGCGGGCAGTGTTTTCTAAACGTGATAATAAAATGTACTTCGGGCAAAGGTTGTTAGGTAGCAATTCTATTACTATTAAAGCCTCTGGAGAAAACATTATCTGGGTAAACAATCGGGGTTATAGAAATACTATTACAATTAATCTTCACAAAAAAGGTTTACGTCTAATTAATATCTTAGAGTTAGAAGAATATATTAAGGGTATTGCTGTGCGGGAGATTTCACACCACTGGCCAATGGAAGCACTTAAAGCGCATTGTGTGGTATTTCGAACGTATGCACTATATCGCAAGCAAGAATCACAGAACAAACCTTACGATTTAACCACAGATATTTCTACTCAAAGTTATGGTGGTTTGGCTGCCGAGCGTCTGCGTATAAATGAAGCAGTTGCTCAGACAAAGGATGAAATTCTTTGCTACCAAGGTAAAATTTTACCCGCCTTTTATTCTTCTACTTGTGGAGGTGCCACTGAAGACGCAGAAGCTGTTTGGCCAAAGATTAAATGTCCAGTATTAAAGGCAAAAGAATGCCCCTATTGTAAAGAATCACCACACTACTTCTGGAAGATTATACTTACTCAAGAAAACCTTATTAAGGCAATGAAAAAGGCAGGTATTATTGTTAAACAGATTAAAAACATTCAAGTATTATCCAGAAATCAGTTTGGACGAGCTTTAAGTATTCGTATAATTTATGATGATAGTGCGTTAGGTATTTCTGCCTCAGAACTACGAAATTTGGTGGGTCAAGATATCTTAAAGAGTACCTATTTTAGCGTTACTATAGTAGATAATGGTTTTATGTTTAAAGGATTTGGATGGGGTCATGGCGTAGGGATGTGTCAGTGGGGAGCATACGCAATGGCAAAAGAAGGTTTTTCCTATCGCCAAATTCTTGATTTTTATTATCCAAATTCCGAAGTTAAGAAATTAAATTCAAAATGAAGTTATCAGATTTTGATTATAATTTACCCAAAGAACTGATTGCACAGTTTCCGCTGAAGAAAAGGCATAAAGCGCGTATGCTTGTAGTTGACCGCAAAACCACAGTAATTCAACATAGTATATTTGAACAGATAATTAATTATTTGCAGCCTTCAGACGTAGTAGTAATAAACGATTCAAAGGTTCTTAACTGTCGTTTGGTCGGTAGGCGTGTTACTGGTGGAATAGTAGAAGTTTTCCTTTTACGTCGTATTAAAGAAGACAGTAATCAAGCATATTTTCAGGCACTTATTCATCCGGCGCGGGTAAAGATAGGAGAGAGAATAACTTTTTCCAAAAACATTAGTTGTATCCGGACAGGACAGAAAGAGGTATTGTTTAACACAAAACAAATAAAAAGAATTTATAGTATAGGACAAGTGCCCCTGCCACCTTATATTAGACGCGCTCCTACTTTTTTGGATAAGTGTTATTATCAAACAGTCTATGCTAAAAAAGAAGGTTCGGTTGCTGCTCCCACTGCGGGATTACACTTTAGCCAAAATTTACTTAAAGATATTCGGAAAAAAGTAAATATTGTTTCTATTACCCTTCATATAGGTTTGGGAACTTTTAAACCTGTTAAGACAGAAGATATTACACAACATCAGATGGACAGCGAATATTATGAAATTCCCCAACAAACTTTAGATATTCTTAATCAAGTGAGACAAAGAAAAGGGCGTATCTTCGCTGTAGGCACAACTTCTTGCCGGTGCTTGGAGAGTTTTGCTAACTCAGGTCAAAGAGAAGGTTGGACAGACTTATTCATTTATCCAGGGTACAGATTTAAGATGACCGATTGTCTTTTGACCAATTTTCACCTCCCTAAAACTACTTTATTTATGCTTGTCTGTGCCTTCTGTTCCACTGAACTTGCAAAAAAGGCTTACCAAGAGGCAATCAAAGAAAAATATCGCTTTTATAGTTACGGTGATGCTATGTTAATTTTGTAAGTCTACTATTCTTAAAGAAAGATTTGGCAGGAATATATACTAGTTTGTGAGATAATTCTGTGAGAGCGTTTTTGTAAGAAGCGGGTATACAAAGACTTTGGCAGAGTTTATCAGCTTTATTACAAAATAGAACAATTTTTCTTTGACAATACGTTAAAGCAGCAGAATCAACAAGGAGTTTGCGCATTCGTTTTAAATCTGAGGCAGTTACTTTTTTCTTTCTTAAAAGGAGAGTAAGGTATTTTCTCCGATTACTGGGTAGATGTTGATAGGCATACCAGATAAGCAACGTCTTTTTTGCTTCAGCAAGATCTGTTATAGAGGACTTACCAATAGTTTCTTCTTCAGCGAACATTCCTAAGATATCGTCATAAATCTGAAAAGCTCTACCAACATAAGTACCGTAGGCAAAAATCTTTTTTATTTCACTTCTTGCTGCATCACCGAGAATAGCTCCGATAGTTAAGGGATAAGCGAAACTATAGTAGGCGGTTTTAAGGTCGTATATACGAAGGATTTGTAGTTCTGAGACAGCCCAGATATCTTTCGTGGATATCTCTAATTCAAGGAATTCACCACAGCCAGTTAAAAAGCAGGCCTGGAGAAATTCTCGTAGCGCATGGTCTTTACGATGCGTGTCTTCTTTTATAGCTAAAAATTGCTTTAAGCAAAGGGCGTATAAAATATCACCACAGATTAGAGCAAGGTCCTCTCCTTTTATTTTAGCATACTTGCATTTTTTTAAGTCGTTCTCAAAGAGAGTATGTAAAGATAGTTTGCCTCTACGTAGAGGTGAGCGGTCAACGATATCATCGTGAATAAGTAAAAAATCATGCAATAATTCTAAAGAAACAGCGCAACTAAGATAATTTTTTGCAGGTTTTCGGCTATAGGCAAGATACCCCAATACAAAAAGAATTGGTCTTAAACGTTTACCCGGCCGGAGAATAAATTCTTTCAGTCGTCTGTACAAAAGTGGAGAGAGTTTAACTAATTTGCTATTTTCGCCTAATGAATAAGAAAACTTAATGAGCTGATTTTCAATAGCTTTTTTTATTTCTTCCAACATAATTTTATGCTACCATATTATATTCTTGAAAACAATAGGAAAATCTATTAGGTTGAATATGAGCGATTTTATCTTAATTCACAAAGAGAAAAATTGTTCAGCCAGATTAGGTAAGTTAATAACCCCCAGAGGTCAGATAGATACCCCTGTATTTATGCCAGTGGGAACTCAAGCCACCGTAAAGGCTCTTACGGTTCGGGATTTAGATGAGTGTGGAGCACAGATTATTCTCTCAAATGCCTATCATCTTTTACTTAGGCCAGGACCAGAAATTATCAAGAATGCAGGTGGGCTACATTCTTTTATGGGTTGGAAAAAGCCCATACTTACTGATTCTGGTGGTTACCAAGTATTTAGCTTATCTTTACTTCGTAAAGTAACAGATGACGGTGTAGCGTTTCAGTCGCACATTGACGGCCAGAAACATTTTCTGACACCAGAGAGTGTAATAGAATTTCAAACTTTGCTCGGTTCTGATATTATTATGCCTCTTGATGAGTGTGTTCATTACCCTTGTACTGAAGACCATGCGCGCATTGCTGCTAACAGGACAGCTGCTTGGGCAATCCGTTCTAAACTGTCGTTTAACCAACTGGCAGCTTCAAATAACAACAGAAAACTTTTTGGTATTGTACAAGGAGCGACTTTTGAACACCTACGCAAAGAAAGTAGTAACAGAATAGTAGATATTGGTTTTGATGGTTATGCGATAGGTGGCTTGTCTGTAGGAGAACCCAAAGATTTACTTTATAACATTACTCAGTTAACTACTCAATTTTTGCCTGAAGATAAACCACGTTATCTTATGGGTGTAGGGTTACCAGAGGATATTATTGAGTCTGTTATTCTAGGTATAGATATGTTTGATTGTGTAGCCCCTACACGCTATGGTCGTAATGGGACTGCTTTTACTTCTACCGGTAAGATTACTGTACGCAATTCCATATATGCCAAAGACCTAAAGCCCCTTGATGAAGAATGTAACTGTTACTGTTGCGTTAACTTTAGTCGTAGTTACTTGCGCCATCTGTTTAATACTGAGGAGATGCTCGGTCCCCGGCTTGTCTCCCTACATAATGTTTATTTCTATCAACAATTAATGCGCCAGATTCACAAAGCCATTACTGAAGATAATCTTATTGAATTCAAGAAAAAATTTTTTGAGAAGTATTTTAGTGAAGAGATTTATTAAAAATTGATAGCTAAATCTAAGGAATAAATATGCGGATTGATATCCTTACTATCTTTCCCAAAATGTTTTCTGCGGTCCTTCAGGAGTCTATTATTAAACGTGCACAGCAGAAAAACATGGTGCAGATATTTGTGCATGACTTACGTAATTATACCGCAAACAAACACCGCAAAGTTGACGATCGTCCTTATGGTGGTGGACCCGGAATGATTCTTTGTTGTCAGCCGATATTTAGTGCAGTAAGACATATTTTACAAGAGGTAAAGAAGGAGAAAACAAACAAAATTAAAGGAAAAGCAAAACCTCAGGTTATTCTCCTATGTCCTCAAGGAAAGACCTTTTCTCAAAAGATGGCAAAAAAACTGGCTAAAGAAAAGCACCTTATATTTATTTGTGGCCGTTACGAAGGTATAGATGAAAGGGTAAGAACACATCTTGTGAATCAGGAGATTTCTATTGGAGATTTTGTATTAAGTGGTGGGGAGTTGCCAGCAATGGTAGTTATAGACACGTTAATTCGGTTAATTCCTGGGGTGTTGGGAGACAAAAATTCCTTGAATTTTGAGTCATTTGAAGGTAATCTATTAGAGTATCCGCAGTTCAGCCGCCCAGCGAATTTTGAAGGGATGAAAGTACCTTCGGTATTACTAAGTGGTAATCACGCTTTGATTACTGCCTGGAGAAAGGCGCAGGCACTTAAACGGACAAAACAACGAAGACCAGATTTGTTAAAGAAACTGATTAGCAAAGGAGAATAAGCTATGGACAAACTAAAACTAATCGAACAACAATATATCAAAAAGGAAATGCCTCAGATTAACGTAGGTGATACGGTGAAGGTATTGACCAAAATACCTGAGGGTGATAAAGTGCGTCTTCATCCTTTTGAAGGAGTAGTTATTGCAAAAAAAGGTAGTGGAATAAACAGTGTCTTTACTGTTAGAAAAGTTTCCTATGGTGAAGGAATTGAAAGGGTCTTCCCTTTCTATTCCCCGGTAATTGAGCGTATCGAAGTTATTAAACGTGGTAAAGTAAAACGCGCAAAACTTTATTATCTACGAAAAAAAATTGGCAAGCGTGCAACAAAAATTGAGACTTCAGAATAGTTATAATATTTTTAAAAAAAGCATTTTCTATTATTACATCAATGCTTTATTATGAACGCAAGTTCTCTAAATTAGGAAGAGATATCATTATTGGTGTAGATGAAGCAGGGCGCGGACCACTAGCTGGTCCAGTAGTAGCAGCTGCGGTTTATCTTAAGACATTTAATTTCTTAAATCGAATTGATGACTCTAAGAAACTTTCCTCTTTTCAAAGATTAAAGTCATTTCATGAGCTAGTAGAAAAATCTGTGTTTGGAATTGGTGTAGTTAGCGAGGCTGTAATTGACCGTATAAATATTCTTACTGCAACACAGTGTGCAATGGAGCAGGCAGTGGGTAATCTGTTAAGAAGGTTACCAAAAATTGAAGAATCTCGGATTCATCTTCTAGTAGATGGGCCGACGGCGTTTTCTTGTAGTTTTCCTATAACCTGCATAATTAATGGAGATGCCAAATCTAAAAGCATTGCTGCTGCTTCTATTGTTGCCAAGACTATTCGCGACCGAATTATGGATATTTATGATAAAATTTTACCTGCTTACGGCTTTAAGCAACATAAAGGTTATGCTACCCAATGTCACCGTCAGGCAATAGCAGTTTGGGGTTTAAGTTTTTTTCACCGGAAGAGTTTTTGTTGTGTTTAGTTCCAATTTACCATTTGGTAAACGAGCAGAAGAACTGGCCTGCGAATACCTAAAAAAACAAGGATTAGAAATTGTTGCACGTAATATTCGAAGGTCAGGTGCAGAGATAGATATAGTAGCAAAAGATAAAAACGTTGTTTGTTTTATTGAAGTAAAGGCACGCACTTCTGATAAATTTGGTTTACCACAAGAGGCAATAGATATTAAGAAACGGACGAAGATTATTCACGCTGCAGAGGCATTTTTAGAAGAACAAAATTGGCTTGATTGTGTTTGTCGTTTTGACGTATTAGCAATCAGATTAAGTGGCAATTCGATAATATATGAATATATAAAAGATGCCTTTCAAATAGAGCGGTAATTTTAAAATCCTTTTCATGATTAATCAGAAATTTTATAAAGATACTTCTTTAGAGCAATATCTTGATGACCTTGCTGCCCGTATAGCAGCGCCAGGCGGTGGCTCTGCTGCCGCTTTGGTGGCAAGTTGTGGGCAGGCGCTTGTTAGTATGGTGATAAATTTTACTGTTGGTAAACCCCAATACGCACGTTTTGAGAAACAGTTACAGCTACTTTTGGAAAAATCCGAGAAACTGCGCCATGAATTTTTGGCATTGGTTGATTTAGATGTGCAGGCTTTTTTAAGTAAAGATATACGTCAAGCAGTAGATGTACCTTTGATGATTGCCCGCCTTGCTTACGAAGGAATGCGTGTATGTACACCTTTAGTGAAAAAAGGTAATAAAAATCTGATTAGCGACGTGGCAGTAGCTGCAGTATTGCTTGAGTCAGCTTTTTCTAGTGCTTACTACAACGTAGAAATTAACTTAAATGGTTTGAAAGATAAAGAGCTTGCAGTTAAGATTCACCAGGAAATTGAGAAGAAAAAAAAAGCAATACAGCGGATGCGAAAAATTACGGAGGTAGCTGTTGGCAAAATTATTAGAGGGTAAGAATATAGCTTCACAGATAAGAGATACTTTGTCAAAAAGAATAAGTTCATCCACTACGAAACTTTGTCTTGTTAGTATTCAAGTAGGAGACAATCCCTCTGCTGAGATTTATACCAGATCCCAGAAGAAGAACGCAGAGCTTCTGGGCATTGAATTTCAATTGCTAAAACTTGATTATTCAATCTCACAAGAAAGGTTTATTGAATTTCTTAATGGTTTGAATAATGATACACAAGTTCATGGTATTATTGTGCAATTGCCTTTACCGACACATCTTGATTATAAAAAAATTAGTGAGTTTATAAGTCCAGATAAAGATGTAGAGGGGATAAACCCTGTTAATATGGGAAGACTTGTTTTTGGTAGAAGTAAAGTTGTTCCTTGCACTGCCCAAGCAGCTGTTGAGCTAGTTAATTCTACTGGTGTAAATTTAGAAGGTAAAGAGGTAGTAATAGTTGGACATAGTGAGATTGTAGGAAAACCCTTGGCACTACTTTTATTGGATAAATTAGCAACTGTTACCGTCTGTCATATTGGCACTGCAAAAAATGGACATTTAGAAGAACATGTGCGTAGGGCTGAGATTTTATTCGTAGCAGTGGGTAAAGCCGGCCTTATCAAAGGAGAATGGATTAAAAAAGGTGCTATTGTTGTGGACATAGGGATTAACAAAGTTGATGACAAGATTGTCGGAGACGTAGAATTTGAAGAAGCTGAAAAGCGTGCTGAGTGGATTACTCCCGTGCCAGGAGGTGTAGGGCCCCTTACAGTTATGATGCTTATGCGTAATCTCGTTTCTCTTGCACTTTAGAATCATTTCATTTTTCTAAAATTTTTATACAGGAAGGTGGTTTAAATGAAAACAATAATTCTGCTTACTATTTCCAACATATTTATGACCTTTGCTTGGTATGGGCATTTAAAATTTACAAAATCTCCTTTACCCTTAGCAATCTTAGGAAGCTGGTTGATTGCTTTTGTAGAGTATTGTTTTCAGGTTCCCGCTAACCGAATAGGATATCAGCAATTTACCGCTGCTCAACTTAAAACTATTCAAGAAGTTATAACCCTCATTATTTTCTCAATATTCTCTATTCTTTATTTAGGCGAAAAACTCCGCTGGAATTATATTGTAGGCTTTGTCCTGATTATCGCAGCAGTATTTTTTATCTTTAAAGAATGGTAATTTCTCCTACAGTATCTGAAGATAGTGTAGAGAAGAACTGTCCTTATTTTCCTGCCTGTGGAGGATGCGATTGGATAGGTCAAGACTACCAACAGCAACTTACTTGGAAGAATAACTACTGTCAAAACCTATTTGGTTGTTTTAATATTAAGAAACAAGATGGAGTTATTGCCTCTCCAGAGATTTATTATTACCGTAACAAAATGGATTTTGTTATTACCGATAACAAGGGTAAGTTGGCGATAGGTCTTCGAACCAAAGGAAATTTTAATAAGATTGTTCCAATAGAAGAATGTAAGATATTTATGCCTAATCTAAAAGAAATCACCGAACCAATCTTAAGCTGGGCAGGAGAGGAAGGTTTTACTACATATAATAGTAGAACCCATAGAGGCCAACTACGCTATTTGTGTCTACGCCATGCCAAAACAACTGGCGAGGTTATGGCTGTTCTGGTAATGGCATTAGATGAAAAAGATTTTAAACAACAGCAAAATAAATTCCAACGACTTACCAGAATTATAAGGGACAAAAATATTATAGATAGTTTCTACATTTGTTTTAATACTGGCAAGGCAGATATAAGTTTAACCGATAAACTCTATCTTGTTTTTGGCAAGCCTTATCTAAAAGAAATCCTTAATGGTATTGTTTATTATTTAAGTCCAAATACGTTTTTACAATCAAACACCTTTTGTTGTAGCTTGCTTTACGAACTTATTTGTAGAGTAAGCCAGTGTGATAATAGAAGTGTACTTGACCTTTTTTGTGGCAGTGGAGGAATTAGTCTGCAACTTGCGCTTAAAGCAAAAGAGGTATTAGGTGTAGATAATTCTCCTTCAAATGTTACTTTGGCTAAAGAGAATGCTGCTTTCAATAAGCTAACGAATGTTTCATTTATTTGTACAGATGCGAATGAATTTATGAAAAGATCAGAACCCATTAACTATGATATACTTGTTCTTGACCCGCCACGTATGCAACTTAGCAAAGATTTTGTAAATATACTGACAAACTGCAAGATACAACGTATAATTTATGTCAGTTGCAACCCATATAACGCGTATTACGACCTTAAACAATTAACTACCAGCTATTATCTTGAACAAGTGATTCCCGTAGATATGTTTGTACATACCAGACACTTAGAAGTAATTTTAGTTTTAAGCCGTCAAGCACTTTCTGGTTAAGAATGTAAAAAATATTTTATCAAGACCAATGTGTCCATAATAAGTAACAACTCCGTCGGTATTATATAAAGATAAAATCCTCTAATTTATTTGAAGCTGGCAAAAAAATTAATACTAGATTAGATCAGCTAACGCTATAAAGAAAAAGTTTGCCAGAGTATTTCTATTGTAATTAATTAAAAATTATGCCTTGCTAATTAAAACAAAAAAAAGTAGAATAACTATATTAGTAGTTAAAAACACCTATTTTTGGTAAAGACACAAACATAATTTGTAAAATCAAAAAGGGAAAGGAAAATATGACGTTATATCTTACAAGGAAAGGCTATGAAAAACTATATGAAGAGCTGAATTATCTTAAGAATGTTCGGAGACACCAAATAGCCAAGGCAATTGCTGAAGCTCGTGCCCACGGAGACCTGGGTGAGAATGCAGAGTATGATGCTGCAAAAGAAGAACAAGCGCTTAATGAACGTCGAATTGCCGAGTTAGAGCAGAAATTAGCTGGTGCACAGATAATAGAGGATCAGGATATTTGTTCTGATGAAGTTCTTTTGGGGGCAACCGTTGAGTTAGAGGATATAGATACGCATGAAAGAATTTCATATTTAATTGTTTCAGAGGAAGAGGCTGATTTTAATGAAAATAAAATTTCTGTTTCCTCCCCAATTGGTCAAGGGTTGTTGTATCATAAAGTAGGCGATATCTGCGAAATTCAGGTCCCTGCTGGAATACTTCGTTATAAGATAATTAGTATTTCAAGAGAATAAAGATATTCAAGATAATAAAAATAAATACCTAGTCTTAATTTCAGGCCAGCATTTAAAATTTTTTCTTTATAACTACATTCAATTTTCAACAGCTAATAATTTCTTGGGATAAAATTAAGCACAATAAGTTAAGGAATAGCTAATTAGTGTAAAACTTCAGAAATAACTATTTACCCGGTAAGTCTAAGAGAGACAACATAAAATATCTCTGATACAACTTAAAAGGTTTTGCAATTGACAAGTAAGAACTAAAAAGTTACAATAAAAAAACCGTTTTATTTAAATTTTTTTAGAGTAGGAGTTTTTTTCTTTAAGAGATGACTTTCAAAGAGAAAATCCATTCAGCGAGATTTGTAATTACTTCTGAAATAGGTCCTCCTAAAGGATTTGAGACCACACGATTATTTGAAGACATAGAGACAATCCGTGGGCGAGTAGATGCTATAAATGTTACGGACTTACAGAGTTCAGTAATGCGTCTTGGGTCATTAGCTGTGTGCGCATTACTTAAGCAGAGAGGTTTTGAACCGATTTACCAAGTAACTTGTCGGGATCGTAATCGGCTTGCCTTGCAGTCAGATATTCTTTCTGCTGCGGCACTGGGGATAGAAAACATTCTTGTACTTACAGGAGATTATCCTACTGTCGGTGATCATCCTGAGGCAAAACCTGTTTTTGATCTTGATTCAGTGCAGCTGTTAGAGGTAATTCAAAAGTTACAGAGTGGGTTTGATATGAAAGGCAATAAATTAGAGGGACACCCCCCTAAATTCTGCGTAGGAGCGGTAGTTAATCCCGGAGCAGAGCCCCTTGAACCACAGATTGCTAAGATGGAAAAGAAAATTGCAGCTGGTGCAGAATTTTTTCAAACCCAGGCAGTTTATGATATAGCTGTTTTTGAACGTTTTATAAATAGGGTAAAACACCTTAAAATACCTATTTTGGCAGGAATTGTTCTACTAAAATCCGCTGCTATGGCGCGATTTATGAATAAAAATGTTGCGGGAGTAAATGTTCCTGAAGAACTGATTAAAGAAATAGAATCTGCTAAGGACAGAGTTGCTAAGTCAGTGGAAATTGCCTCTTGTTTAATAAAACAATTAAAACCAATGTGCCAGGGTATTCATATTATGCCTATTGGCTGGAACAAAGTTGTTTTGCCACTTTTAGATGCCGCTGGGTTGTAAAATTAGAAACTATGGCACAGCAGAAACAGGATATTACCGAACACTTCATAGAAAAATGGCAGGATAATTTTGACCAACGATTTGTAATCGTGGGAGGGTCTGTTGCTGCACATACGGTTGCTTACAAGTTAAGAGAAGTGTTTAAAGATGATATTGGAATAGCTATACTAAGTCAGGAAAAATATCCTTTTTATGACCGCAGAAAACTTTTTTCTTTCTGGGAAGGAAAAGTAAAAGAGAAAGAATTGTTTGTCTTAGGGCAGGAGGATTATCAGAAACGAAATATTTTCTTTTTACCTGAACATACGGTAGTGTCAGTCAACTCTAAACGTAAGTCGGTGTCTTTTCGGTATCAAGAAAAGAGAGATACTATCAATTACGATTATTTAGTTATCTGTTCCGGTACAAAAACAGTTTTGCCTAACGATATAGTAGGTATTAACAAAAATGGTGTTTTCGTATTTGATAGCCTTGCAGATTTCAAGCAGTTAAAAAATACTATTACTCAGGATACGGTAGCTTTATTAGGAGTTAACCATTTTACTTCCTTAGTCATTGATATACTAATAAAAAAAAGAGTTGAAGTGAAACTTATAACAAATCAAAAAGTAGACTTCTCTTCATCTATGGTAGAGGTGATTCCTACTAAAGTTGTTGAGATAATCGGGGAATCAGGTGTTCAGGCGATTAAATTAGACAACGGAAAGATCATCGGTGTTTGTTGGATAGGGGTAATGGGGCAAAAGCAACCAGCCACTGACTTCCTAGAAGATACAGGTATGGCCCTTGTTAATAATGCAGTCGTAGTTGACAAAGATATGGCAACTTCTGAACCATATATCTTCGCTTGTGGTTCTGTTTGTTGTCAACCTAACGAGGAAGTGAAATTTAAGGATTGGCGGACAACTACACAACAGGCAGAGCGTCTTGTTGAAACAATACGATTTTTAAGGAGGACAAATGTCAATTGATATCTTGGTGCAAGCAGGAACAAAAGGGACAGAGGCTATATTGAAGCATACTAAAGAGACTTTGGATAAGTTTATTACCGAAAAAGGAAAAGATACCACTGTATCTTTTCCTCATACTAATTACTATCTACCGTTATCTTTGGCCCTCTTACAAAAAGAAGTAAAAACCGCGAACGATTGTTTAGAGGTTCTGTCAGAGGCAGAGAGATTAGTTTTTAATAAACCTACTTCGCAAGGATTTTTTATTGAGGCATTAGATGGAATCCTTAATAAAGGAATAGCCACTCTTTTATATGAGGAGGTTTTGGCATCTGTTAACACAAAATTAGGCCTGCATCCCACAAAAGGTTGTATCGGTTTTCTGCCAGATAATATTTTACGTTCGTTAGGAATACAGTTGGTAGATGGAAGAATTGCTGGGATTGCAGTTATCTTAGGTCCTGCCCAGGACGCAGACAAAGCAGTGCAGCTTGTGCGGGATTTTCAATCTAAAAGTATTGTTAGTATCTTAGTAGGGTCAACAAAAGGGTTTTCTTTTAAAAAACAACTAGAAGAGAAAAAAGTGGAAATTGGTTTAGATAACTACATTGTGCCATTGGGAGAAGATTACTTGTCTGCTATTTATGCAGTTAATTTTGCTGTGCGTGCGCCTTTGATCTATGGCGGATACAAGCCTGGACAATGGCAGGGTATTACCGAGTATATCAAGAATCGTGTTCCCGCGTTTGTAGTACTGCTGTCTTATCTCGATGAAGTAATTGTTGCTACAGGTTTAGGGGTTTTAGCTTTCGGATTTCCAATTATTACGGATTTAGAAGTGCCACAATTAGGAAAAATCCAGACTACTCTTCATGAAGCATTAGTTACAGAAAAAGATTATACTAAAATTGTAGAAAAATGTATTCAAATTCGCGGTATTAAAGTCAAGATTAACAAAATAGATATACCTGTTGCCTATGCCCCTGCATTTGAAGGTGAGCGTGTCCGTAAAGAACAGCTTTATGTTGAGTTTGGTGGAAAGGCATCGGTGGCTTTTGAATTTCTTACGGTAAAAAATATGGATGAAATAATTGATGGTAGTTGTCAGATTATAGGCGAAGATATTGACCAGCTGCCTTTTGAAAAAAAGAGTATGCCATTGGCTATCTGTGTGGAAGTCGGTGGAAGAAAGATGATAAAAGACTTTGAACCAATTTTAGAACGACAGATTCATCGTTTCATTAACTACGCCCAAGGTTTAATGCATATTGGTCAACGTGATATGATTTGGATTCGGATATCTAAAGAGGCGTTCAACAAGGGATTTCGTCTAAAGCACATCGGAAAAATTCTCCACGCTATGTTACATCAAGAATTTAGCGCAATTGTAGATAAAGTGCAGGTAAAGATTTATACGCGACAAGAAGACGTTCAGCGATTATTGCCAGCTACCAAAAAGGTCTTTGACGAGCGAGATGAGCGGATAAGTGGTATGACTGATGAAAGCGTAGAAACTTTTTACAGTTGTACTTTATGTCAAAGTTTTGCTCCTAATCATGTTTGTATTATTACTCCAGAAAGACTAGGGCTTTGTGGTGCGTATTCTTGGTTAGACGCGAAGGCATCCTACGAGATTAACCCTACTGGGCCTAATCAACCTTTGGAAAAAGGAAAGCTGCTTGATCAAAGATTGGGGCAATGGGAAAAGATAAACCAGTTTATCTATGAGAGATCTAACAAAACAATAGAACGAGTAAGTATGTATTCATTGATGGATTGTCCACAATCTTCCTGTGGGTGCTTTGAATGTATTGTAGCAATTGTTCCAGAAGTGAACGGAGTAATGGTTGTGCATAGGGACTACAGTGGTATGACACCAGTAGGAATGACTTTTACTAGTTTAGCTGGTTCAGTAGGAGGAGGGGTTCAGACACCTGGTTTTTTAGGAGTCGGTAAACTTTATTTGACAAGTAAGAAGTTTATCCTTGCAGAAGATGGTTTAAAAAGAGTGGTTTGGATGCCTAAGGAGTTAAAACAGTTGTTGGCAGATAAATTAAAGAGACGGTGCGAGGAACTAAAGATTCCCGACTTATTAGAGAAGATTGCTGATGAAGATGTTGCTACTACTGCTGAAGAGTTAATAGCTTATCTTCAACAGGTTCAGCATCCAGTGTTTTCTCTTCCACCGTTAGTTTAGAGATTTTATAAATATGAGGAAAAAACTTTCTTCAGACTTCCTAATACAAAATCTCTAAATTGTTTTGTTATTTAAGTAAAAATTGACCAGGACAGTTTGTGGCGGTATAATATAAAAAATGAGGAGAAGATTAATATGCTAAAATTACAATATGTTTTTATATTTATTTTTACTTTAATTTGTCCTCTGATTGCAGGGGCACAGATACCTTCTCTTAGTGAATACGAGCTCTTCAGTTTAGCTAGCCAACAAGTACAAAGTGGTAATCTTGATTTTGCTTTTTTGTATTTTAATAATCTCTTAGAGCAATTTCCTTCTTCGCGGTATAGTGAACAGGCTCTTTTTGCAGTTGGAGAATATTATTTTATAGAAAGAAACTATCGACAGGCAACCACCACTTTTTTAAAGTTTATTGATCGTTACCCCGATTCTGTTGCTTCTGTTTTTGCTTTATGTTATTTACGGGAAATTGCCCAGTATCTGGGCGATGAATCTACTACAGAAAAACTTACACAACTAATAATATCCTGCCAACGACTCAGTTTAGTTTTTAGAGAATCAAAGACAATTTCTTATGTATCTGCTTTAAAGCGCAAACTTTGTGTTCGCTACTTCATTGATAAAGTTGAATTCTCCATAAACGGTGAACTCTTTGCGCGTATCAACTACTAAATTAAAAAAACGTATATTTTTTACTGGTGTTATTTTATTAGTTCTACTTTCCGCGTTAATTATAGTAAATATTACACTTGGTTTTCTTAAAGATACCTTACGCACGATTGGTAGAGCCTATTTACCCCAAGAGCTCTTTGTTGAGCGTGTCCTTTACCTACCCCCTAATTTTATATTTCTTAAAAACATCTCTTTAGTGGAAAACAAAGAGGCGGTGAATAGAACTATCTTTTCCGTTCCTCTCGTTTTGGTAAAATTTTCCATAATTAAGTTTATCCGTTATGGACAAATTGAAATAACCGATATATGCTTTTATGAGGTAAATACTGAAGAAGAAGTATTCAGGAATTTCCTGGCACTTTATGGTAAAAAGGTCATTGAGTTACTTCTTGATTTACCCAAAAAAGATTTACGGTTTATTGTAAAAAAATTTCAATTAAAACAAGTCTCTTCGGATAATTTTGAAATACGTTTTTACCTGAAGTTGAAAAATGATAATTTTTATAGTTACGGGGCGGTTTCTTACATTAATTCTCAGCAGAGAGTTTTTTTACCGTGGGAATTTATTGCTTACGGAAGATTTAGTGATAATGATTTTGTTTTTGATAATATTGAAATCATTCGAGAAAATCTTTATACAAAACTATGGGGTAATATAACCAGAGGAATCATTCGAACAAAAGGGTTTTGTTTTATTAATACCTTATTTAAAGAGGGCAATTACATTGCGCCATATTTGAGTATTAAGGAACGTATTGAAAATTTTCTAAGAGGTTTCCCGCCGCCGCCTAAAGGTGGCTTATTACCAGTTGTTGATCTTTTTATCTTAGATATAGATAGTGTGATTAATATTAAAGATTTTCCTAAAATAGATATAGATAATCTTAGTTTTTCTATTAACAATAATCCTGTAAAATTTAATGGCTCTATAGTATCTTCTTCTGAGAAGGCCATAGATTTCAATGTTAATTTGTCTGCCCAGTTTAGACGACTTAAGGATACCGCTCAACAACAATTAAATGTAAAACGTTTAGAAACACTTATACAGGGCCATTACGGAGAAAAAATTTTTTCGGGAGATATTCTGGTTGAATTTTTATTTTTACAGAAAAATGTTAAGACTACTCCTCTTGAGAATATGAAAATAAAACTTAATAATGTAAAGATAAATGGACAGGCTTTTCCTTTACTTACAGCAGATATTAGTGAGGCTCAATTTAATATACTCACCGAAACTAACGAATATTTCCTTCCTTTATCACAGTTAAAGATAAAAATTAACTGTGCACCACTTAAAGCGAAGATTGCGTACTTCCACAGCCGATTATATGATGGAATACTTTACGGTCGTAATTGGATAGATATAACTAAAGCGATACCCGAAGTTAATACAACAATTAGATATAAAGATGTTTCCAGCAATAAATTGGAACGTTTAGTTATCCATTTTGCCAAGGTATATGGTAAAATCTCTGGTCAATTAGAATTTAGAAATGTCCCTGAGCAAGCGATAAAGGGATCATTTATTATCCGTAATGGGTATGCTAAAGATTTTGAGTTCTTGAAATGGTTGAGTTCATCTTTTTCATTACCGCTTACTCAGGTAAATTTTGAACGCGCACATTCCTTTTTCAAGGTTAATTCACAAGGTGCTGGGCTACATAAGTTAAACGTAAGGTCAAAAAACATTATTTTAACAGGTGATTTCTGGCTTGGTAATAATAATTTAGTTACTAGTAAGCTTTCTTTAAGCATTCATAAAGATTTATTACAGAATTCAAATAAATTTAAGCCACTTCTAAGATTAGTAGGCAAGGAAATTTCTATGCTTACCTTCGATTTTAAACTTTCAGGAGAACTCAATAATATCAATTTTCAATGGCTTGAATCGGATTTTAAACAACGCCTTCGTGATTCCATACCTGGTTTTGTAGAGAAATACCTAGAAAGACAAATTGAAGACAGTTTACTTCCTCTTTCTGAAATTGAAAAGACAGAGAAATAATAGATGATAGCTTTATATAATATTAGTAAAGTTTATTTTTAATTTCCACAAAAAAGTAGGTTATGTCTGTTAATGTTGACGGTTACCAAATAAAGAGGTTTTTATTAAACCGATAGGTAACTATAGGTGAATTTTAATGAGTGATTTATTTTTATAGATTTAAATAATTTGTTGAGGCAACGACAATCCAACTAGCCGCCACATATTTACATTTTCCATACATAAATAAACAGGTATGTTTTTGTTGTGTTTTTTGAGTAGTCTAATCATATACTGGTAAATATCTCTGCGCAGGACATCGGGATAGCGTAATTTTCTGTCGTATCCATAAACTAATTCAGCATCTAAGATCCTGTTAAGGGGAAAACGTGTTTCAATTATAGTTTTTAATGCAGGATTGAAACGTAAAGTGCCCAAGCTTATCCAAGCGATATCTTTGGGCTTTAAGTAATTGAAAATTTTTTCAATAAGGTTTTCATATTCTTTTCGCCAATCTTGAAAATAAATGATTGGGTCAAAATGGCAGGCTATTTTGTAATCCGCTTGGACACATTTTTGGGCGGCTATGAGTCTTTGTTGGAGACTAGCAGTATAAAACTCATTTTCCTTAATAATGCATTCTGGGTTAAATGACCAGCCAACAACAATATTTCCTTTATGACGCGCAGACAGAAGATTGTTTATTTGGCAGCTTTTAGTTTTAAATTCAAAAAGAACACTTGGATATTTTTTAAAAAAGGCAATAATTTCTTGAGAGTATTCAGTAACGTTATCTAACATAAGAGAGTCGGAGAATTCCCCACTGCCTAATCTTTTAAAATTACCCACATAATTTTTAAATGCCTCAAAAAATGAATCAAGATTAGCGGGGAAAAGTATTCCTGGGCTATTGGTGTATTCCTGGAGAAAGCAGTATGTGCACTCAAATATGCAGCCAAAGCTGAGATTAAAAATATTATAGTTACATCCCACCGCATATTTGGTACAGGGACAGCGTTTAAAAAAATCCGCTGGTTGATGTATGATAATTACAGTATCTGTTCGGTGATTATAGTCAAAGGCCTTAAGACAACGGTATTTTTTTATAAAAGATTTTAAAGTGTCTATTTCTTTTAATTTAGCATCTGGAAAATAAGAAGTAAATTTTTTAGTAAGTACTGAATCGCGGACTCTTTTTTCCACAATAATTTTTCGTGGATAAAAATCTTTAGATGATGCCGCGAAGATTTTACTTTTATCTAATTTTAATTTAGGTAAATGTAGTGTTCTTGTTTGATTGTGTGCATAGGCAATGGGGAAACGACGACAAACTAAATAATCTTTTAAAGCGTGGAATTCTCCCACTGGTAAATCTTTTAGGACTGTCTGAGGTTTTAGGTTTTCTCTTTTACATATTTCATAAACAAGCCGGATAATCTCTTGTTTTTTGTTTACACCGAAGTGTCTAAATTTCTTTTTTACGAAAGAGCTTATCAGTTTAAGATGCTGATATTGTGTTATGAAAGATGACATAGTGTTAATAAAGTATTTGTAATTATTTTGTTTAAAGTTATTTTCTCTTGCGTGTTTAGTGGTTGACAAAAAGGTTTTACTGGCACTATATCTGTTATATAAAATAAAGCTGCTGCTTTTCTTTTTATTTTCTTTGCTGCACTGAAAAAAGCAGAGGCTTCCATCTCCACAATATCGACTTTTTTCTTTTTAAACAATTCTAGATATTGTGATTCTAAATAGATTGAGCCAATGGTTGCGGAAGTAACTTTACATATTCCCTCTATTGCCGTAAATATTTTTTTTAACAGAATCTTATTAGGGTAATAGTTTTGCCAGCTAATATTTTTTCTCAAAAGATTGGTAAAACTTTCTAAGTTAAAGCTTTTCTCTGGCGCAACAAGGCTTCCTATCTTTAAATTATTTTTAGGTCGAACCAAACCACAGGAACCAAATAAAATAAGATTACTTGCTTGTGTCTCTTTTAGGTATAAAATCGCATCGCCACAGAGCCCTGCTCCCACTCCTGTACGGATAATGGAACAGTTTTGTGTATTAATTACTGAGTAAAGTAAACCTCTGTAGTTGTATATTTTTTCAAAACAACTATCTAAATTTTTAGGCAGCAGTGGAACAATTATACAGGTTTTCTTTATCTCTGAGGCATTTATTCCAAATAGATACCGAAAATAATTCACTTGCATACTTCCTTTATTTTGTTATAATTTATTTTTCACAATGTGCTATTATACCACTACAATAAAAATAAATAAAAGATTTAAGACACCTTTTACTAAATATTGATAAAAAATAGATAACTTTGCTTCTAAGTTTAGAAACATAGCCAGCTCTTATTTTGATATCAAATTATAGAAAGGTTTGATTATCTTTGAAGAAGTGTTTTTTTGAGAATCAATAAAGATAGATAATAGATAAGTGCAATTAAAATTAATTTAAAATTTAAAAGTTTTTGGAGCAATAGATAGTGCCAAAATCGAAAAAAATATTTCGAAAATAGAAAAAAATTTTTAAAAAAATACTTGACAAATTTCGAAAATCGTGATATAAAAAAAGTGGAATGAAAAAAGCAGTCCATTATGGAGATAAGGTTCAGATTAATGATAATGAACCCGTCTACACTAGTGGCGTGGTAAGTAGGCTGTTGGGTATCCCAGTATGGGTGCTTAAGCAGCTTGATAAGGCGTCTATAATTTCTCCACCACGCAAAAAAGGTAAGGCAAGGCTTTATTCACATAATGAACTTAACAAACTCAGCCACATCTGGTATATTATGAAGGAAAAGAAGATTAAGTTAAGTGGGCTTAAATACGTTCTAGAGATGGAGGAAAAGATATACAAGAGTACTTAAAAAATTTTTAACCAATTATTAGCACTTGTGTGGAACGAGTGCTAAAAAAGAAAGGAGGGATGGATTATGGCGCTGATTACCTGGAGACCGAGACAAGATTGGTGGGATCCTTTTGCTGATTTAGAAAGGATCCAAAGAGAGATGAATCGTTTGTTTAATCTAACACTTGCACAGGAAACCAGCCGTCATGTCGGACTTCTGGATGGTGCCTGGATCCCTGCAATAGATATCTACGATTCTAAGGATAATCTTCTGGTAAAAGCCGATATACCTGGACTTACCAAGGATGATATTGAGGTGACTGTTCAAGGTGATACTCTGTTTATTAAGGGAGAGAAAAAACAGGATAAAGATATAAAAGAAAAAGACTATATCCGCACTGAGAGATTCTATGGTGCTTTTCAAAGGGCAATTCGCCTTCCTGTAGAAGTTCAGGCGGATAAGGTAGAAGCTACTTACAAAAATGGCGTTCTTGAGGTTGTTTTGCCTAAGAGTGAAAAGGCAAAACCTAAACAAATAAAATTAGAAATAAAGTAATCCTTATTATCCGAAAACTTCCTATATAAAGGAGGTGATAGATAATGTCTGCCTTAAAACACAAAGATGAACAGGTAAGTGAAAGAATTGTCCAGCCTCTAGTTAATGTGCGTCAGACTGATAAAGAGGTGATTTTAGAGGCAGAAATGGTGGGACTTAATAAAGAAGATATTTCCATTGAGTTGCAGGATGATGAGTTAATTATCAAAGGGAAACCTAAAAGTTGTGAACCTCCCAAAGGTTACACGGTTATTCATCGTGAGCGCTGCCCCTACGAGTATATGCGCAAATTTATCTTGGGTAATATGATTGATAAAGAAAAAATAGAAGCCCAATATGAAAATGGGATACTGAAGGTTACTTTACAGAAAGTAGCTTCAAGTATTCCTAAAAAAATTGAAATAAAAAGTTAATAGAGAACTTCGGATATTTTCTTTATGCTGTAGCGGCACAATTGTGTGCCGCTACAGTCAAGGAGGTGTTCCATGCAGTTAATTCCATGGCAACCCCATTCACCAAAAATATGGGATCCTTTTAGTGAAATAGAAAAACTCCAAAAGAATTTAAATACATTATTTGATTCTACCTTTGAAAAATATTTAGAGAAACGTAGCTCTAAGAAGGAGTTTGCTTTCTGGACCCCAGAGTTAGATATTCACGAATCAAAAGATAACATTGTAGTAAAAGCAGATTTGCCAGGTTTGGATAAGAAAGATATAAAATTAAAACTTGAAGGAAGAGTTTTGACTATTGAAGGAGAAAAGAAATATTCAAAAAGCGCTAAAGAAAAATCTTGTCTTAGACAAGAAAGATTTTATGGAAGTTTTATACGGACAGTAACTCTTCCTTCGGAAGTTGATGTTAAAAAAGCAAAAGCCACATATAAAAATGGGGTTTTAGAGTTAAACCTCCCTAAACAAAAGAGTTCTTATCCTTCAACTAAAACAATCAAGATTAATTGAGAATAAATTTAAGTAAGATAAATGGTTTAATCTGGAAGGAGGTGAAAGCAATAAAAAATTTTGTCTAAAAAAATCTCTGGTGGTAAAAAAACAATTTTACCACAAAAAAGATTAGGTTATAATAGTAAAGTTCAACAACCTATTAACAGAAAGGAGCAGGATGGTATGAAGATTACACCGTTGGCAGACAGGATCCTGGTAAAACCTTTGGAGGCAGAAGAAAGAACCAAAGGTGGTATTATTTTACCTGATACAGCAAAGGAAAAACCCCAAGAGGGGAAAGTTATTGCTGTAGGTAAAGGTAAGGTGCTTGAAGATGGTAAGATTCAGCCTTTAGAGGTCAAACCAGGGGATCGCATTCTCTATGGAAAATATGCAGGAACAGAGATAAAGATTGATGGTGAAGAGCACCTTATTATCAGGGAAGAAGATGTTTTAGCAATTATTAATGATTAATTTAAAGAAAGGAGAGGTGAGAATCTATGGCAAAACAACTTGCTTTTGGAGAAGATGCACGGCAAAAAATACTGCGGGGTGTCCAAAAACTATCTGATGCGGTGGTAGTTACCTTGGGCCCCAAAGGTCGCAATGTGGTTTTGGATAAGAAATTTGGTTCACCAACTATCACTAAAGACGGTGTTACCGTTGCAAAAGAGATTGAATTAGAAGATCCCTATGAGAATATGGGAGCACAGATGGTAAAGGAGGTTGCTGAGAAGACCTCTGATACCGCAGGAGATGGTACCACTACCGCTACACTTCTTACTTACAGTATATATAAGGAAGGGATGAAAAATGTTACTGCCGGAGCTAATCCTATGGCTTTAAAGCGTGGAATTGACAAGGCAGTAGAGGTAGTGGTGGAGGAATTAAAGAAAATGGCCAAACCAGTAAAAGACAGGAAAGAAACCTGTCAGATTGCTGCTATTTCTGCTAATGGTGACGAGACTATTGGTAATCTGCTTGCTGATGCTATGGAAAAGGTAGGTAAAGACGGTGTGGTAACTGTAGAGGAGGCAAAGTCTATGGCTACCACCTTAGAAGTAGTAGAAGGCATGCAGTTTGACCAAGGATATCTGTCACCTTATTTTGTTACTGACCCTGACAGAATGGAGTGTGTTCTTGAGGATCCTTATATCCTTATTCACGAGAAAAAAATATCTTCTGTAAAAGAACTTATCCCTGTACTTGAAAAAGTAGCTCAGCAGGGAAAGTCGCTTTTAATTATCTCCGAAGAGGTAGAAGGTGAGGCATTAGCGACATTGGTAGTTAACAAACTCAGAGGCACATTGCGTGTTTGTGCGGTGAAGGCACCTGGTTATGGAGATAGAAGAAAAGCAATGTTGCAGGATATAGCTATCTTGACAGGTGGCAAGGCCATTATGGAAGATTTAGGAATTAAGTTAGAAAATGTTCAACTTTCAGATTTAGGTCGTGCAAAAAGAGTCAAGGTAGATAAAGAAAATACTACTATTATTGAAGGTGCTGGAAAAACCGCAGATATAAAAGGAAGGATTGAACAAATAAAGAAAGAAATAGAAAAAACTGACTCGGATTATGACCGAGAGAAACTTCAGGAACGTCTGGCAAAACTTTCAGGTGGAGTAGCGGTAATTAATGTGGGTGCTGCTACTGAAACTGAGATGAAAGAGAAGAAGGCACGCGTGGAAGACGCCCTTCATGCTACGCGTGCAGCAGTAGAGGAGGGAATTGTTCCTGGCGGCGGTGTTGCACTTCTTCGCACTATTCCTCGTGTTGAGGCTCTAAAGCTTGAAGGTGATGAGAAGATAGGTGTAGATATTGTTCGTCGTGCTTTAGAAGAACCGCTTCGCCGCATAGCCGAGAATGCTGGTGTGGAGGGAGTAGTAGTAGCACAGAAAGTTAAAGAAGGAAAAGACGCCTTTGGTTATGATGCAGATAAAAATGAATTCTGTGACCTGTATAAAGCAGGGGTAATTGACCCTGTAAAGGTAGTACGTCTGGCTATCCAGAATGCTGCCAGTATCGCTGGTCTTATGCTTACAACAGAGGCAGCGGTCTGTGATATCCCAGAAAAAGAAAAAACTCCTCCCATGCCACCAGCACCAGGTGGTGAATACTAATCCTATAACACAATAAAGAAAAGGGTTGCCTCTGTTTAAACAGGGGCAACCCTTTTATCTGCCTTTTACTTTCTGGAGGTGTCAGGTATATGCATGAGAATGTTCTAAAAAATGTTGATATCCTAGCACTGCAGAAAGAGTACGGAGCATTTAAATCATCAGGTGGTAATTACCGTTGTCGTAAGTGTCTTATGGTAGATGGTTACCGTGAGGATGAAAAAAAATGCCGTTGGTGTGGTAATGCACTTTATGAAATGGACAGAACAAATTTGGCCTCATAAATATTCCTTACCATAATCTCATGTGGTTTATTCCAGAAGAAAATGACAATCAACAAAGACAATTTGAGCGCATGAGCGCTACTTACCTGTATTGTCCAAACTGTAAAAGGTCAATGCCAGTTCGGGAGATATTGTTGTTAGTTCTACCTGATGGTGAACTTTATGATTATCGTTGTGTAAACTGCAATGAGTCATTAGGAACAAAACAAGAAACAAATAGGAGGAGTCTATGAGTTATACGGGTCTAACAGCGATTAATGAGAAAGTCAAGCAAGAAAGTGCTTTTATTAGTGTTTTAAGACAGCAGATAGAAAAAGTTATTATCGGACAACGTTATCTTATTGATAGACTTTTGATAGGACTTTTAGCAAATGGGCATGTTCTGGTAGAAGGTGTCCCTGGTCTTGCCAAGACACTTTCTGTAAAAACTTTAGCTGAAGCAATTCAGGCAAAATTCCAAAGGATTCAATTTACCCCGGATTTACTTCCTGCTGACCTTATTGGAACACTAATCTACAATCCCAAAGACGGCACCTTTACTACAAAAAAGGGTCCTATCTTTGCCAATATTATCTTAGCTGATGAAATTAACCGTGCGCCAGCAAAGGTGCAGAGTGCTTTATTAGAGGCAATGCAGGAACGCCAAGTTACTATTGGTGAGCAGACCTTTAAGCTGGAAGAGCCTTTTTTGGTTATGGCTACCCAAAACCCTATTGAACAAGAAGGGACCTATCCATTACCAGAGGCACAAGTTGACCGCTTTATGCTTAAGATAAACCTAACCTATCCTTCTCGGGAAGAAGAACAGAAAATTCTAAAGGAATATGCTGTAACTGACAAAAAAATTGAAGTTGCAGCAGTAATTGGTCCCAAGGATATTAAACGAGCAAGGCAAGTAGTGAATGAAATTTATATGGATGAAAAAATTGAAAAATATATTCTGGATATTGTTTTTGCTACTCGTAAACCCAGTGATTACAATTTAAAAGATTTAGTAGACCTTATTCAATACGGAGCATCACCTCGCGCTACCATTTATCTAACGGTTGCCAGTAAAGCCTATGCATTTCTTCAGCAGAGAGGCTATGTTACACCTCAAGATGTTAAGTCCGTGGGTCCTGATGTATTGCGCCATAGGATAATTGTAAGTTTTGAGGCAGAGGCAGAAAATAAGACATCTGAAGATATAATAAAACGCGTATTTGAAGAAATAGAAGTTCCTTAACAAAATATCTATGATTCCTAAAGAAGTTTTACAACAGATTCGTCGTATTGAAATTACTACTTCCCGAATGGTTAATGACGTGTTCTGTGGGCAATATCAAAGTGTCTTTAAGGGGCGAGGAATAGAATTTGAAGAAGTGCGTCCTTATCAACCAGGGGACGAGGTGCGCACTATTGATTGGAATGTAACAGCAAGATTGGGGCATCCTTATGTCAAAAAGTTTGTTGAGGAAAGAGAACTGACTGTCTTATTGGTCATGGATATATCTGGCTCAATTTACTTTGGTACCAGCCAGAAATTAAAGCGCACTTTAGCTGCACATATATGTGCCTTATTAGCTTTAGCAGCTATAAGAAATAATGACAAAGTAGGTTTCCTTGCTTTTTCTGATAGGGTAGAGGAATTTATTCCGCCGAAGAAAGGTTTACGACACATCTTGAGGATTATCCGTGATGCACTTTATTTAACTGGTCAGAGTAAAAAAACAGATATCGCAATGGCTTTAGAATATCTTGGAAAGGTTTGTAAACGTAAAAGCGTAGTTTTCGTCATTTCGGATTTTTTAAGCGAAAGAGATTTTGAGAAACAATTAGCTGTGGCTAATAAGCGTCATGATGTGGTGGCAATTACCCTTACTGACCCCAGAGAAATTAGTATTCCTGACATAGGGATAGTGCAATTTGAAGATGCGGAAACTGATGTGACTGCTTGTATAGATACCTCAAGTAGGCAAATCCGTAGCGAATTTGCAGAACAGGCACGATTAGTTCAAGAAGGGCTTAAGAAGACCTTCGAACGCATTGGTATAGATAGCATTAATCTGCGTTCTGATTTACCATATAACCGAATGCTCTTCCAATTTTTCCGAATGCGGGAAAGGAGGTTGCGTTAGATGCAGAAGTTTTTAAATGTAATTGTTTTAATATTTTTAATAGCTATTTTAGCCTTAGTATCTATACAGTTGTATCAACTGAAAGCCGCCATAAAAACTTCTTCCATTGAAGATTTAAGTATTCAGTTGGAGTTTGCAAATAGACTTTTAACCAAGGGACTAAAGAAACAGGCAGCAGAGGCATTTCAAGAATACCTGGATAAAGCAACGCTTACCAAAGAACAACAGGCACAGATTCTGTATAAGCTGGGAAATATCTATTTAGAGAATCAACAGTATGAAGAAGCTCTGCGTTGTTTTTACAAGGCAGAGTTATTGCTTCCCAATGCACAATTTGCTAATGAGATGGGGCAAAAAATTGTGACAGCATTAGAAAATATTGGTTTAAGTTCTCAGGCTAAATATGAGTTAGAGGCACGCACAGCAGTAGGGGCAAAACCTAAGGAAGAAAAAGATATTGTTGCACGCATAAACAAAAAGTTTATTACCAGAGACCAGATAGAAGAAGCTCTCTCATTTATTCCAGAATGGGCTCGGAAAGAATATGATGACCCACAAAAGAGAAAAGAGTTTATCAAAGATTATGTTGCCCAAGAGATTATTTTCCAGAAGGCAATCAGGTTAGGTTTAGATACCGACTGGCAATTGCGTAAAACTTTTGAGCATATAAAAAAACAAATGATAGTAGAACGTTTTCTATCTGACAGGATTAAAGAGAAAATGTCTAATTTAAGTGAAACAGACATTAAGTTATATTATCAGGCAAATAAAGACCGATACAGTCAACCTGCGCAGGTGAAAATTCGTTATCTTGATTTTGATAATTTGGATAAAAAAGAAGAGATAGCAAAAAAGTTAAAAGAAAAAGAGCCACAGGCAAAAGAAGTAACTGTTTACGAGAATGAACAGCAGATTCCTGATATTGGTCAGGCACAACAAGTAATAAATTCGTTTTTTCAACATGATAAAGATTGGCTTAGTGATGCGGTTAAGATAAAAGATAAATTTTATCTTTTTCTAATTGTAGATAAGAAAGATCGTCTACAGCCAACTTTTGAAGAAATTAAGCCACAGGTAGAAGCAGACTATCGGCATATGAAACAGCAAGAGATTATACAAGAAATTTTTCGCCAGACAGTAAAAGAAGAAGATGTAGAATTTTTCTAAAGTAAAAAAGATGTATATCGGAAAAAAAAGATTATTTTTAGTTTTTTTTATTTTAATGCTAGTCGGTGGGACTGTCTTTATCTATTTTCTTTGGAAAAACAAGGCAAAACAAAATCAGATTATTGTCAAAGCCATAGTAAATAAAAATGTTTTAAACATCGGAGACAATTTTAGATACGAAGTTCAAGTAGAAGGGCCTAAAGATATGCAGGTAGAAATAGAGTATCTAACTGCCGAAGCATTGGGAGTATCAGCGATAAAAGATTTTGGCCTTAATAAGAAGACTTTTTTAGGTAGAAGTTATTGGAGGCAATGGTATATTTTGGATACTTACGTAAGTGGCAACCTTACAATCAATTCCCCAAGTATCCGTTTCCGTAGAGAGGCGCAATCTGATTGGCAGACTTTGAAAGCAAACAACGTAACTATTACTGTAAAAAGTGTCTTAGAAAATTCGTTACAAAAAGAGACGTTGCGTGATATTCGTGGTCCGAAGGATATAACAGAAAAATCGCCGATACTAATATTGGGTGTGGTTTTACTTATTTTAGCTGTATGTTTTCTGCTATATTTTTTAAAGGGAAAGAAAAAACAGAAGAAACCTCCGGTTATTCCTGCGGATGTAATTGCCTTAAGGGCTTTAGAAGAATTACAGAATAAGCAGTATGTTGAGAAAGGGCTTTACAAGCTTTTTTATTTCGAACTTTCTGATATAGTCCGCAGATATCTTGAGAATCGTTTTGGGATACGGGCACCTGAGATGACTACGGAGGAGTTTCTACACAAGCTAAACAGTGATCAGACAAGTTTAGAAGATAAACATAAACAGCTCCTTGGTAATTTTTTAGGACATTGCGATTTAGTAAAATTTGCCAAATACCAACCAGATAAAGAAGAAATAAATAGCTCTTTAGATTCTGCGCGTATGCTTATTGAAGAAACAGGTGCAAAGAATATTGAACAAAAATGATTATTCAAGACAAAATTTTTCTTTTACTTATCCCTTTGGCTATCTTAATAATCTATGTGGGAAATCGCTTCTTTTATAACGGCAGTATAAGGTTTTCCTCGCTAAAAATATTTAAGCCACTTAAGGCGACACCAAAAATTATTTTTTTAAGATTCCTCTGGGTCTTTAGGTTAGTTAGTCTTATTTTACTAGCACTTGCTTTATGTAGATTCCGCCTACCAATTCAACACAGCCGTATTGAATCTGAAGGAGTAGATATTATTTTAGCAATAGATGTCTCCGGTAGTATGTTAGCAGAGGATTTTACTCTAAATGGTAAAAGGGCAAATCGTTTAGAGGTAGTAAAAAACGTAGTTGAAGAGTTTATTTTAGGAAGAAGATATGACCGGATGGGCATTGTAGCTTTTGCTGGGCGTGCCTATACAGTTAGTCCTTTGACATTAGACCATGCTTGGTTACTTGAGAATCTTAAGAGGTTAAGTATAGGAATGATTGAAGATGGAACAGCTATTGGCTCAGGAATTATGGTTTCTTTAAAACGTTTGGAAAATTCGCAGGCAAAAAGCAAAGTAGTTATCCTTTTGACAGACGGAATGAACAATGCGGGAAATATCTCTCCACGTCTTGCTGCAGAGGCAGCCAAGGCTTTAAAGGTGAAAGTATATACCATAGGGGCAGGCACAAAAGGACTTGCACCGTATCCAGTTAAGGATTTTTTTGGCAATACTATTTACCAACCAATGAAGATAGATGTTGATGAGGATACTTTGAAGGAGATTGCTTCTAAAACCGGCGGTTTATATTTCCGTGCTACAGACACACACTCACTAAAAGAGATTTATTCAGCTATTGACCGTATGGAAAAGAGCCGTTTTGAGGAAAGAGGTTTTGTTGATTATGAAGAGAAGTTCTCTGGGTTTGTTTTAGTTAGTATGGTTTTTCTTTTATCAGAAATAGGACTGGCGAATACCTTTTTAAGGAGGTTACCTTAAGGATGCGCTGGGCAGCTTTTGGATACGTAAATTTAATATGGCTTATTTTAGGTCTGGTTTTATTTTATCTATGGGCTAACCAAAGACGGAAAAAGGCATTGGAGAAGTTTGCAGATAAGCAATTAATATCAATATTGACTAAAACGTTCAATCCAAAGTTACTTTATGTAAAACAGATAATTTTAGTAAGTAGTCTTGTTTTTTTAGTAGTTGCACTTATGCGACCGCAGTGGGGTTTTCGTTGGCAAGAGGTCAAGCGCAAAGGGTTAGACATTATGGTAGCAGTAGATGTGTCAAAGAGCATGTTAGCGGAAGATATTAAGCCAAGCCGGCTAGAGCGCACAAAACTTGCCTTAGAAGATTTTGTCAAGCAATTATCTGGTGATAGAATAGGTCTAATTGCCTTTAGTGGTACTGCTTTTGTGCAGTGTCCACTAACTGTTGATTATAATGGTTTTTTGCTATCAGTAAGAGACCTCAATGTAAATACCATCCCTCGTGGCGGAACTAGTCTTGCTTCAGCTATTTATCGGGCTATTGAAAGTTTTCAAAGTGGAGTAAAAAAGTACAAGGTACTTATTTTGATTACTGATGGCGAAGCACACGAAGGTGATACAATGAAAGCAGCTGAATTAGCAAAAAAAGAAGGAATTAAGATTTTTTGTATTGGAATTGGCACACCAGAAGGTGAGCTAATTCCTTTAGTTGATGAAAAAGGTAATCAAGTGTTTTTAAAAGACAGAACAGGTGCGGTAGTAAAGACACGACTTGATGAAGAGACTTTACAGAAGATTGCTTTATTGACCGGCGGTAGCTATGTGCGTGCCCAGTCAAAAGAATTTGGACTGGATTTATTGTATAGTCAGCGTATCTTTCAACTTGAGAAAAGACAGTTAGAGACAAAAATGGCCAAACAATACGAAGAACGTTTTCAAATTCCCTTACTTTGTGCTTGGATTTTGTTAGCTTTAGAATGGTTAGTAACCAGTAGAAGAAAAGTATGAGCAGGGCAAAAAAAATTAAAAATTATATAACGGTTATTTTCTTTATCTACTTATTATCACAAAATATAGATTCCTGTTTTGCTGCAACTTCCTCTGTAGCCAAAGAGGCAATGAAAAAGGCAAAACAACTCTATCACCAAGGAAAGTTTGACCAGGCAATTGAGCAGTATCATCAGGCAAGCTTAGGTTTGCCTGAATCGGAGACATTGGCTTTTAATATGGGAACAAGTTATTATAAAAAGGGTGATTATGAAAAGGCCTTGGAGCACTTTACAAAATCCTTAGCTACTCAAGATAAAATAATAGAAGCAGATGCATTGTATAATATAGGGAATACCCATTACCAGATAGGCAGGCGCAAGGAACAGATAGATTTAGAGGCAGCTATTGCTCATTATCGCTCTGCTTTAGATTATTACAAGCGAGCCATTGAACTTGACCAAAAGAATAAAGATGCAAGATTTAATCATGAATTTGTTGAACGTAGGCTTAAGATTTTACTTGATAAATTAAAACAACAGAAGCAAGAAAACCAAGACCAACAATGCCCTCTTAAGAAAGATTCTCAGCAGAAGCAAGATGAATCTGGAACAAGCTCTACTGACAAAGATAATCAGAAACAACAGCAGCAAGGGCAACAGAAACCTTCAGATTCAGACCAAAAAGAGACAAATCAAGATAGCCAAAAGGAACAAGCTGAGCAACAGAAAAATTTTGAACAAGAAGAGCAGGAAGAGCAAAAAGAGAAAACAGAACAAGGCAGCCAAGAAGACCAAGACCAAAATCAAATAACCCAACCACAGCAAGCTACTGACCAACAGAGAGAAAGAGAGAATAAATCAAGAAGTGAACAAGAGGGCCAACAAGGGCAGAATGGTTCTATAGAGGAATTGACCACTGAACAGGCCCAGGCTTTACTTGACCGATATGGAAATAGCCAAAGTTTAGATTCTATAGACAAGAAAGATTCATTGCGCTATGATGGTGTAGTGATTAAAGATTGGTAGGAAAGATACCTTTTAAATTTTTACGATGAAAAGAATAAGTATTATAACTTTAATAATAATAGGAATAACAGCTGCTATAACCACAGCAGCAGATATTCAGTTTGAAGTTAGTGTAGAGCGAAGTCAGGTAGTTGTGGGAGAACCAGTACAATTATACTTTACCTTCCATGGAACAAATAATCTGCCACCGCCGGATTTGCCTAAAATTAATGATTTTAAAGTAAATTATCTAGGCCCCTCAAGCAGTATTTCAATAGTCAACGGGGTAGTAAATTCTTCTATCACACATGTTTTCACTTTACTGCCACTTAAAACAGGTAAGTTTACTTTAGGTCCTTTTTCAGTAAAAGTTAATCAAAAGACTTATCAATCAAAACCAATTGAGATAGAAGTAATTTCTGCCCCCACAGGTCAGTTGCAACCGAATAGACCTCAAACAGATAGCGATGCCTCTTTGGGAATCTCTAGAGAAGATTTAAAAGATAGAATATTTATAGTTCTATCAATTCCTAAAAGAAAACTTTTTATCAATGAGTTAGTCCCCATAAGTGTAAAGCTTTATGTCAACAACTTAGCTGTGCGGGATATACATCTGCCTGTTCTAGAGTCAAAGTCCTTTTCTATTGAAGCCTTTGGACAGCCACGGCAATACCGTGAGCAATTGGCAGGCATAATTTATGATGTAGTAGAATTCTCTACCAATCTTTTTGCTATAAAACCAGGTGAGTTTACTTTAGGTCCAGCGAAGTTATCTTGTAATCTGGTGGTGCGTAAGCATAGACAACGGATACCTTCAGTTTTTGACGACGATTTCTTTAGTGGATTTTTCAAGGATGATATCTTTGATGACTTTTTTGGTAGATATGAGTTATTTCCGATGGAACTAGAATCAACGGCAATACCTTTAGTTATTCTTGACTTGCCTGAGGAAGGAAAACCAACCAATTTTAATGGCGCAATAGGTGATTTTAACTTAATTGTTAATGCTAATCCTTTGACTGTAAAAGCAGGTGACCCTATAACGGTTACTATCGTTGTCAAAGGTGAAGGAAATTTAGATACAGTAAAAGCACCACAACCTGTCTCAGAAGAGGGTTTTAAAGTTTATCCACCCCAAGTTAGAAAAGAAAAAGATTCAAAGATATTTGAGCAGGTTTTTATTCCTTTATCTGAGAGAGTGACCAACCTCCCTGAGATTACCTTTAGTTTCTTTAACCCACGAACCCAAACCTATCAAGAAATTCGTAATCCTGCTATACCTATTACAGTTTTAAAATCAGAGGAACAGAAAGTCCAAGTCGTTGACGCAAATGTCCCTGAACCTCAGATAAAAAAACAGGAGACACTGGGTAAAGATATACTTTATATTAAAACTTCTTCAGGTAAATGGAGAAAAAGAGGTTTATATTTATACCAGACTTTTGGTTACTGGCTATTTAATATTATTATTTTTATTTCTTTTGTAATTACTTTTATCTTGCTTTCCTTTAGGCAACGTTTAAGTCAAGATGAACAATTTGCCCGGCGTTTACAGGCACCTTTAAGGGCACGCCGTAGAATAAAAGAATTAGAAGCCTATGTTCGTAAGAGACAGAATCAGCAGTTCTTTGATGCTATTTTTAATACCCTCAGAGAATATCTTGCTGACCGTTTCCATTTAAAGGCAGCAAGTTTAACTTTAGATATCTTTGAGAGTTTTGCTTTACAAAATGGTATTACACAGGAAATTTTAGCAAAAATAAGAAATATTTATGAGCAGTGTGAGAAAGTGCGTTATGCACCTTTAGAGGCCAATTCTGAACATATGCAAGATTTATTAAAACAACTTAAAGAAATTATTACCTATTTTGAAGCAAAGAGATGAGACATAAAGAAATTAAAAAGATATTTTGGTTGTCGGCAGTTATTATTAACAGTGCCTTCTTAGTTTGGGCAAATCAAGAGAATGCCGATTCATTATTTTTACGAGCAAACCTTTATTATGAACAGCAGAATTACGATGAGGCAATTCGCATTTATGAGCGGATACTTGCACAAGGTCTTGAAAGCGGTAATCTCTACTATAATTTAGGTAATTGTTATGCCAAAAAACGTATGTGGGGTAAGGCCATCTTAAATTATGAGAAAGCAAAACAACTCATCCCAAATGATAAAGATTTAGATTATAATTACAGATATGTTCTCTCCTTTGTTGAGGGCAATTTGCCGAAAGTTTCTGGAAACATTGTAACAAGACTAATTGAGGCTGTGAACGAAAGGTTCAGTATTGATACACTTTCTATTTTAATTTCGATCTTATTTATTATTTTCCTTACTTTAGTTGTCTGCTTTAGATTTAATACCTCTTTGCGTGTGTATATTGGTTTTATAATAACCTTCACTTTACTTCTAGAGGTTATCTGCTTGTTAGCGCTGTTAAACAGTAAAAGAAGTATTAATCAACAGGCAGTAGTTATAGTAGAGAAGACCTCAGCTCGTTTTGAGCCTATCGTTTCAGCAACAGAATATTTTGCTCTTTATGAAGGTATGAAAGTAAAAATAATAGACAAAAAAGATAACTGGGTTAAAATAAGAAGACAAGATAATAAGACAGGATGGGTTCAGACAAAAACATTAGAAATATTTTAGATAGATAAACTTTAATAAAAATATAGTTCATCATAAAAACATAACTGGAGGATAAAATGTATCTTGATGAAATAGAAATATCAAATGCAATTATTTCATCTTATACACAGAAACTAAAGGATTCTCTAGAAAGCGATGTGGCTATTGTTGGTGCAGGACCATCAGGGATGGTCTGTGGTTATTATTTAGCAAAAGCAGGGAAAAAAGTAGTTTTATTTGAACGTAAACTCTCAATTGGTGGAGGGATGTGGGGCGGTGGTATGATGTTTAATGAAATTGTTGTGCAAACCCAGGCAAAGAAGATATTAGATGAGTTTAGGGTAAAAACCAAACCATATAAACAAGGCTATTATTTAGCTGATTCTATTGATGCAGTAACCAGTATCGGCTCTGCTTGTGTGCATGCAGGGGTACGTATTTTTAATTTGATAAGTGCAGAGGATGTTCTGGTGCGTAACAATAGAGTCTGTGGTTTAGTTCTAAACTGGACTGCGGTAGAAATAGCTAATTTGCATGTAGACCCTTTAACAGTGCGTGCCAAATTTGTGGTAGATGCTACTGGCCATGCTGCGGAAGTTTGTTCTATTGTAGCTAAAAAATCTGCAATTAAATTGGCTACTAAAACAGGTAGTTTAGTAGGAGAGGGCCCAATGTGGGCGCACGCCGCCGAAGAAATAATAGTTAAACACTCGCGAAAAGTTTGTCCTGGGCTTTATGTCTGTGGTATGTGTGCAAACGCAGTATTTGGAGGTCCCCGTATGGGTCCAATATTCGGTGGTATGCTTCTTGCAGGTAAGTCTGTCGCAGACAAGATTATCCGAGAATTAAGCTAGACCCATACACCTAATTAAGTCTTTAAAGTATTTTTCATACCAGGTTAATAATAAGCTGAGATTAAAACAGTTACAATTTTTTGATGAAAGTAACATAAAGTGAGCACAGCAGATATGGATTTTGCAGGAATCTTAGCAGTTTTATTAGGCGGTTCTTGGGCTTCGGGAATTCGCCTTTATGCTACTATCGCAGGCCTTGGTATAATGCACAGGATGCATTTGTTAACTTTACCTGCAGATAGTTCTGTTTTTGCCAATCCTCTGGTTATAATAGTAGCAACTTTGTTAGCAGTAGTAGAATTTATTACAGATAAAATTCCCTATGTTGATTCAATCTGGGATAGCATCCATACTTTTATTCGGCCAATAGGTGGTGCAGCTTTAGGGTATCTGGCTACTGCAGGGGTAGGACCAGTGGTTCAGCTTCCTGTAGCTATACTTTGTGGAGGTGCAGCATTAGAGGCACATGTAGCAAAGGCAACTGCTCGTGTAGCAATTAATACCTCTCCTGAGCCGGTGTCAAACATTGCTACCTCAACTGGTGAAGATGCTCTTGTATTAGCAATTTTATATTTTGTTGCTCGCCATCCCATTATTGCTACCATTATTGTGCTTATTCTAATTGCTTTTACTATTCTGCTTATTTGGATGCTCTTTAAGTTTGTAAAGAAGATATTTAATTTTTTCTTCCAGAAAAAAGATTTATCAGCAGAAGGTAAGAAGTAGTCCAACATTTTAATATTGAAGATAATATTTTGTCCCTCTTTAATATTATACCCAGATTAACTTAAACTTAATTTTCCTTCTTTTTTTCTCTGGGCAATGATTATCTGATATGTGTATTCTCTAAAAACAGAGTGCAAAACTCCCGCAAATTTTTTCGGTAATTAGTAAAATTAGAGGTTCATTTTTATATTGGTAATTGCTTGGTGGTGAGAGAGTAAGGTTAGTTGTAAAACTTTTAAAGCAATTCTTCTATAGGTAGTTCCAATAATGGTATTAGACAAAAAGCAGGTGTGAATTCTTTCCCAGATGAGGGAGAAATTTTTGTTTTCTTGGGATTCGTTAGAGAATATCGTTCTAAATTAGCCATAAAAAGTGAAAATTGCTCTTTGTTGAGGGTGTCTTTAACAAAAAGTAAGATTTGTAGACGCAAATCAGTTATTTGTCCGTGTATCCTTTTAATATCAGAAGAAAATGCTTGCATCTTTCTTTTGTCTAGTTTAGTATTTTTTAGCTCTAAATTCAACTGCTCATATTTTTCTTTAAGCAGCTGGATAAGATTTTCTTTTTTCTGCTGAGTAATCTGACGTTGTTTATCTAAAGCGGCCTTTTGTTCCAGAGAAAGATTGATGTTATGCCATAAATTAGGTGCATCTTTTTTATCCTTCTTTAAACTAAACCACAGAAATCTTTCTTTTACTTTGCTTTTGTTTTGTGTTTGGTTAGGATAGGTATAAAAAGAACCTAAACTAAAATAGCTCAGGATAAAAAATAGGCAGATAGTAATTACTCTTTTCCTTGACACTAGAAACTCCTTTTAAATCATACTTTTTAATTATAGCGCATTTTAACTTTTTAGACAAGATTAAGTAAAGCCATTAGCTTTCTTCAATTGACACCCTTTCCAATATCCTTTATAATATATCATCTATGGAACTAGAAGAAATTATTCAACAACGACTAAATAAACGTAAAGCACTTGAAGAAGCAAAAGTTGCGGTATTTGATCGGCCGTTACCTCACCGTTTAGACATAGGCATAATTATTACTCATTTCCAAGAGGGTAAAAAAGTCCAAGCCTGCGGTAGGGTTATGGCTAAGCGCCTACACGGTAAGGTTATCTTTTTGGACCTGCGAGATTCTACAGGTAAAATCCAACTTTATGTTAAAGCGGATTTTATTGGTGCAGAGAGATTTAAGCTATTGGAGAACATAGAAATTGCGGATTTCATTGGTGTAGAAGGACAGTTATTTAAAACTCACACCGGAGAAATCACTATTCAAGTTGAAACCTTTGTTGTTCTTTCTAAGGCGTTAAGGCCTTTACCCGAGAAGTGGCACGGTCTAAAAGATATAGAGGCGCGCTACCGTCAGAGGTATCTTGACCTAATTGCAAACGAAGAAGTAAAAAATGTTTTTATGCTTAGGTCACAGATTACCAGCGCAATAAGAAATTATTTACAAGAGAAAGGATTCTTAGAAGTGGAAACACCAATGATGCATCCTATACCTGGTGGTGCCACGGGTAGACCATTTAAGACACACCATAATGAATATGATATAGATTTATTTTTAAGGATAGCCCCTGAATTATATTTAAAGAGGTTGCTAGTAGGAGGTTTTGACCGTGTTTTTGAAATAAATCGTTCGTTTAGAAACGAAGGGGTATCCATTAAACACAATCCAGAGTTTACGATGCTTGAGGTTTATGCTGCTTATGCCACTATGGACAGTATGATGCATCTTTGTGAAAGTATGATTGTAAGTGTGGCACAGCAGATATTTGGGACACTGCAATTTAATTATCAGGGGAAAACCTTAGACCTTACTCCTCCGTGGAAAAGAGTTTCTTTTGCCCAGTTAGTCAAGCTTAAGTTTGGAATTGAACCTCAGGACAGCCATTCTCAGATGCTTGATAAACTGAAAAAAGCAGGCTTTGCTCAAGATAAAGACCGTTTAACGCGCAGCCAAATCAATAAAGTAATTGAAGAGACGCTGGAAAAAGATATGGAAACAAACCCTGTGTTTGTGACGGATTATTACACTGTGCTTTGTCCTTTAGCCAAGACTAAACCAGATAACCCACTTCTAACCGAACGTTTTGAATTGTTTATGGCAGGTATGGAGGTAGCCAATGCCTATTCAGAATTAAACGACCCTATTGAGCAAAAACGCAGGTTTGAAGAAGAGTTACAGAACGACCCAGAGGCAAAGGAGAAAACAATAGACCTTGATTATATCATTGCCCTTGAACATGGTATGCCTCCTGCTGGTGGTCTGGGCATAGGTATTGACCGTTTAGTTATGCTTTTGACTAATCAGGCGTCTATTAGAGACGTAATTTTGTTCCCACTCTTAAGGCCTATTCAAGAAGGTAAAAATTAAGTTATGCCTTTGATACTATGGATTAGTTTGCGGTATTTATTAACCAGGCGCAAAGAAAGATTTCTCTTATTGATTAGTATTATTTCTGTCTTGGGAGTAGCCATAGGAGTAATGGCTCTACTTGTAGTTTTAGCAGTAATGACTGGTTTTGACCGTGACCTGCGTGATAAAATAGTTGGTAATTACGCACATATAAATATTGTGGGTTTTCATCCAATTAGGATGGAGACATATAATAAACTAGAAGAAAAAATAACTTCTGTAAAAGGGGTAGCTGCTGTTTCACCTTTTATACAGGCACAGGTTTTATTAAAAAGCGACCAACGTTATATGGCACTGCAGTTTCGTGGTATTGACCCTGAGAAAGAAAAAAATGTTACAAAACTGAAACAGTATATAAAACAAGGTGCTCTAGAAAGACTATTACCAAAAACCGCTATTATTGGTAAAGAGCTTGCCAATTATATGGGGTTACCAGTTGGTTCAGAGATGCAGATTTATTCTCCAACAGGAAAAGAATACAAGTTAAAGGTGGTGGCTATCTTTGGTTCAGGCATGTACGATTACGATTTAAACCTTTTAGTTGTTCATTATTCTACTGCCCAAGAGATTCTTGAAATGGGTCAGCACATAACGGGAATTGCAGTTAGATTAGATGATATGTTTGCTGCCGAGAGGATAAAACCAAAGCTTTACCAAAAAATAGGTTTTGATTATAACATTAAAAGCTGGATAGAGGCAAATGCTAGTTTCTTTGCAGCATTGAAATTAGAAAAAATGGCAATGTTTGTTATTTTAGCGCTAATTGTTTTAGTGGCTTCCTTTAATATTGCAAGTACTTTGGTAGTGATGGTGGTAGAAAAAACCAAGGATATAGGTATTTTAAAAGCAATGGGGTTATCTCAAAAAGAGATTGCTAAAATATTTACTTTAGAGGGTTTGTTGATTGGTGCAAGTGGTGCCTGTTTAGGTTTAATCGGCGGTTTGGGGCTTTGTGGTTTACTGAAGAAATACCAGTTTGTCAAGTTGCCACAAGATATTTATTATCTTGACCGTATGCCTGTTGCAGTTCAGTTTTGGCCAGATGTTGTATTAATTGTGCTAGCAGCATTAGTAATTACTCTACTTGCGACGGTTTATCCAGCTTTTAAAGCAGCAGGGCTGGCGCCAGTGGAGGCATTACGCTACGAATAGATGTTAGAGATACATAATGTTCATAAATCATACTTAAGCGGTGATAAAAAACTGCACGTTCTAAAAGGTGTAAATTTGAAAGCTCAGAAGGGGTCATTTAATGCCTTAGTAGGTCCTTCGGGGGCCGGGAAGTCTACGCTTTTACATATTATCGGTGGATTAGATTCTCCAGAAGAAGGTAATGTTTTTTTAGATGGACAGGATATATATAAACTGTCAGAGACAGAACTAGCCAGATTGCGTAATCTTAAGATTGGGTTTGTGTTCCAGTTTTATCATCTTTTAACTGAATTTACTGCTTTAGAGAATGTAGCTATGCCTGCGTTAATAACAGGTAGAGAGAAGTTAAAAGATATATTAAAACAGGCGCAAATTTTATTACAACAAGTAGGGTTAGATAAGCGACTGCATCACTACCCTAGTCAACTTTCAGGAGGAGAAAGGCAACGTTGTGCAATTGCCAGAGCTTTAATTAACAAACCACAGCTGTTACTTTGTGACGAGCCAACAGGGAATTTGGATTCGCAGGCAAGCAAAGAGATAATTTTACTTCTTAAAAAATTTCATAGAGATTACGGAATGACAATTATTTTGGTTACCCACAATGAACAAATTGCCCAAAAAGCAGATTTTATTTATGAATTACGCGATGGCATACTTCTAAATTAATCAAGGAGGTTGAATGAAGGTTTATATAAACGGTAAATTCTATAAGAAAGAGCAAGCAAAAATTTCAGTTTTTGACCACGGTTTACTTTATGGCGACGGTGTTTTTGAAGGAATACGTGCCTACAACCGCTTGGTCTTTAAACTAAAAGAGCATATTGATAGACTTTATGAATCAGCGCACACTATTATGTTAGAGATTCCGCTTACTAAAGAAGAAATGATTAAAGCAGTGATTGCTACTTTACGTAAAAACAATCTGAAAGACGCCTATATTCGTTTAATTGTTACAAGAGGAATAGGAGACTTAGGACTTGACCCGCGTAAGTGTAAAGGAAATGCTACAATTATTATTATTACAGATACCATTAAGCTTTATCCAGAAAAATTTTACCAAGAGGGTTTGCGTATTGTGACTGTTCCGACGGTAAGAAATCTACCGGAGGCGCTTAACCCTCAGATAAAGTCCTTAAATTATCTTAATAATATCTTAGCAAAAATAGAGGCAATTAATTCAGGTTGCGATGAGGCAATTATGCTTGATTCGTTGGGGTATGTTGCTGAATGTACAGGGGATAATATTTTTATTGTGCGTAATAAAGAGTTGTATACACCACCCCAGTGTATGGGGACTTTACGTGGTATTACCCGCGATACTGTTTTAGAAATTGCCAGGAAGATGCGTATCCCCACACATGAACATGTAATTACCCGGCATGAATTGTATAATGCTGATGAGTGTTTTTTAACTGGTACAGCTGCTGAGATTATTCCTGTAGTTAATGTTGACGGCCGTTCTATTGGAACAGGTAAGCCAGGAGAAATTACTCAGAAACTCATCCGTAAGTTTCATCAAAGGACCAAGACTGATGGGATACGCTATTAATTTATCTTATTTTATCTTAAAAAGGACTTTTTATGTTATGTGATGTCTGTGGAAAAAATACTGCTACTGTTCACTTAACTGAAATTATTGATGACCAAATGAGTGAGTTACATCTTTGTGAAGAGTGTGCTCGTAAAAAAAGCTCACAGATGGAACAACAGTTTGGGCTTTCTGACCTATTAGCAGGGCTTGCGGATATTGAGAAACCACCACAAGAAGAGAAGGAGTCTAATGTTGCCAAGTGTCCTAACTGTGGGATGAGCTACAAAGACTTCAAAAAAATTGGTCGACTTGGTTGCAGTGAATGTTACAGTGCTTTTAAGAAGTTTTTGTATCCACTTTTAAAAAGAATACACGGTTCAAGCATTCATTGCGGTAAATGCCCTCCAAAAACAGGAGCGACAAAGGCAAACAAGAAAAAAATGGATATTCAGCAATTACGTTGTAAGCTACAAGATGCTATTCAACGTGAGGCATACGAAGAGGCAGCGATTATTCGCGACCAAATTCGGCAATTACAAGAAAAGGAAAAGAAACAAGAAGGATAATTATGCAGTTAAATGACCTTCTATCTCATACAAGTGAGTGGTTGAAAGGAACAGGTCCACACTCTAATATTGTTATCTCCAGTCGTGTGCGTTTTGCGCGCAATATTGAGAAGTTGCCTTTTCCTCACTGGGCAAACAAACGCCAGTCAAAACAAGTTTTGGATATGGTGGAAGAGGCAATGAAAAACATTGATTATCTGAAGAAGTCCACTCTTTTTAAATTAGCAGATATGGACAGTTTAGATAAACAGTTTTTAGTAGAACGCCACCTTATGTCCTATGAACATGCACAAAAAAGTGATTCAAAAGCTGTGATAATAGATAGCGAAGAGATAGTTTCTATTATGATAAATGAAGAGGATCATTTGCGTATCCAAGTTATGCAGTCAGGGTTTAATCTCTTTGAGGCTTATAACATAATCAATCGTATTGATGACTGCCTGGCAGAGGAGTTATCTTTTGCATTCTCTGAAGATTGGGGATATTTAACTGCTTGTCCGACTAACACAGGAACGGGGATGCGTGGTTCAGTGATGCTACATCTGCCGGGGTTAGTAATGACCCGTCAGATTAATCAGGTTCTAGCAGCAATTGCAAAATTAAGTTTTGCTACACGCGGCTTATACGGTGAAGGAACGCAAGCAATGGGTAATTTCTTTCAGATTTCTAATCAGATTGCCTTAGGAAGAAATGATACTGAGCTTATTGACAACATAAATGGTCTTATACGTCAAATTATTGAGCAGGAAAATCAGGCTCGTAATCTCCTTCTTACCCAAAACAGAGCACTCTTAGAAGACAAGATTAACCGTAGCTACGGAATATTAAAGAGCGCAAGAATAATCTCTAGTCAGGAGACAACAGAGTTACTCTCTTTGGTGCGGCTTGGTGTAGATTTAGAGATAATTAAAGACATCAACAGACGAATTATCAATGAACTTTTTATTATTACACAACCAGCGCATCTGCAGAAGATGGAGAACAAAAAACTAAACCAAAACGAACGTGATATAAAACGCGCAGAGCTTATTCGCAACAGATTAGAGAAAGCTCTGTGATGCTACTTTATAGGAGGCAATATGTTTAATCGCTTTACTGAACGGGCACGCAAGGTAATTATTCTTGCAAAAGAAGAAGCTAAAAGATTTAACCATGACTATATTGGAACTGAGCATATACTTTTAGGGCTTATCCGTGAAGGAGAAGGAGTGGCTGCTACGGTCTTAGAAAAGATGGGGGTATCGTTAGAGAATATTCGTATTGAGATTGAAAAATTAGTGCAACCAGGACCAGCTACTCAGATTATCGGAGATTTGCCTTTTACTCCGCGTGCAAAGAAGGCACTAGAGTTGGCCGCAGAAGAGGCACGTGCTTTAGGGCACAACTATATTGGAACAGAGCATTTATTACTGGGATTGATTCGCGAAGAAGAAGGTGTGGCATCGCAGATATTGTTGAACTTGGGTTTAGATTTAACTACCGTGCGAAACAAGATAATGGAGGTATTAGGTTCAGATGTGCCGACTTTTAGTCAACAGGGGGCAAAAACTAAAACCCCTGCTTTAGATGCCTTTGGAAGAGACTTGACTGCTCTTGCTCGTGAGAATAAGCTTGACCCAGTAATAAACCGCAAGACAGAGATTGAACGGGTTATTCAAATCCTAAGCCGAAGGACAAAAAATAATCCCGTGCTTTTAGGAGAGGCAGGTGTAGGAAAAACCGCTATAGTAGAAGGTCTTGCCCAGGCAATTGTTGCAGGAAATGTCCCCGAGATATTGCGACATAAGCGCCTGATTGTTTTAGACCTTGCTTTGATGATTGCTGGAACAAAATACCGCGGACAATTTGAAGAGCGTATTAAAGCAGTAATGGAGGAGATAAAGCGTTCACAGGATGTAATTATTTTTATTGATGAGTTGCATACTTTAGTAGGAGCAGGTGCTGCAGAAGGGGCAATAGATGCCTCTAATATTCTTAAACCTGCTTTATCCCGTGGTGAAATTCAGTGTATCGGAGCAACTACGTTAGACGAGTATCGTAAGTATATTGAGAAAGATGCAGCTCTTGAGCGGAGATTTCAGACAATAATGGTTGAGCCGCCGACAGTGGAACAGACTGTTGAAATTCTTAAAGGACTAAGGGAGAAGTATGAAAGTCATCACCGTGTTACCTTTACTGAAGAGGCATTAGTAGCAGCGGCAAAGTTATCCGACCGTTATATCTCAGGAAGATTTTTACCTGATAAAGCCATTGATTTGATTGATGAAGCAGGTTCACGTGCACGTTTAAATGTATTAGTGGTGCCTCCTGAAATTAAGGAATTAGAGGCAAGGGTAGAGGCACTGCGTAAAGAAAAAGAAATGCATATAAAGGCACAAGATTTTGAAAAGGCTGCAGCCTTACGTGACCAAGAGCGGCAGGCGCGTGAAGAACTAGAGAAACTTAATCGTCAATGGGCACAGACTAAGGATAAGATAAGGCCACAAGTAGGAGAGGAAGATATTGCTCGAATTGTTTCACAATGGACAGGAATTCCCCTTTTTCGTTTAGAACAAAAAGAGGGTGAGAAACTGCTTAAGATAGAAGACGAGTTACATAAAAAAGTAGTGGGGCAAGATGAAGCAATTTCGGCCATAGCCTCAGCAATTAGGCGTTCACGAGCAGGTATTAAGGATCCTCGTCGACCAATTGGCTCGTTTATTTTTCTAGGTCCAACTGGTGTGGGAAAGACTTTACTTGCGCGTGCCCTTGCAGAGTATCTTTTTGGTCAGGAAGATGCCATCATTCAGTTAGACATGTCTGAGTATATGGAGAAATTTAATGTTTCTCGTCTTATTGGTGCACCTCCTGGATATGTAGGTTATGAAGAGGGAGGGCAGTTAACTGAAAAAGTGCGTAGGAAACCTTATTCTGTGATACTTTTAGATGAAATAGAGAAGGCACATCCTGATGTGTTTAATTTACTTTTACAGGTATTTGAGGAAGGACGCCTTACTGATAGCTTCGCAAGAAAAGTGGATTTTAGAAACACGGTAGTGATTATGACTTCTAATGTAGGAGCAGAGTTAATCCGTAAAGCTACTTCCATTGGATTTCGTGCACAGAAAGAGGATATTACTTACCAAGAAATGAAAGAAAAGTTATTAGAAGAGGTAAAACGCACTTTTAAGCCTGAGTTCCTCAATCGTATTGATGATATTATTGTGTTTAGGCCTCTAGTAAAAGAGGATTTGGTGAAAATTGTAGATATTGAAATCGCCCATGTTGCTGAACGTCTTAAAGAACAGGCAATTACACTAAATGTTACGGCTGAGGCAAAGGAGTTTTTAATTGAAAAAGGTTTTGACCCTGTTTTTGGCGCACGTCCACTTAAACGCACTATTCAACGTTTCTTAGAGGATCCCTTGGCTTCGGAGATTATTGCTAAGAAATTTACGGAAGGTCAAACTGTAACTGTAGTAAGGAAAAACCAAGAATTAGCTTTCGAATAAGCCTATGTTTAGAAAAGTTAAAAATGACTTATTCAGTCAATTTCAGCAATTTATATATTTTTTGGGTGGATTAACTAACCTTACTTTTCAGAGTATTATTTGGATTTTTGTTCCCCCTTACTCAAGGCGTAGAATATTTGAGCAGATGCATAAGGCAGGTGTAGAAAGTTTACCACTTGTGTCTTTAATTGCCTTTTTTATTGGCGTAATTATGGCATTTCAGATATCGTATCTAATGATTCGTTTTGGCTCTGAGATGTATATTGCCAGTATTGTTGCTCTTTCCATTGTCCGTGAGTTGGGGCCTGTAATTACTGCTTTAGTGGTTGCCGGTCGTGTAGGAGCAGCAATTACTGCAGAGTTAGGTTCAATGCAAGTAACTGAACAGATAGATGCATTGGAGACATTGGCAGCAAATCCTATAAAATATTTGGTTGTGCCGCGACTTGTAGCCTTAGCTTTTGTATTGCCTGTTTTGACCCTCTATGCAGATATTGTTGGAATTTTTGGAGGGTGGGCAATCTGTGTGTTGAAACTAGGAATTTCCTCACGGCTTTATTTAAATATCACCTTTGATTCACTACTTTTTAAGGATTTGTTTACAGGATTGGCAAAGACTATTTTTTTTGGAATGATTATTGCACTTGTGTCTTGCTACGAGGCATTCAATGTAGAAGGGGGAGCAGAGGGAGTAGGTAAAGCAACTACCCGTTCAGTGGTTACCTCATTTATTCTTATAATTATGTGCGATTGTTTCTTTACCGCATTGTTTTATTTTATATTTCCATAAAATCAAATGGAAGATTATATCATAGAGCTACGTAACGTCTATAAATCTTTTAATTCTCAAAAGGTATTACGCGGCTGTAACTTGAAAGTTAAGCGCGGTTCAACCTTAGTAGTTATAGGTCGTTCCGGCTGTGGTAAAAGTGTTATGCTTAAACATATTATCCGACTTATTCGTCCGGATAGTGGTAATGTTTTTGTATATGGTAAAGATATCTGGCAGTTAACTCGAAAAGAAGCACAAGAATTTCATAAGAAGATTAATATGGTTTTTCAAGGGGGAGCACTTTTTGATTCTTTGACTGTTGGAGAAAATGTTGGTTTTGAGTTGATTGAGCACGAAAATATGTCGGGTGATGCTTTATACGAACGGGTGGAAGAGGCTTTATCATTAGTGGGGCTTTCAGGTATTGCTAGTTTAATGCCTTCGGAGCTAAGCGGAGGAATGAAGAAACGAGTTGCTTTAGCCAGAGCAATTTGCACCAGACCAGAAATTATCTTATATGATGAACCTACAACGGGTATGGACCCCATTACCGCTGATTCTATTAATGAACTTATCCGCGGTCTGCATGATAAGCTTAAGGTCACCTCTATTGTGGTAACTCACGATATGAAGAGTGCCTATAAGATTGCTGACCGTATTGCTATGCTCTATCAAGGACAGATTATTGCTGAAGGCACTCCCCAAGAGATACAGAACACAGAACATCCTATTGTATATCAGTTTATTAATGGCCTTTCAGAAGGTCCCATAACCGAAACTGTGGAACAGTTCAGATAATGGAGGGGGTCTTATGAACTTTGGAAAAACAAAAACTGAGTTTAAAGTAGGAATATTTGTTTTTATTGCTATCATTATTCTTTTTATTTTCGTGCTTTTAATCGGTGATTTTAAAAACACTATCTCTGCCTACAAGGTTACTTTTATTTTTAATTTTATAAACGGTGTTAAAGTAGGTGCACCTGTTCGTTTCGCAGGAGTAGATGTAGGACAGGTAAGGCATATTAATATTGTTGCCAGTCAAGAGACCAACAACACAAAAGTGGAGATTGTCGCCTATATTCGTAAGGGAGTGCATATACCAGAAGATTCGGAAGTATGGGTAAATACTCTGGGATTGCTGGGAGAAAAATATATTGAAATTATGCCAGGAAAAAACTATGCGAATTTCTTAGGTGAAAATGCCATGATTATTGGTAATAATCCGTTACCAATGCATGAATTTGGAGAGTTGGCTAAATCTATTGCCACTAAACTAGACCAGAGTATGAATGACATAAAGACGTTAACCAATTCTATTTCTTCGTTTACCCAGAACTTAGATGATGGTTTAACTAAAATTAAGAACAAAGAAGGTACCCTTGGCAAGCTACTTTATGATGATTCATTGTATAAGCAACTTGAAGAACTTGTTGTTGACATAAGAAAACATCCCTGGAAGCTTCTTGTTAAACCGCGAGAAAAGTCAGCAGAGCCAAAGTCTCCAAAGAAATAATCTTTTGAACTTATATCATTTTTTTTAAAGTGAATTTTTAAGTGCTTATGGCAAATACTAAAACTGTCTTTACCTGTCAACATTGTGGTTATCAATCAGCAAAGTGGCTTGGTCGGTGTCCAGATTGTAACAGTTGGAATTCTTTTGTAGAAGAAAATTACACTGCACCTGTAGCAAAAACTACTAAGCGACAAGCTTTGTATAGCCAACAGCCAGTTTTATTGCGAGATGTACAACTTGAGAAAACTGAGCGTTTTAGCACAAATATTAGTGAATTTGACCGTGTTTTAGGTGGGGGTATTGTGAAAGGTTGCGTTGCCCTTATCGGAGGGGATCCAGGTATAGGTAAATCTACAATTTCACTGCAGATTTGTAGCCATTTAGTGGCTTCAGGTCTGACTGTTCTTTACGTAAGTGGAGAAGAATCAGTTACCCAAACCAAGTTAAGGGCACAGCGTTTGGGTACAGAAGTAAGTAATATAAATCTTTACATTGTTAATCAAACAGATATTTCCGCGGTTTGTGAATATATAAATAAACTAAAACCTCATCTTGTGGTTATTGATTCCATCCAGGTAATGTTTGAGCCATCAATTGCTTCATCACCAGGCAGTGTAAGTCAGGTTCGCGAATGCGCAGGGATTCTAACGCAACTTGCCAAAACCACTAAAACAGCAATGTTTATTATCGGACACGTTACTAAAGAAGGAACTATTGCTGGACCGCGCGTATTGGAGCATATTGTAGACACTGTGCTTTATTTTGAAGGTGACAGATTTTCTACTTACCGTATTTTAAGAGCGGTTAAAAATAGATTCGGCTCTACTAATGAGATTGGAGTTTTTGAGATGACTAGTCAAGGTCTGCTGGCAGTAGATAATCCCTCAGAGATTTTTCTTGCAGAAAGGCCTAAAAATATTTCCGGTTCTTTAGTTGTGCCTATTGTAGAAGGTACACGCCCTTTATTAGTAGAAATACAGGCTTTGGTAAGCCACGCTGGTTATGGCTATGCCCGTAGAAGGGCAGAAGGGTTTGATTATAACCGCCTTACCCTTTTGGTAGCGGTTTTAGAGAAAAGAATTGGTCTTGCTTTAGAAACAACAGATATTTTTGTTAATATCGCTGGTGGAATTAAAGTGCAGGACCCTGCAGCAGATTTAGGGGTGTCTTTGGCTGTTGCTTCTGCCTTTCGTGATATGCCAGTGATTCAAACTTTGGTAGCTGTTGGCGAGGTGGGGTTAGCAGGGGAGATTCGTAGCTGTTCACAGATTGAAACGAGGATTAAAGAAGCAGAGAAATTGGGTTTTAAGCAGTGTATTATTCCAGCAACTGTGGCAAAAGGTCTACGTACATCAGGAATAGAAATCATTCCAGTTAAGAGTCTTAAAGAGGCAATAGACACTGCTTTAGAAAATAGGTTATAAACTCATAAGTTTTTATTTTCTTTAATAGGAGGTAAAATGAATGTTTTATCTGTTCGTATTCTTTTCTTAATAGCAAGTATTCTTGTGGGATACTATCTTACACCGGTTCATCTGTTAGGTGCAGTCATTGGCTTTGTAAGTAGTGTGATTATTATTTTACTTGAGAGTTTAATGAAACGGGTATCTGTGCGTGGGTTGTCCTCAACAGTATTTGGACTTATCTTAGGGCTTATTATGGCGAAATTAGTAGGAGATGCTTTCAGTCTAGCAAAGCTCCCTGAACAGACAGAGGCAAATATTCGGGTTATTTTAACCCTAATCTTCTGCTATCTGGGTATGCTTATTGGTTTACGTGGCAAAGATGAATTTAATTTAATTATTCCTTATGTTCGCTTGCGACGCCAGGATCAACAAGAGGAAACAATAATTATAGATACAAGCGCCATAATTGATGGTAGAATTCTAGATATCTTAAAGACAAAGTTTCTTAGTGGGAAAATTATTATTCCGCGCTTTGTTCTCAAAGAACTTCAACAAATTGCTGATTCTACCGATCCAATAAAACGTCAACGCGGTCGCAGAGGATTAGAGATATTGAATAGTATACAAAAAGAGGCAGGTTTGGTATTGTCTGTCCATGAGGATGAATTCCCTGAGGTGCGAGAGGTTGACGCAAAATTGGTTAAACTTGCACAAATACTGCAGGCAAAGATACTAACCGTTGATTATAATCTAAACCACGTAGCAAGTTTCCAAGGGGTAAAGGTATTAAACATAAATGAGTTGGCTAATGCCCTTAAGCCTGTGGTTTTTCCAGGTGAACAGTTACAGCTTAAACTTTTAAAAGAAGGAAAAGAATATAACCAGGCAGTGGGGTATTTGGATGATGGAACAATGGTGGTAGTAGAAGATGCTCGTAGATTAATTGGGCAGGAAGTCAAAGTGTCAGTAACCTCTGTTCTTCAGACTCCCGCAGGAAGAATGATTTTTGCTAAAGTTATTAAATACGATGTACATTAGTTGTATAATCTTAGCAGCAGGTAAAGGTAGTCGTTTTGATAGGAATAATGATAAACTGCTTATTAGATTAGCTAAAAAAAAACTTCTTAGTTATAGTATCGGTACTTTTCAGCGACATCCACAGATTAATGAGATAATTGTTGTAGCAAGTAGAAAAAACAAGTCACAGATACAGCATTTAGTAAAAAAGGAAGGATTTACTAAAGTAAAAAGAATTGTATTAGGTGGTAAACGTAGACAAGATTCTGTAGCTGAAGGAGTAAAGGTAACCAGTCCACATACAGAAATTGTTATTATCCACGATGGAGCACGGCCATTTGTGGAGGAGTCACTAGTTACAAAACTTATAAAAAAAGTACGTTTTTGGGGTGCGGCAATTTTAGCAGTCCCAGTAAAAGAGACTATTAAACAAATAGAAATTAATACAGTTAATCATGAAATGTTAGTAGAAAAAACCCTTAAAAGAGATACACTTTGGCAGGTACAAACTCCTCAGGCTTTTCATAAAAGATTAATAGAGGAAGCAATAGCTAAATTTGTTAAAGAAGATGTAACCGATGATGCAAGTTTGGTTGAGAAGATAGGGCTTCCTGTGGCAGTAGTTTTGGGTAGTTACGAGAATATCAAGGTTACTACTGCTGAGGACGCTTTAATTGCTCAAGCATTGGCTAAACGAAAGGCCTGATATTATGGAAAATCTCCGTATAGGATTTGGTTATGATATACATCCTCTTATTGAGGGAAGACCACTGTTTATCGGAGGAATACAGATACCCTATATTAAAGGACTTTCTGGCCATTCAGACGGCGATGTTCTTTTACATGCTATATGTGATGCGCTTTTAGGTGCAACAGGAAAACAGGATATAGGCGAATGTTTTCCTGATACTGACCCTTCATATGAAGGGATTTCAAGTAGGACATTGTTAGAGAAGTTGATTAATTCTATTAAACAAGAAGGATTTAATCTTATAAATATCGACTGTGTAATTATTGCCAGCCAGCCAAACTTTGTGCCTTTTAAAAAAGCTATGCAGCAGATAATCAGTCAGACTACGGGTGTTAAACAGGAAGCAGTTAGTATCAAAGCAAAGACTAATAATGGAATTGGTGAAGTAGGCAGGGCTGAGGCAATTGCTGCGTATGCTGTCTGCCTTTTAAAAAAGGAGTAAAAATGTTATTTTTACTTAAGTTTTTATTATTCTTGATTATATTTTTAGCTTTAAAAGTTACTGTTATTCTCCTTTTTTTCCAAGAGGAAGTGAAAGCCGCTAAAGAAAAGGACCCAGCAGCACGAAGTATATGGGAGATTTTACTATTGTATCAAGGTTTACATGCTTTAGTCTTATACCGCATCGCCCATTTTTTCTATAAAAAGAAATTATATTTTATTGCACGATGGATTAGCCAGATAGGGCGTTTTCTTACAGGAGTTGAAATTCACCCAGGAGCAACCATTGGTAAAGGTTGTTTCATTGACCACGGTATGGGAGTAGTTATTGGTGAAACTGCTATTATTGGTGACAATGTGCTTCTATATCAAGGGGTTACCTTAGGGGGAACAGGGCTTGAAAAAGGTAAACGCCATCCCACTATTGGAAACAATGTGGTCATTGGTGCAGGAGCAAAGGTTTTAGGTAATATTACTATAGGAGATAATTCTTATATTGGTGCAAATGCAGTGGTAATAAGAGATGTTCCGCCTAACTCTACCATTGTGGGGGTTCCTGGTAGGATAACTAAACAAGACGGCAGAAAAATTGATGTGAGCCTTGACCACATACATATCTTAGATCCACTTATGCAGAATTTAGAAGAGCTTGAGAAACGCATAGCCGACTTAGAGAAAAGAAATAAGTAAGATGGGTATTACGGTTTATAATTCCTTAATGCGTAGAAAAGAGGAATTAATTCCCTTAGAAAAAGGGAAGTTCTCAATGTATGTATGTGGTCCTACTGTTTATGACGAACCGCATATCGGCCACGCACGCAGTGCCTATGTATTTGATTTAATAAGACGTTATCTTATCTGGCGAGGTTATGAAGTAAAATTTGTGCGTAATGTAACTGATGTAGATGATAAAATTATTGATAAGGCAAGAAATGAGTATCCTGAAGAAGAATTACAGATTTCTTTTAAGAAAGTTGCGGATAAGTATTTAGAAAGTTACCACTGTGCATTAGATAAATTAGGCATTGCTTATAAAGAACCACAGGTTATTGAGCCTAAAGCAAGCCAATATATTCCCAAGATGATTACTTTTATTGAAGAGCTTCTTAAACGCAAAGTAGCTTATGTATCTAATGGTGACGTATATTTTGACATTAGCCAGGCAAAGTCCTATGGAAAACTTTCTAATCAGTCTCTCGAGAAGATGGAGGCAGGTGCACGTGTAGCACTTAATGAGCAGAAACGCAATCCTTTGGATTTCGCCCTTTGGAAAAAGGCAAAGAAAGAAGAACCGTGTTGGGACAGCCCTTGGGGTAAAGGTAGACCCGGTTGGCACATCGAGTGTTCTGTAATGAGTTCAGACATTTTGGGGGACGCCTTTGATATTCATGGAGGTGGTATTGATTTAATTTTCCCACACCATGAAAACGAAATTGCCCAGTCTGAAGCAGCAGGTAAATCTTTTGCCCGATATTGGCTACACCACGGACTGCTTACGATAAACGGACAGAAGATGGCAAAGTCTTTAGGTAACTTTATTACTGTTGAGGACTTTTTAAGACGTTATAAATATGCAAGTATACTTAAACTTTTTTTTCTTTCTACACATTACAGCCATCCTATTGATTATACTGAAACAAAAATCTCAGAGGCAAAACAGGCGCTTGAAAGAATCAGTATTCTTTGGCATAAGATTAACACTTTAAAAATACAAAAAGTATTTTCACATTTTGATAATCATCTGCTAGATAATTTAAGACAGGAATTTGTTGCGGCAATGGATGATGACTTCAATACCCCAAAGGCAGTGGCGTGTCTTTTTGAATTAATTAGCCAGACTAACAAGAATATCTTAGATAAAATGTTTGTAGCACAGGCACAGATTCTTTTTTCTGATTTTCTTAAAGTTTTAGGCATAGACATCAACGAAGTAGTTACGGTAACTTCATATAAAGAAACCAACCAAGATGAAGAGAATAAACGTATTGAAGAGTTGATACAAAGACGACTTCAGGCCAAGAGACAACGTAATTTTCTGGAAGCTGACCGTATTCGTAAAGAGCTTGAGCAAGAAGGTATTATTCTTGAGGATACCAAAGAAGGAACAACCTGGAGAAGGAAATTGTAGAAAATGCTTATTTTGGGCAGATAATTTATTAAAGAAGGAGATTAATTTGAGAGCAAAATTTATTACTTTTGAAGGTACGGAATGTAGTGGTAAGAGCACACAGTCAAGGTTACTATTTGAATATCTAAAAAGTAAATATCGCAAGGTTATCTTTTTACGTGAGCCTGGAGGCACTAAAATCAGTGAGGCGATTCGTAGAATTCTTCTTGATCCTCATAATATTAAGATGGCTGATAAGACTGAGCTTTTACTTTATATGGCAAGCAGGGCGCAGACAGTTGAAGAGGTTATTCGTCCTGCTTTGAAGAATGGATTTATTGTTATTTGTGACAGATTTCTTGATTCTACTGTTGTCTATCAGGGATATGGACTAGGCATGGATTTAGAATTTATTCAAAGATTAGGGGAATTTGTAACAGAGGGGATTACGCCTGATTTAACTATACTTTTGGATATTCCTTTATCAAAAGCGTTTAAGAAAATATTACGAAGGAAAGACCGAATTGAACAAAGGGCTTTTTCTTATCACCGGCGTGTCCAACAGGGGTATCGTATTTTATCTAAAAAATTTCCTGAAAGAATAAAGGTAGTAAGATTATTAGACGATTTAAATTCAACCCAACAACGTATTCGTAAAATTGTAGACAAGATATTCTTCAAAGATGGCGTTTAAAGACATTAAAGGACATAGTCTGCAAATTTCTGTTTTACAGCGTATCTTGCAAACTAAAAGAGTAGCAGGTGCTTATCTATTTTCAGGACCAACCGCAGTGGGAAAATTCTTAACTGCAGTTAATTTTGCAAAGGCTATTCAATGTATTAACCAGACTGATGACTGTTGCCAGCGGTGTCATAACTGTTTAGCTATTGAGCGTCGCAACCATCCAGATGTTTATATTGTGGATAAACAGGCAGAAGAGATAGATACCACAGAATACCCTATCCCTGAAACAGAAACGCAAAAGAAAGCTATATCTGTGGGTTCTAAGAGCAAAGAGATAAAAATTGAAGAAATACGCCAGTTACAGCAGGAACTCTCCTATAAGCCTACTAAGTCTTGTTATAAAGTAGTAATTATTAATGATGCCCACAATTTGAATAGTGATGCAGCCAATGCCTTCCTAAAGACTCTAGAAGAACCACCTGGCTACAGTGTAATTATTTTAGTCACAGACAAAAAAAATCTTCTCTATCCAACTATCATTTCACGCTGTAAACTGCTTAAATTTTCTGGGGTCAATACAGCTTTAATAGAAGATATATTAGCCAAACAACAGGACCTTTCCCAAGAGGCGCGCAGGTATCTTGCCTATTTTTATGAGGGTAGTTTAGGTAAGGCGGTAAGAGAGAATAGTGAACAGCTACTCACAGAAAAAAAGCGCGTTATAAATTTATTTTTTGTTCAAAGATTTCCTAATACAGAGCAAACATTCCTACAAGATAAAGAAAGATTTATAAGGTCTATCTGTTTTATTTCTTTATTTTTGAGGGACTTATATTTTTTAAAAGCAGAACTTCCGCCTAGCACAATAGCCGATTCAGAAAATCTTCCGCTTTTAGAGAGTTTGGCAAAAGATTTTTCCTTGGAGAAAATAGAGCGGATTATGTATGTTTTAAAAGAGGCCTTGTTATATACCGAACAGAATGTCAATCTTAAACTTCTACTTAATATGGTGTTGTCAGAGATAAGAAGCTAATTTATTTAACGAGGACAGATTTATGGAATCCATAGTTTGTGTTCGGCTAAGAGATACAGGACAAAACTGTTATTATTTTACCGGTGGCTGTGAGGTAAAAGAAGGAGATTTGGTTATTGTTGAACATGACCGAGGTTTAGATTACGGTCAGATAATATCACTTAAGGTAGATGAAAAGGAGCTATCGGATAAACAACCGATAAAGAAAATTGTTCGTATTGCCAGAGAACAGGACAAAAAACAAATTGAGGAAAATCGCACAAAGGCAAAGGAGGCACTTGTTACTTGCATCAGAAAAGTAGAGGAACATAAATTAGAAATGAAAATTGTGCAGGCTGAGTATTCTTTTGACCGAACAAAAATAGTATTTTATTTTACGGCAGAAGGTAGGGTAGATTTCCGAGAATTAGTCAAAGATCTTGCCAAAATTTTTAAAGCACGTATTGAATTGCGTCAAATAGGGGTAAGAGACGAAACAAAATTTTTTGGTGGTTTTGGGCCTTGTGGTAGACAGCTGTGTTGTGCTACTTTCCTAAAAGATTTTGAACCTGTTACAATAAAGATGGCTAAAGAAGAAGGGCTCCCACTTAACCCTCCTAAAATCTCTGGTATTTGTGGTAGACTTATGTGCTGTCTTAATTTTGAATATGAGACCTATAAGATACTTTCTAAAGGTTTACCAAAAGAGGGGGAGCGCGTTAATCTTAAGGAAGGAAAAGGTAAAGTAATTAGTGTTAATGTTTTCAAACGCACAGCAACTGTGGAATTAGAAACAGGAGCAGTAATAGAAGTTCATTACAAATAATTAGGTAAAGCAAATTGGTAAAACCATAGATTAAATTCATCTCTTAATTAAGCTACACTAAAACAATAAACTTCGATTATGGCGAATAAGTTTTATTTAACTACACCTTTATATTACATTAATGCCCAACCACATATTGGACATTCTTATACTACAATTGCGGCAGATACGATTGCCCGTTGTATGCGAAATAGGTATGGTCAACAGAATGTTTGGTTTCTAACAGGAACAGACGAACACGGGCAGAAGATACAACGGGCCGCACAGGCTTCCGGTCTAGATACACTTTCTTTTGCTGATAGGGTTGTATTGACTTTCAAGGAATTATGGAAAATTCTAGGTATATCCTATAATGACTTTATTCGTACTACTGAAGAAAGGCATAAGAAGGTAGTACAAAGGGTGCTAAGTATTTTGAAAGAAAAAAATGATATCTACCAAGCACAGTATGAAGGATGGTATTGCACCCCCTGTGAAAGCTTCTGGGCACAATCACAGCTAAAAGATAATCTCTGCCCTGATTGTCAACGACCAGTAGAATACATTACAGAAAAAAATTATTTTTTCCGCTTATCTATATATCAAGATTGGCTAATGGATTATTTAAAGAGAAATCCTTTATTTGTCCGTCCGCAGATACGTTACAATGAAGTAGTTCGGTTTCTTGAAGAAAATCGTTTAGAGGATTTATGTATATCACGCCCAAAAGAGCGATTATCTTGGGGTATCCCTATTCCTTTTGATAGTGACTATGTTACTTATGTCTGGTTTGATGCGCTGATTAATTATATTAGCGCAGTTGGTGATTTTGATGAAAAGGGACAATACCACTCTTTGTGGTGGCCTGCAGACTTACAGTTAATTGGCAAAGATATTTTACGCCAACATGCAATTTATTGGCCCATTATGCTACATGCTTTAGGAATACAGCCACCTAAGACTATTTGTGCACACGGTTGGTGGTTAAGCCAAGAGACTAAGATGTCTAAGTCTCGTGGTAATGTCATCTCACCTGTTGAGCTTACCCAAAAATATAGCGCAGATGGTTTAAGATATTTTCTCTTGCGCGATGTCCCTTTTGGTTTAGACGGTAACTTTTCAGAGGAAGCAATTGTTAAACGTTATAATAGTGATTTAGCCAATGACTTAGGGAACTTAGTTTATCGCACGCTTAGTATGATAGAGAAATATTTTTCTGGAACTATACCAGAAATAGATATCTGGACCCAGTCATTGAGTAAGCAAGCCGAAGAGATTAAATTTGTCGTCCGTAGATTACCCGAAGATGTATTTAAAATCTTACAGCCTGAGAATGATTTTAATTTCAGTCTGGCTCTTGAAAGAATCTGGGAACTTATCAATAAGGCAAATAAGTATATAGAAGAAACCAAACCATGGAATTTGTTGAAGGAGAATAAGAAAAATGAACTTGCGTTGTTCATGAGATTTTTAGTAGAAATTATTAGAGCGATAAATAGCGAACTTTCGGCATTTATGCCACAGACAGCAGCTTTTATACAGCAGCAGATAGGACAGAAAGTAATTAAAAAATCACTGCCTCTTTTTCCCCGAATTGAGACAGAGTAGTAAACTATTTTAATGGATAATAGAGACTGGTCACTAGTAGATACCCATTGTCATCTTGATTTTCCAGAGTTTGCCAGGGATAGGGATGAGGTTTTGGCCTCTGCGCAAAGGCAAAATGTGCATTGGATTATATCTGTTGGTTCAAGTTTATCAGCTTCTCGTCAGTGCATAGAACTTTCCAAGCGATATCCAAATGTATTTGCTACTGTGGGTTGTCATCCCCATGATGCAGATACCTGGCGAGCTGAAGATGAAGAGGAGTTTTTGTATCTTGCACAGAATCCCAAGGTAGTGGCTATTGGTGAAATAGGTCTAGATTACTATCGCAATCTATCTAGTCCCAATAAACAGGAAGAGTTGTTTCGTTGTTTGTTACGGATTTCTAAGAAATTAGCCAAACCCGTAGTAATCCACTGTCGGCAGGCTCAAGAAAAGACTTTACAAATACTAAAAGAAGAATCAGTTGATAGTGTCCTTATTCATTGTTTTAGTGGAGATGAGCAATTTTTAAAAGAATGTATAACACGAGGGTATCTTGTTTCGTTTACCTGTAACATTACCTATAAAAGATCAGAATACTTACGCCAACTTGTGAGGGTAACTCCGCTTGAATGTATTTGTCTTGAAACAGATGCCCCATATCTTTCTCCAGAAGGTATGCGTGGTAAACGCAACGAACCAGCCTCTGTTCGGCGGTTAGCTGAAGAAGTTGCCTTAATAAAAGGAGTTACTCTTGAGGAAGTGGCAAGACAAACTACCTTAAATGCAGTAACTTTTTTTAAACTGAGGATATAGACAATGAGTAAACAGACTATTTTTGCACGTCAGCGCCATCAGTTAGATCAGGCAATTACCTACGGTACTAAAAAGCAGGCGCTTGGGCTTGCCAGAAAATTTCTAGCCTTGGCAAAAAAGAGAAATATTGTTTCAGAGATTGAATATTTTAAAGGTCAGATTGATTTGCTAAAAAATAGGTTCGTTTCCGCTATAGAGCATTTTGACTTAGCGCTTAAGCTTAATCCTAAGGACGGTGCCAGTTACAATGACCGTGCTTTGTGTATGGTAGAGCTCGGTATTATTGATGAAGCACTGGAATATTTTGATAAAGGAATTGCCGCTGAACCTGATTATGCCACGATTTACCACAACAAAGGATGGCTTCTTAATAATATTGGAAGATACACTGAGGCAATCAAATGTTTTAATAAAGCATTGGAACTTGAACCAGATAGGGCAGTTACCTACGATAATTTGGCAGATGCCTTGGCTAATCTTGGTGAAATTGAAGCTGCTATTAGAGCTTATCGAAAGGTATTAGAACTGCTTAAACCTAACCAATGCCGTATTATTCGGTCTAAGATTAAAGAGCGAATAAAAGAATTACAAGAAAAAATATATCGTTAAGGTTGATATGATTTATCAAACAATAGCTTTTAAGAACCAGGCAGTGCGTTTAGTTGACCAGAGTGTTTTGCCCAATACCTTTCGTTATATTTGGTGTTATGACCTACAGTCGTTAGTATCAGCTATCAAAAAATTAAAGGTAAGGGGTGCACCTGCATTAGGAGCAGCAGCAGCCTTAGGTTTGTATTTAGGGATAAAAGATTCTTGTGCAAAAAATTTCTTTGAATTTTTAAAAGAACTTAATTATGCAAAGAGATTAATTAGCCACGCACGGCCTACTGCACGTAATCTTTTTTGGGGTATTGAACGAGTTTGGCGGGCGGTATTAAACAATAAAGGCTGTTCACCAAAAGAGCTAAAAAAAATTGTTCTAAAAGAGGCTGTTAAGATTATTGAAGAAGACAAATTAGTTTGTCGTAAAATAGCTGAAAATGGTGAGAGGTTAATCGCTGATGAAGCAAGGGTTTTAACTATTTGTAATACCGGAGCATTGGCTACTATCGATTATGGGACTGCCTTAGGGATTTTGTTTCGGGCAAAAGAAAAGAAAAAAAATTTTTCTGTTTTTGCCTGTGAGACAAGACCACTTCTGCAGGGTGCTCGGTTAACTACTTGGGAATTGAAACAGAAGGCTATAGATGTTACCCTTATCTGCGATAATATGGCCGCCACCCTAATGAAAAATAAAAAAATTGATTGTGTGTTAGTAGGAGCTGACCGTATTGCAGCAAACGGAGATACTGCTAATAAAATTGGCACTTACATGTTAGCAGTTCTTGCATACTACCACGGTATTGCCTTCTATGTAGCAGCACCTTGTTCTACTTTTGACCTTAACTGTTCAGAAGGAAAGGATATACCAATAGAAGAACGGCCCGCTGAGGAAGTAACTACCCTATTTTTTAAAAAGCCAATGGCAGTAAAGGGTATAAAGGTCTTTAATCCTGCTTTTGATATAACCGATGCAAAGTTTATTAAGGCATTTATTACTGAAAAGGGAATTATTAGACCGCCGTACACAAGAAATATTCGCAAAATACTTTTTGGGAAATAAGTGGATATCGGATAAGTAAGAATGGCAGATTTAAAAAGAGTAAAGGATATAGGTGAATTTGGATTAATTAAAGTTATTTCTGAAAAGATAAAATTATCTAATCGCATTAAATTAGGAATAGGTGATGATTGTGCAGTGTTACCTTATAATCGCACACACTATCAACTTTTAAGTTGTGATATGATTGTAGAGGGAGTAGACTTTACAAGTAATTGTGACCCAAGATTAATAGGGAGAAAGGCACTGGCAGTTTGTATTAGTGATATAGCAAGTTGTGGAGGATTACCTAAGGCATGTCTGGTATCCTTAGCTTTACCAGAGCATACCCCTATAAAGACCATTGACCGTTTATATGACGGTATGTTAGAAATAGCCCAGCAATATAATGTAGAAATAGTTGGTGGAGATATAAGCAAATTAGACCGTTTAGCGATTAGTGTAAGCATAAGTGGTCTTGTAAGACGAAGGCATCTTGCTTTACGTAGTATGGCAAAGCCAGGAGATATTCTATTTTCAAGCGGACCTTTTGGTGGCTCCATAAAAGGAAAACACCTTAGTTTCACTCCACGACTTCAAGAAGCACAGTATCTGGTAAGAAACTACCAAGTGCATGCAATGATAGATGTCTCTGATGGGCTTTTGCAGGACCTAAACCATATTTTAGAGGCAAGTAAAGTCGGTGTGTTTTTATATGAGGAACTAATCCCTTGGTCAACGCAGTGTGAAAATCTTTGGGATGCCTTAACCAGTGGTGAAGATTTTGAGTTACTGTTTACTTTGCCATTGAGAGAGGCACGACGTTTAAGAAAGACAAAAAAGAATTTCTTTGTATTAGGTCAAATTATGCCTGCAAGTTTCGGTATGATAATGATTGACCGCTTTGGTAGGAAAATTCGTTTAAAGCCACAAGGTTTCAGTCACTTTTAGTTATGCAATTTATAAGTAATTCGGAAAAAGATACACTCTCTTTAGGGAAGAAAATTGCAAGGAAATTGAGACCGGCAGATATCCTTTGTTTAATAGGTGAATTAGGATCAGGGAAAACTGTACTTGCGAAAGGAATTTGTGCAGGTCTAGGTGTTATCCCAAAAGAAGTAACCAGCCCAACTTTTGTTTTAATGCGTCAGTATGAGGGAAGGCTTACGGTCTATCATATGGACTTGTATCGTCTAAAAAATCCAGATGAAATTTTATCTATCGGATATGAAGAATTTATCTTTGGCGAAGGAGTTACTCTTATTGAGTGGGCTGATAAACTAGGTTATCTTACGCCCAAGCAATTTCTTGAGGTTTATTTAGAAGTAACTGGGCAGCAGACAAGAAAAATTTTTTTTAAAGGATATGGACAGCATTATCAAGAATTAGCTAAAAAAATCTATGAAGATATTAAGCGTTGATACCTCTACATCCCGTTTGTGTATTGGAATCGCAGAGCAAGACCGTGAATATCTCTATGAGATTGAGATTGGTCGTCGTCTATCGGAAGTACTTATCCCAACGATTCAGAGAATAACTAAAAGTATTAGGCTTAACCTAAAGGATTTTGATTATTTTTGCTGTGGTAGAGGCCCAGGGTCATTTACTGGTGTACGTATAGGTATGGCAACATTAAAAGGTTTTAGTTGGGCACTAAAAAAACCATTGGTAGGGGTAGTAAGTTTGGATATATTAGCGAATAATGCAAATAATAAAGCCAGGTTTTCTGTTCCACTTATTGATGCACGAAGGAATCTTCTCTACACAGCAATTTATAAAAATATTTCTGGATTATGGAAACGTATAGGGCCTTACTTACTTATTTCTCAGGACGATTTAGTTAAAAATATACACAAAACAATTGAAAAAAAATTTTTTGGGGATATAGCATTTTTTGGTGACGGTCTAATTTTTGCTAAGGATTTACTACAAAGGGAATTTCCTGAAGCGCAATTTTTAGACAAAGATTACTGGTTTATGTCAAGCTATGCCCTTTTAAAAGAAAGCCGACAGGCTATACTTGGCAAAAGAATAGGTAATACTTTTACGGTTTTACCCTTATATTTGTATCCTAAAGAGTGTCAGGTGCGCATCAAATAAGCTTAATATGAATAAAAAAATCATTAGTTACCGTCCTACATGGGCAGAGATAGACCTTAAGGCACTGGCAGATAATTTAGATATTGTGCGCAGGCGTCTTAATCCTTCTACTAAAATTTTAGCAACAGTTAAGGCAGATGCCTATGGACATGGTATTGTGCCAGTTGCTCGTAAACTTGTTGGCTGTGGGGTAGATTATTTTGGCGTTGCCTCTATTGATGAAGCAATAATCCTACGCAAAGATGGTATTAAAAAACCTATTCTTGTTTTAGGACTTATACTTAATCAAAATATACCAGCATTATTCAAGTGGCAGCTTATTCCCACAGTTTGTACTATTGATTTTGCAAGAAAACTGAATAAGTACGCAAACAGCCTCAAACGAAAAATCAATATCCATATTAAAGTGGATACGGGTATGGCGCGTTTAGGAGTTGATTATAGGGATGCCGATGAATTGATTTGTAAGATTAGTTGTTTACCTTGGCTTAATATTGAAGGGTTATTTACACATTTTGCCTTTGCTGATATGGATTGGGAATTTACTCAACATCAGATTGATCTGTTTAATAATCTGATTCTGAGACTAAGTAAAAAAAATATTCAGATACCACTTATTCATGCCGCAAATAGTATAGGGTTACTTGCATATCGTAACAGCCACTTTACCATGGTCAGACCTGGATTAGTTCTTTACGGTTTGCATCCTCAAGGACATATGGGGCTACGTTTCAAGCCAGTGTTAGCTCTTAAGACAAAGGTAATATTTGTCAAACGCGTGCCTAAAGGTACAGGTATTAGCTACGGGCATACTTATGTGACTAAACAAGCTACAAATATTGTTACTCTACCTATTGGTTATGGTGACGGATACCCACGTGCACTTTCCAATAAAGGAATTGTTTTAATCAAAGGAAAGCGTTTTACTATTAGTGGCAGAATTTGTATGGATCAATGTATGGTAGATGTTGGTAACACTAAAGTCAAAATTGGAGAAGAAGCTGTACTTATCGGTAAGCAAGGTAAGCAGTCAATAACGGTGGAAGAACTTGCTCAGTTGGCGAAAACCATACCTTATGAAATTGTTTGTAGCTTGGGTAATCGTATCCCTCGTGTTTATCTAAACTTCTAATTTACAAAGAATAATATCTTAAAAATATTCTAAGATTAATCCCCATCTTTATTTCGGATAAATAATTTCATCTCATAAAAATCCTTTTAATGGTTTTAAACCAAGATAATTTAATTTTTTCAGGTATAGCCAAACTTTTCTAAAAATGATAAGTTAATTTTTGGATTTCTAGGTTTTAAGGAAGGGTACTTAAAAGATATAGGCTTATAATAAGCATAATAGAATGGCTAGCGGTAGTTGCAAAAATAGGGCTAATGATACCTGCTTTACCTAGGGCAAGACAGATTGCAGACAAAATGTAATAAAAGAAACCTAAAATTAACGACACTCCAAACGCTGACAGCCCTGGTGCCTTTTTCCTTATACGTAGGGCAAAAGGGATACCTAATAGTATAATAATTAGATTTGCCAATGGCATAGTAAATCTATCATAATAGTCTACTTGGAAATTTCGGGCTGCTGCTGTTGCTCCACTTTTAGAAAGACGCCAGATATAATCCTCAAGTTGTGCTACATTCATAAAAGAGGGGTTTTGCCTTTGCAAGATAAAGTCTTGGGGTGTCTCTGGAAAAGGGACAATTTCTTCTTCCGAGTATTTAGGTGATTCTTTTAACTGACCATCTTCAGAATATTGATAGGTTATACACTGGAAGAATTTCCAGACATTATCGTTATAAATGCCTTTTGTCGCCACTATTTTTTTGACGATATTTTGGTTATTATCATGTTCTAGGATAATGATATCAAACATCTGGTTATTTGAGAGATTGAATTTTTTAATATAAAACAAGCGATTCTGCCTGCCATAGACAGCTAGATTATTCAATATCTCTTCCTGAAGTGATTCTTTATTAGGTTTTGCATTTTCCATTGTTTCTTTAATAATACTGTTTTTATAACGGAACGCTGGGGCAACACGGTCATTGAGCCAAAAGACAAAGATAGTCAAAATAAATCCAAAGATGATAGTTGTTCGGGTAATATCAAAAACACTTAAACCAGAAGCACGCATCGCAGTAATTTCATTATCATTATTCATCTTGGCAAAGGTATATAATGTAGCAAGTAGGCACGCAAATGGGCTGACTTGTATAAAAACTGTTGGCAGAAGGCTTATGTAATAATGTTTTAAGATGGCCCAGCCAAGTTTATTTTCTAGAATAAGTTCAAGATGGCTAAACAGATCTACAATGATAAAAAGGAATAGAAAAACACTTACGCATAAAAAGAACATTTTTAGAAAAAAATTGCTGATATATCGGTCTAAGATACGCATAATCGGACAAACAAATAAGAACCTAGAAAACCTAAAACTAAATTTGGTAACCACAAGGCAATCAAAGGTTGTAGATAACCTTGTATAGCCAACGCTTCTGCACCTAAAAGAAGTAGATAATATATACCAATAATAATAAAGGCAATTCCAAAATTAAGAGATTTTTCTCTACGGCGGGTTATCATAGAAAGAGGTGCACCTAAAAGCACAAATATAAAAGGGGCAAAACCAAGGGCTATTTTTTTATGAATCTCAACTAACAGCGGCGTAGTATCTACCTCTGCCTGCTTAAGTTTAATAATTTCCTTTTTAAGTTCTGATACCGTCATATCCTTAGGTTTCTTTTCTAATTTATTAGGGTCAGATAATTGGCCAAGTTGGAGAGTCATAAAATAAGTCTTAAAATTTAGTTTATAGAAGTTAGAGGGATGTTCGGGGTCAGGTTCGTCTGCAGTCCCATCTATTAGTTTAAGTTTAATAATTTTTTGTTCCGGCAGGGCAAGGAATTCTCCTTGGCGTGCCACAATCACTCTGGTAGGTTTATTCTCCCCTTGAGGCTCGTAAATACGGATATTATAGAGTCTCTCACCATCAATAGCATAGATAAATAGAATATAACGTTCAAAAGAGGTAATAAATACTCCGGGTTCAAGTGCAGCAGCTGGGTTGCGAATCCCAACTTCTATTAAAGTCTTACGCCACTGGAAGTGTGCATAGGGAATAAGGCGGTCATTGATAATAGTCATCGCCATACTTAAAATTATTCCTAATACCAAGAGAGGAGCAACGATACGTATGGGGGCGATTCCACTTGCGCGCATAGCAATTATTTCATTGTCATAAGATAGTCTTCCTAAGGAAATAAGTACTGCTACTAATACGGAGATAGGCAGAATATAGGTAAAAATAGCTGGAATACGTAGTAGAAAAAGCTTCATCACTGTAAAGGTATCCACTCCTTTATTTATTACTAAATAAGCAATTTGCACAAGGTGCCCAACTGTAAATACAAAACTTAACAATAACATTGATAAAACCAAAGGACCTATAAACTCACTTAAAATATAATTTCTGATAATTCTCATAATCAGTTTGCTATTGTTACAACAACAATGTATCTGGCATTGGCTTCTTTCAACACAGATGCTGCTTCTGAGACGGTTGCGGCAGTAGTTAATACATCATCAATCAAAAGCACGTTTTTATTAGCAACTTCTTGTGGCCTTTTTAGGTTAAAACACCCTTTGACATTTTCTAATCTTTGCGCATATTCTAATTCTGTTTGTGTAGAAGTATAACGCGTGCGTATTAAGTTGTTACTTACTAAGGTTTTATTAAATCTTTTGGCGATTAACTGAGCTAATACTTCTGCCTGATTGAACTCTCTTTCTCTTTTACGACTACTATATAACGGAACAGGCATAACTACGTCTATCTCAGAAACAGGAAGATGGTATTCTAAAATAAACTCTATTATATTATCAGCTAAGACCTTCCCTATATAATCATTTCCTTTATATTTAAAAGAATGAATAAGTTTCTGTATGGCTCCTTCATAGCGAAAAGGTGCATATGCCTTATCGAAGTAGACGCTTCGATTCTGGCAGAGCTTACAAATATTAAAATCTTTATTTTTTTGTTCAATAGTGCGTCCACATCTTGTGCAAAAAGGTGGAACATTTCTTTTAAGTGCTTGCCAGCAGTTTCGACAGAGAAAATTATTTTCTTCATCAGGATTTAGTCTCTTTGAGCAACCAAGACATACTGCTGGATAAATAAGATTGCGTAAGCCACGCAGGAAATTTACTAAGAAGTTTTCCATAATGCTTTATCATAGCAACGAAATAACTTATTGTCAAAGGTTTGGTTATTTGACAATAGAAGGGTGGATGGTATAATACCAGTAAAGTTGTAATTAAATCAAAGTCCTAGAATCAAAAGTTATAAATATAAAGGCCATGCAGAAAAGGGGTTAATTATGGAAAAGCTTAATGAACAACAGATGCGTAAAAGGCTTCTTGAACTTATCCAACGCCATGCCCTTAAACGCGGAAAATTTATTCTTTCTTCTGGAAAAGAAAGTTCTTTTTATCTTGATGGAAGAATTATCACTATGATGCCGGAAGGCTCTTGGTTGGTGGCTTCGCTTATGTTAGAAATGTTAAAGGACGAAACAGTAGATGCGTTCGGTGGTCCTACCTTAGGAGCAGACCCCATTGTTGGAGCAGTAGCGTGCTTAAGCTTTTTAAACCAGCGACCTCTTAAGACCTTTATTATTCGTAAACAACCTAAAGACCACGGTAGGCAACAGAGAATTGAAGGACCTGCTTTAGAAACTAATGAGATTGCTGTTTTAGTGGACGATGTAGCAACGACCGGGCATTCACTTATTGAAGCAAAACAAGTTTTGCAGGAATTAGGTGTACACGTATCGCAGGCACTGGTTATTGTTGACCGCAGCGAAGGTGCAAAAGAAAATCTTGCCCAGCATAACATTAATCTTAGACCAATCTTTACACTCAAAGAACTTGGGGTGTAGCCTTTGTGAGAAAACTTCCTATCATAATAGTTGGCGCAGGGCCAGCGGGAATGATGGCTGCTATTTGCGCAGCACAATTTTACCATCCAGTTATTCTACTTGAGAAAAATTCTTCTTGTGGTTGTAAATTACTTCTAACAGGAAAAGGGCGTTGCAATCTAACTAATTTATGTTCCCTTGAGGAATTTCTTTCAAGATTCTTCTCTAACGGTCAGTTCTTACGTGATGCATTTAAAGAATTTTTTAATACAGATTTAATGGAATTTTTTAGAGAGCGTGGAGTAGAATTGGTAGTTGAGCGTCAGCAAAGAGTTTTTCCTGCTTCAGGTAAAGCTAAAACTATATTGGAAACTTTACAGCGAGAACTAAGAGGCAGAAATGTGCAGGTTATTTGTAACTGTTCTGTAAAAGACATTGTGACTGAGGAAAATCATATTCGTGCAGTAAAACTTAAAGATGGTCGTAGATTATCTGCTTGTTGTGTAGTAATAGCTACCGGGGGTGTTTCTTATCCAGATACTGGTTCTACAGGTGACGGAATCCGTTGGGCAAGACAAACAGGCCACAGTATTGTGCCATTAAGGCCGGGTCTGGTGGGCTTATGGGTAGGAACGGATGAGGTATTGCCAGAAGGACTGACTCTTAAAAATATACGTTTGACATTTTTTAATCAAAATAAGAAAATTATTACTGATATTGGAGAGATGCTTTTTACTGCCCAAGGCATTTCAGGCCCGCTTGTGTTAACCTATAGTGGATTAATTGCAGATTGGCTACTAGAGAAAAAGGAGGTTTGGGTAAGTATTGATTTCAAACCTGCTTTGTCTTTCGAACAACTACACAATAGACTGTTGCGGGAATTTCAAAATGCCCCAGCTAAAAGATGGAAGAATATTTTAAAAGAACTTTTACCAATTAGTATGATAGATGTCTTCGTTAAACGTTTGGGCTTTTCACCAAATACAACTGCCAATCAAATAACTGCCAGACAACGTCAACAGATAGTGCAATTATTAAAGGATTTTCGCTTAAGAATCTGCTCTACTGCTTTGTTAAAAGAAGCGATGATTACTAGAGGTGGTGTATCCGTAAAAGATATTGACCCAAGGACTATGCAGTCAAGACTCATACAAGGGTTGTATTTCTGTGGTGAGGTTATTGATGTAGATGCTGATACAGGTGGATTTAACCTACAAGCAGCCTTCTCTACCGGTTGGCTTGCGGGTAAATCTGCTGCGTTACTTGCTAAAACAAAGACTCTATCTTAAAAAAATCCGCAAAAAGTAAGAAGTGGTTGGCAATGAAACAAAAACCTATCTATTTAGCTTCGGATTCTAAAGCAAGGAGGAAATTGTTAAGGTTATTTGGTTTGAAGTTTTCTGTGATACCTAGTAGAATAAAAGAGGATGATTTTATAGAGGGGATGTCTTTTGCTCAGCTAGTAAAGAGAAACGCCCGTCGTAAAGCAGAGGCAGTAGCTGCCCGTTTAAAAAAAGGTATTGTTATTGCAGCTGATACGATTGTAGTGCAAGGTAAAAAAGTATTTGGAAAGCCTAAAGATTTAGCCAGTGCAAGCAAGATGCTTAAATATTTATCAGGAAAAACCCAGTGGATTTATTCTGGGTTATGTGTTATTGATGTAGAGAAAAAAATTACCAAGCTTGCCGTTGAGAAGACAAAGATATATATGGACCATCTACAAGACAAAGAAATAAAAGGTTATTTCCGCTGTGTTAATCCTTTGGATAAGGCGGGCAGTTTTGATATACAAGGTAAAGGGGGTTTTTTTATCCGAAGGATTGATGGTTGTTTTTATAATGTAGTGGGGTTGCCTGTTCGCCGATTATATCGGATGTTAAAAGAAATAGGGGTGCGTATTTTTAGTTTTTCTATTTTTTGTATCTTGAGTTTGGTTTCTGGTTTATTCTCTGGTTGTTCTACAGAATACAATGTAGTTACAGGACAACAAGAAGTATTTTATTACTCTACAGAGCGGGAAATAGCCTTAGGACAAGCAATGGCTAAAGAAATTGAAAAACAATACAAGCCTGTTTCTGATCCTCTTATTCAGGAGAAAGTAGCAAGTATTGGTAAGCAAATTGCTACTGTCTCAGACCGAAAGGATGTTAATTACGAATTTAAAGTTCTTGAAGAAAATGAAGTGAATGCCGTTGCCCTTCCTGGTGGTTATGTATATGTCTTCAAGGGGTTGGTGGAAAAAATCTCCAATGATGATGAGTTAGCAGCTGTTCTTGCACACGAAGTAGGGCATATTGTTGCTCGGCACAGTATCAAAAGACTACAGGCAATTATGGGATATTCCCTTATGCGCTTGTTAAGTATTCCCTTGTCTGAGAATTCTGAAGTTTTAGCAACTTCTGATGCAGCGTTTACTACTCTTTTATTGGGTTACAGCCGTGAAGATGAATTATTAGCTGACCAGTTAGGAGCACGATATGCAAAACTTGCTGGATATAACCCGCGGGGTATGATTAGTTTTCTCGAAAAACTTCAAGAAGACAATCGTAGGAAACCACCTCGTCCTAAAAATTATCTTAAGACCCATCCTTTCACAGCTGACCGTATTAGAGTAGTTAAGCAGGAGTTGGGAGAGTCACTTTCATTTACAGATTACATTAACGTTGAAGACAGGCCATATGAAAAAAAAGCTAGGTAGTATTTTGATATTAATTTTTCTTTTAGGACAAGGGGTTGTTATGGGAACTGATAATAGAGATATCTGTGATACACCTTTTGGTGTATTAGATTTTTTACACTGGAACCACAACTGGAACAATTTTCACTACCCTGACACAGATAGTCGTTTACTTTCAGTAGATAAGATGGTAGAGGCAGGAGTAAGTATTGTCCGGCTTGATTTCGTTTGGCAAGAAATTGAGCCCCAAGAAGGGATTTGGAATTTTCAACTTTATGATGAGCTAGTTGAGATGTTAGTGCGTCGTAATATTCAAATTCTAGGTTTACTTGATTATAGTGCTGATTGGGCATCTAGTTGTGGAAGATGGAATTGTCCACCTAAAGATAATCTTCTATTTGTCCAATTTGCCCAAAAAGTAGTAAATCGTTATAAAGACAGAATAAGATACTGGGAGATATGGAATGAGCCGGATTCTAATGTTTATTGGCAGCCGCAAGATGGACTGGTTAAATATGTTGGGCTGTTAAAGGATGTTTATTGTGCAATTAAACAAGAGGATCCTAACTGTTTTGTGTTAAATGGTGGGCTGGCAAATGGTCTTGCTTCGGTAAACAGACTATACGATGCTGGTGCAGCTGGATATTTTGATATAATGAATGTGCATTTGTTTGAGTCACCGCTTGATCCGCTTGCTTTGAAACGTGCACAGGCATTTCTTGAACGGGTACATAAGATTATGCAGCGAAACAAAGATGGGCATAAAAAAATATGGATTACTGAACTGGGGGCTCCTGGGGTGCGTAGAGGGTTGCGGGTAGATAATTGGTGGTTGGGTAAAAATCCTAATGAACACCAGCAAGCACAATGGGTTAGGTTAGTATTTACTAAATTACTCGATATTAAGTACGTTGAAAAAATATTTTGGGCCTTTTGGCGTGACACTAATGGACATTGGAAAAATGGTATAGATTATTTTGGCCTTTTACGAAATGATTTCTCTGTAAAAGAGTCTTTTATTGCCTATAAAGAAGCATCAAGACAATGGAGACTAAAACTAAATAAGTAAAGGGGGGAAAGATGAGACAGAGAAATAATCTGATAGGCAATAAACTTTTATCTATCGTTTTTCTAGCAGTAATTTATTTGTTTGGTTGCTTACAGCAGAAAACTTTCTCCTTACCTGATGAATTCCAATGGTTTTCTGGTGGGGCACGGGGGCGTTTACATGGGAAAGGACATTATGTATTTTGGCCTATCTATTTTTGCATTAGCTATAATGTGGATAAGTTTTGGCAGAAAATAAAATTAAGCTGGTTTGAGAGAAGAGCAGTAGTTGATGTTGAGCCATTTATTGCTATTGTTACAAGACCCAATAGTAATATAGAAACAGGTTGTTCGCTATTTATAAAATTATTTTTATTGTCACCAGATAAAAAAATAGCTCCGTATGTTCGGTTGGGAAGTGGGCTTGTTTATATGAGCCAGCATACCCGAGAACAAGCAACCCAGTTTAATTTTATTGATACCTTAGGGTTGGGAATCAAGATAGGTAAAATAAAAGATAGTGCTGTTAGTTTAGAATACCGTTTTCGTCATCTCTCTAATTGCAGTATAAAAAAACCTAATGAAGGTATTGATAGTCATCTGGTTTTGTTAGGAGTAAGCAGAAAATTCTAAGGAAAATAAATGGTTAAAAACAAAAAAACTAGCTAAAAGAAATTCCTCACTATCTTTAAAGACAGTTTTGTAAGAATGCCTATTACTTCACAAGATTCTTGAAAATTTTTCTATACGCTAAAGAAAAGAAGATGGAGCATCATCCGGAGAGAAAAAAAGAAAAGCGTTTGTTTTTGGCAATTCTGCTTAACTTCTTAACAACTTTAGCAGAGGTAATTGGTGGGATATTCTCAGGCAGTTTAGCGCTTATTTCTGACGCTTTACATAATTTGAGCGACACCACCGCATTAGTAATTAGTTTATTTGCAGTAAGATTAAGTAGGAGGATGAGTTCTTTAGATAAGACTTTTGGCTACAAACGGGCAGAGATTCTAGCTGCCCTTTTTAATTCTTGTATTTTAGTGGTGGTTTCACTTTTTTTGTTCAAGGAGGCGTTTCTGCGCCTTAATACTTTAAGACCAATTAATGGTTGGACAATGTTAATAGTATCATTAGTGGGATTATTCTCTAATGTGTTTTCTGTAATTCTATTGAAGACCAGTGCCCATCGCGACCTAAATATTCGTACTGCCTATGTGCATCTGTTTTCTGATGCGCTTTCTTCTTTTGCGGTAATTATAGCAGCAGTTGCAATAGTGTTTTTAAAGATATATTGGATAGACCCGCTTCTTACCTTCATCATTGGACTTTATGTACTAAAGGAAGGCTATTTAATTATTCAACAAAGTATTCATATCCTTATGCAGAATGTCCCGCGTGGAATAAAGCTTCGTGAGATACAAAAAGCAATTGAAGAAATTAACGGTGTAAGTGATATTCATCATGTCCATGTATGGTCAATAAATGAAAAGGATATCCACTTAGAAGGCCATATTAATCTAAAAGAGGATATGCCAGTAAGTAAGACGTGTCTATTAATTAGAGAAATAGAACAGATGCTTAAAGAAAGATTTGGGATTCACCATGTAACAGTTCAGGTAGAAATTAATTCCTGTAAAGGTGTTTCCCTTATTAAAGACTAAAGAGCCACAACAGCTTTTAGATAACCTACACTATATATGGATATGGTGCGGAGGGAGGGATTTGAACCCTCAAGACTTGCGTCACTGGCTTCTGAGACCAGCGCGTCTGCCAATTCCGCCACCTCCGCGTATACTACCTAAGTATAATTTACTAGAGTTTATCTGTCAATCTTCTTAAACCTTTCAGAGAGTAAACGTATTTTTGGCCAATATATATTTTATATTCTTGAGTTATTTTTACTGAGAAATTTAAAGTAAGAAAAGATTGTAAATAATAGGGTAGATTTCTTAGAGAGGTAGTTTTATGAGATAATTCCTATTTTTTAGGAATAAATAACTTCATTTTCTCTTGAGATTTATAGTTTTAACTGCTATAATTATTTATTATAAGGAGGAAAGGTGTGTTTGCGGAAGCTTTTCAGGTCACCTTGACCGGGGTGAGCTCAAGCTTTATTCTGGGTGGTATAGGTTTTTTCCTTATCAAGCGAAACCTCTTAGGGATAGGTGGATTAAATACTATAAGCCTTTTGACAGTTGAGGTAACGCTTCCTCTTCTAATTTTTAGCCGTCTTCTTAAAAGCTTCAGTTTTCATACTTTCCCCCAATGGTGGTTGTTTCCTGTTCTTAGTTTAGCTATCACAGCATTAGGTTTTATAGTAGGATATTTTTGTAGTGGTTTCCTTAAGGAAAAAGAAGAGAGGTTACAGTTTATCAGTCTGGTTGCCTTTCAAAATTCAGGATATTTACCACTTACGCTTTTATCCTCTCTTCTGCCAAATCATAAACAAGAACTTATACTCATTTATCTGTTTTTATTCTTACTTGGTTTTAATCTGGTGATGTTCTCTTTAGGTATATATATGCTTACTTATTTTGATAAAAAGGAGTTTGACTTTAAAAGTTTATTCAATCCACCAGTAGTAGCAACCTTATTAGGGCTAGCTGTGGTTTGGTTAGGTTGGCAGCATTTTTTTCCGTCTTGGGTTTTAAACCCACTTGAGAAAATAGGAGACTGCACTGTTCCTTTGGCAATGATTGTTGTAGGTGGTAACTTGGCTTTAATAAGAATTAACCAAAGGTATTTAAAACCAATCACAATGTTTACTTTAGCTAAATTAGTGATTATGCCTTTAATAGGGCTTTGGTTTATTTTTGTTTGGTCGACACCAGAGATGCTGGGGTTCTTAATTATTCTTCAGCTTGCTATGCCTCCAGCCACTAATCTCTCAGTAATTGTTAGTCGATATAATGCAAAGGATATCTTGATAAGTCAAGGTATATTCTGGGGGCATCTTTTTAGTTTAATTACCATTCCTGTATTTTTAAGTTTATATTTTGTCATCCGAACTTTATAATGAACCAAGCCATTGCCACTAATAAAGAGGCATTTCGTGATTATGAGATATTACAGCGTTTTGAGGCAGGTATTGAATTAAAAGGTAGTGAAGTCAAATCTCTTCGCGCACGCAAGATTAATCTTAAAGATAGTTTTGCTCGAGTAGAGGCAGGACAGGTTTATCTTTATAATGCACACATAAGTCCTTATGCACAAGCAAGTTATTTAAATGTCGAGCCAACACGCACAAGACGTTTGCTCTTACACAAAAGAGAGATTTTAAAAATTGCAGGGTTTCTTTCACAAAAAGGATTGACCCTTGTGCCACTTAAGGTATACTTTAATGATAGGGGATTTGCTAAGGTAGAGCTTGCTTTAGCTAAAGGTAAAAAGAAGTGGGATAAGAGAGAGGATATTAAACGAAGGGAGATGGAGCAAAAAATTAGGAAAGTTTTAAAAAATACAAGTAGAAAATAAAACAGGTTACTAAAAAAAGCTGTGTTTTTACGTGTTACAGTAGGCTAAGTTTAAAATTTGTTCTTAAAAAATTGGGGGTGAAAGGGCTCGACTTAAATATGTCGGGTACAAAACGCATGCCGCGGACGCATGGTTGGCCGCGTTAACAATCCGTGCAAAAATAAACGCAAACACACCAGTGTTGATGCCATTGATGCCAACATCAATGACACCTGCGTTTGCCTTCGCTAACTAATTTAGCGAAGCCTCAACCCAGTCTGCCTAAGGGCTGGTGTTTGAGCCGGTTATTTAGGCTGGCGCCAGTTCTTTAAGCTTTCAGAACTGGCGTAAGACAAAAGGAAGCTTGCGGCCTTAACCATCCTGTCAGCCGGAGGGTTAAGGCTTAAGAACAAATAGACTGACTAAGCATGTAGGGGTTTGTATCTGTCTATTTAAGGACGGCGGTTCAATTCCGCCCACCTCCACCAGAAAGAATATTGTGTTTAATCTAAAAAGAGAAGGCAATTAATAAAGTTTAGAAGTTATCTTATTACTTCTGTGAAAACAATAGTAAAAGTATTATTCGGGTTAATATTTTTGACTCTTATTTCCTCAGGGTGTGCTACACTTTCTACTACCACAGGACTAACAACTTACTTTTTAGATGGACAGCGTTATGTGTCGCTGGTAGATTTATGTAAGCACTATAACCTACAATGGAGCTATGATATTCTTACACGAACAGTAGAATTACGCAGACAAGCCCAGAGCATCCGCTTACAGGTTAATTCAAACTCTGTTTTTGTTAATGGAACCTTGCAGTCATTAAATCGTCCAGTGCAACTATATGACGGTTCTATTGTAGTCCCAGAGCAATTTCGTATTCAGATAATTGAACCGTTGGTAGGTATATCTAAAGCAAAACCTAAAGCCATAGGTTTTTACTCTATAAGAAAAGTAATTATTGACCCTGGTCACGGAGGTAAAGACCCTGGCGCAATCAGTAAATCCGGGTTATATGAAAAAGAGGTTGTTCTTGATATAGGAAAAAGAATAGCTAATCTTTTACGTAGAAGTGGTGTAGAGGTATTAATGACCAGGACAACCGATAAGTTTGTTCCTTTAGAAGAGCGTGCGCGATTAACTGAGAAATCAAAAGCCGACCTTTTTGTAAGTATTCATGCCAACGCTAATCGTGAAAGAAGTTTAAATGGTTTTGAAATCTACTATTTGGTTCCCAAGATAAGTGATATGGAAAGGGCACAGAATGCTGCCCGAACTTTTTCCCTAGATGATTATAAGGATTCTTTGGCCAGTTCAGATACTACTTTGAAGGCAATTCTATGGGACTTGATTTATTCTTACAACAAAAAAGAGTCGATTCGTCTAGCAAGGCATATCTGTTCAGCTATAGATCAATCCTTAGATTGTCGTGTTATTGGTTCAAAAGGGGCTAATTTTTGTGTATTACGGCGTTCAACTATACCTGCGGTTTTGATAGAGGTAGGTTTTATGTCTAACCTAAAGGAAGCGCATCTTCTGTCTGCTTCATCTTACCGCCAACAAATTGCTGAGGCAATTCATAAAGGATTACGTGATTACGACCGCACGATAAGCTGTATTCCGGAGCAGCAATTATCAGATGAATTTTATGCCTTGAAAAGCAAGGAAAGAAGAAAATGAAACCAATAGGAGTATTTGATTCAGGTGTAGGTGGGTTGACTGTAGTCAAAGAGCTTATAAAAGTTTTGCCTTATGAAGACCTAATCTATTTCGGAGACACTGCTCGTGTCCCTTATGGTATTAAATCCCAGGAGACTGTTATAAAATTTTCTATTGAGAATATATTGTTTTTGCTTAATCAAGATGTAAAACTTATATGTGTTGCTTGTAATACTGTTTCCAGTTTAGCCTTACCTATTATCCGTCATCACTTCAAAGTACCTATCGTAGGTGTGCTTTCACCCGCAGTACGAGAGGCAGTATATGCTACGAAGAACAAAAAGGTCGGTGTTATTGGCACGCGAGGAACGATAAATAGCGGAGCTTACGAAAGAGAAATTAAACAGCTTGACCCTAGAATAAAAGTTTTTGCAGTTGCCTGTCCTTTGTTTGTTCCTTTTGCTGAGGAAGGTTTTTTAAGTGGACCAGCAGTATCTTATGTTGCCGAAAAATATTTGGCGCCATTAAAAAAACAAAATGTAGATACACTTATCTTAGGTTGTACCCATTATCCTCTGCTTAAACCGCTGATACAAGAAGTAATGGGAAAGAATGTTACCCTAATTGATTCAGCTAAGCAGGTAGCGTTGGAGGTAAGAGAAATTTTGTCCAGAGAAAAACAACTAAAAGTCGCAGGTAAAGGAAGACAACAGTTTTTTGTCTCTGATAATCCAGAGTGGTTTAGTAATTTAGCCAAACAATTTCTTGGTCGTCCTATACACAATGCAAAGAAGGTCAACCATGTATAGAGTAAAGGTGGAATCTTCATTTAGTGCTGCCCACAATTTACGCGCATACAAAGGTAAATGTGAAGCCTTACATGGTCATAATTGGAAGATAGAAGTAGTTGCCCAGTCAAAAGAATTGGATAACACAGGAATGGTTATTGATTTTTCCGTTTTAAAAAAAGAATTACAACGTATCTTAAAGCAGTTTGACCATGCCTATCTAAATAAAATTACTCCTTTTACCAAAATTAATCCAACCTCAGAGAATATAGCTGTTTTTATTTATAAGCAGCTTAAAAAGAGTATACCAGAAGTTTGTGCGGTAACTGTGTGGGAAAGTCCTTCAAGTTCTGCCACTTATTATGAGCAAACAGAGCAAAATATATAAAAAAGCTGTGGTTTTACTCTCGGGAGGACTTGATTCTTCCACTACTTTATTTGAGGCAATCCGTCAAGGTTTTCGCTGTTTTTGTCTTTCTTTTGACTATGGCCAACGACACAAAAAAGAACTGGTTGCTTGTCGCAGAATAACAGAATATGCCAAAGTACCTTTGACAGTTTTAAAGATTACGCTTCCTTGGAAGGGGTCAAGTCTTATTGATTATAAATTGAAGATTCCCGTAGCAGAAGAGGAAAGTTTTGATAAAAAAAAGGCAATCCCTAACACCTATGTGCCTGCGCGGAATATTATTTTTTTAAGTTACGCTGTTTCTTATGCAGAGGCAATAGGTGCAGAGGCAATTTTTATTGGTGCAAATGCTGTTGATTACAGCGGTTATCCTGATTGCCGTTCAAGTTTTTATCGAGTATTTAGAAAATTAGTTTCAGTAGGGACAAAGACAGGAGCCCAGAATAAAAAAATAGAGATTAAAACACCGTTAATTAATCTTACGAAAGCCCAGATAATTGAACGCGGAATAAAACTCGGTGTCCCTTATCAGTTGACCTGGTCTTGTTACAGAGGGAAAAAACATCCTTGTCAAAGCTGCGATAGTTGTCTTTGGCGTAAGAAGGGATTTAAAGAAGCAGGTATAAAAGATCCTTTACTATTATGAAGGGGAGAATTTCGGAGATATTTGTAAGTATTCAAGGAGAAGGTCTGTATATAGGCAGACGGCAGATTTTTGTGCGTTTTTATGGTTGCAATCTTTCCTGTAAGTTCTGTGATACTTGGCAGAGTATTTTTCGTGAGTATGATGCTGAAGAACTACTTGCAGAGCTTAGCCGATATTTTAATATTACACAGAGTGTTAGTTTTACCGGTGGAGAACCGCTATTGCAACTTGATTTTCTTAAAAAAATTATGAGTTTAACAAGCAACAGAGGCTTTAGTAATTACCTTGAGACCAACGGGACACTGCCTGAGGCTTTAAAACAGGTAATAGATTTGGTAGATATAGTAGCAATGGACTTTAAGCTTCCTTCTTCAACTGGTATGCGGAGTTTTTGGGATGAACATCGCCTTTTTTTAGAGATTGCTTCACATAAAGAGGTATTTATTAAGATAGTGGTTACTGAGAGCACATCAGAAGAAGATATTCACAGAGCAATAAACCTTATTCAGAACACCGCACCTTCCTGTTGTGTGGTTCTACAACCCGATAGTTCTCAGATAAAAAAAGATTTACTTTCTGAAAAGATAGAAGATTTTAAAAAGATCTTTGAAAAAGCATATATTGCTTGTTGTGTTATTCCTCAGATTCACAAGTTGCTGGGTGTACCCTAACGAAAAGCAACAGCAACTATCTTTTATATTAATAGAGCCTTGGAGAAAGAATAATGAAAAAATCAAGTTACGAGGGTCTACAAGAAAATATTAGAAATCTAAAGACACCACCTATTGAGGTATGGAAGAATCAGTATCCCGATAAGCATTATTCAGTTTTATTGGAGATTCCGGAATTTACCTGTATTTGTCCGAAAACTGGTCTTCCTGATTTTGCTACTATCACCATTGAGTATTCTCCTAACAAGTGGTGCGTAGAATTAAAGTCATTTAAAATGTATACTATTTTCTTTAGAAATGTGGGTATTTTTCATGAACATGTAATTAATCGCATCTTAGAAGATTTTGTAAAAGCAGTCAAACCACGTTGGGTAAAGATAAAAGGAGTGTTTAATCCTCGCGGAGGAATAACTACTACTGTAGAGTGCCAATATGGTTTCCCTAAAAAACGATGAAGAATTCCAAAAAATTAGGATTATTCCTGCGAGAGTGATTCAACAGACAGTGGGTAATTTATGTCTTCAAGCCAACACTCTCTTACGTAAGGATGTAATTATAGCTCTGAACAAGGCGTTGGCTAAAGAAAAAAACCAGCGTGCGCGTATATGTTTAAAGCAAATTTTGGATAATGCTCAAATTGCGCGTTCAGAGAAGTTGGCTATTTGTCAAGATACAGGGCTACCTTCTGTATTTATAGAAATCGGCAGTAATGTCCATGTGGATGGTAATTTGTATAAAGCAGTCTCTTCGGGAGTAATGGAAGGTTACCGGCGTGGGTATTTCAGAGATTCTGTTGTTATTGATCCTTTAGAAAGAGCCACGCCAGCATCAAGTATACCCCTCGTTCATACAGAAATAACAGGTGGCAGACGTTTACATATCATAGTTTTGCCGAAAGGATTTGGTTGTGAGAACAAAACGAGGTTGAAAATGTTTCTTCCCACCGCAAGTAAAGAGGAAATAATTGCCTTTATTATTGAAACAGTTTCTTGTGCCGGTGCTGATGCCTGTCCTCCTTATATTGTGGGTGTAGGTATTGGGGGAACTGCCGATTACGCCTGTTTTATCGCTAAAAAAGCGCTTCTTCGTCCTTTAAATCATAGAAATAGTGATTCTGTTTTAGCCAATTTAGAAGATACTTTATTAAAGAAAATAAACCGCTTGGGAATTGGACCAATGGGGTTAGGTGGGAAAACAACTGCTCTGGCGGTAAAAATAGAAAAGGCAGCTACTCATATTGCTGGTTTACCTGTATGTGTAAATATAAGTTGCCATGCCTTGCGCAGTGCAGAAGCAGATATTTAAAAAAGGAGGGAGAATGAGGTTTAAAAAAGTTTTTTGGGTAATAGGTTTTCTGATACTTGTTATTCAAACTTTAGTGTTTGCAACAGAGCAGGCAGTGGATAAAAAATTAATTTTAGACAAGATGCAGGAAGCAATCCGCACAGTAAACTTTCAGAGGTCAGTAGTTGTCCAAGAATTGGCAATGCAGGGACTTTTTAATATTAAGACAGAACAAATCCAGGAAACCGACATTCCTAATCGGATAATGCATACAGTTGTACAGATAAAAGACTATAACTTTGACACCAAGACAATGATGCAACTGGCCCGTCAGACCGCTCTTAAGCAAGGCAGTGCACAGGGACTTTCCGAAGAGCAGTTAAAGAAAATTGAGGATGATCCTACTGTATCAGTGGTAATGGAAAAGCAGTTTTCATTGATGGCAGAAAAATTAAAAGGTAAGAAGACTGAACAATATATGGTTGGTTCCAATCTATATATGGTTATAGATAATAGTTGGTATCGTATCAATCAACCTTCCTTTGAAGTAATGTGGCAGTTACTAGAGAAACTACGTAAAGGAACTGTAGAAGACAGAGAAGCATTTCTTAAAACTATGCCTCAAGAACTACAGCAGGCATTGGGGCCTTTATTTTCTCTTATACAATCAGAAGAGTTTAGCAGTGGCGCATTCATGGGACAGATTCAGGAAAAGGATTGGCAGGGTAAAGCGGTTTACGAAATAGAGGTAAATAATCCTGATTTTAAAAAACTGCTAGAGCAGACTATTAAAGATTATGCTAGTCAGCAATCAGGACAAGTTTTGCAGATTACCGTCAATTCTTTTCAAGCAAGAAACTATATTGATAAAAATAGCTTTCTTCCTTTAGGTTCTACTGCCTCAATAGAAGTTACTTTACAGATGCAAGGGATATCAGAGCCAATAAAGGCAACACTTATAGCACATCAGACAGAAGAATACCCTAATCAAAAAATAACTTTACCTAAAGAAGTTCAGGATGCGACGTTAGTACAAGATGAGAAGCAACTCCAAGAGTTGTTTCAAAAAGCAATAGAAAAGGATTTTGCATTGTGATTTATTATGGTAAAAGAACTAACTACCCCTACTTCTAAGAAATCTTTAGAAAAACTTAGGGCAGGAGAACAAGTATTGTTAAGTGGGTTTATTTATACTGCTCGCGACCAGGCACACAAGAGGCTTTACCAGATGATACTCCGAGGAGAGAAACTGCCTTTGGTTTTAGAAGGACAGGCAATATATTATTGCGGACCAACTAAAACACCTAAAGGAAAAATAATCGGTTCTTGTGGACCTACGACGTCTGGGCGTATGGATGATTTTACCCCTCTATTATTACGACAAGGTTTAGCGGTGATGATAGGTAAAGGTAACCGTTCAGAATTTGTGCGTAAGGCAATAAAAGAATACAAGGCAGTGTATTTAGTTGCTCCGGCGGGTTGCGGAGCGTTGTTATCTACCTTTGTAAAAGAAGTATCTCCAATAGCATTTAAGGATTTAGGGCCAGAGGCAATTTATCGGTTAAAAGTAGAGAAGATGCCTCTTTGGGTAGCTATTGACAGCTATGCCGGGACAATTTTTCCTAAGCTAAACAATCGACCAAAAAACAATGAAGAAGCTACAGATTAAATTATTTAAGACTCTACTATTGAGTTCGCTTGTTCCTTTAGTTTCAGTAGGGATTATTTCGGTTATTTTATTACACCGTTTTGCGGTTATCTCAGCAGAACAACGTTTGATGAATCACTTACTGATAGCTAAAGCGGTTTATCAAAGCCAGCTTGATAATCTTAAGTTTATCATCCGTGATCAGAACCGCAGGGTATACACCTTGATGGCAGAAGACCAACTTGACCTTTTGAAGAACGAATACCAGAAAGTAATTAAAACTTATAACTTGGATTTTTTTGTAGTTACTGATAGATTTGGCAAAGTTATTGTTTCTATAACTAATCCTCAGTTGGAGGAAAAAGACTTAGCTAGTGATTATTACATTCGTAAGGCATTGCGCGGTCAAATGGTTGTAGGCACAGAGGTTTGGGAACAGGATATGTTAGAGAAATTTAATCTTAAAGAAAAGGCTCAGATTGATGATACCCAAGCGGTTCGTGGTTTAGTTATGCGCGCCACACTTCCAGTAATAAACAATAATGAGATTATTGTCGGGACAATGACTGCAGGATATCTACTTAATAACAATTCGTTAGTTATTGATAAAATTACACACGCCACTGACCTTGTAGCAAGTATTTTCTTAGGTGATATGCGTATTTGTTCAAATGTTCCTTTTCGGCTACCGCAGAAGGCATTGGGAGGTAGGCTACCTCAGGCAACCGTCAGAACTATTTTAGACCAGCGAAAAGAATATATAGGGAAAATTAATGTTGCAGGAGAAAGTTACCATGCCAGTTACACACCTCTTTATGATGTAAACAACCAGCCAATAGGTATTCTTGGTGTGGGCTTACCAGAAAAGAGTATCTTTGCCCAGCGTAATGAATTAACCAAGCTTTTTATAATTGCTGTGGTTATCTCCTGCTGTTTTTCCCTGCTTATAGGTATTATTAATGGTGGGGCTATTGTAACTTCTGTGAATAAACTTTATTGGGGCATTGAGGCCTTTGTCCGAGGGGATTTTACCCATCAAATTGAAATAAATTCTGGTGATGAGTTGCAGGAGTTAGCAGAATTTTTTAATAAGACAATGCAGCGGTTAATGGATACTATGAAACAACTTGAATCCTGTTCACATAATGTTCGCCAGCTTGAAACCAAAGTCTGGGAAAGTTCCCAACAACTTGAGGCAGCGCAAAAGCAACTAGTTGAATATGAACGAATGGCGGCAATGGGACGTATGGCAACCTCAGTAAGCCATGAACTGCGAAATAATTTTGCGGAGATACGCACCTCCCTTTACAATCTTAAGACAAAGCTTGCGAAAGAGGCACCGCAGTTTGTCTCTTTGCTTAATTGTATTGAAGAAAGTTTGACATCAGCCAGTCAAACTATTGACAATGTTTTAAGATTTAGTTATCCTAAAAAACTTATTTTTACCGATGTGGATGTCAATTATCTTTTAGAGAGTCTTCTATCTGATGCGAAATTAAAGGATGCCTTACGGAACAACAAAATTCGTGTAGATAAAGAGTTTCAACATAACCTGCCGCATATTCAGGCAGACGGTTTGCAATTACGTGAGGCGGTTCATAATATTTTGGTAAATGCAATACAAGCAATGCCTGAAGCAGGCAGGTTAGGACTTTTTACTTATGAACAGCAGGGGTATGTTCACATTAAAATTGTAGATACAGGAATTGGTATGTCTAAGGAAGTCCTAAATAATATTTTTACGCCATTTTTTACTACTAAAAATAGAGGACTTGGTTTAGGATTATGTCTTACTCAAAATATAATTAAGGAACACAACGGAACAATTCAGGTTTTTTCTGAGCCGGGTCAAGGCACGACATTTATTATTATTTTACCTATTGAGCGTTCAACAATACAACCTCAATCTTCTTCGTCTTAAATTTTATGTAGAGGTAAAATTATGGAGCAGGACAACAGTAAAGATTATATTTTGATTGTAGATGATGATAAAATTATTGCTGAGCATATTAAAGCAGGGTTAAGTGACGAACCTTATGTGGTAGTAACTGCTCAGAAAGGTGCAACTGCAATAGAACTGGCTAAGAAACAACGTTTTAATCTGGCAATTTTGGATTTAGTGCTTCCTGATATTCAAGGCATAGAACTAATGCGCGCCCTTAACCACATTTCGCCATTAACTAGTTTTATAATTCTTACGGGTTTCGCCACTATCTCTTCAGCAATAGAAGCGCTTAAAGTTGGGGCATATGATTATCTGATTAAACCTTTTGATTTTGACCACTTAAAGCTGGTGATAAGAAGAAGTCTAGAGAAACAGCGTTTGACGTTACATAATTATCAACTTATTGAACAGCTGGAGAAAGAAAAGGTTAAACTAGAGATTATTACTGCAGCGTATAGACGGATGAGCCAGATGTATAATTTAGATGAGTTGGCAGATTTTTTAGCAGACCAGGCCTTGGCGATAGCAGAGGCAGAACGTGCTTCGGTAATGTTTGTTGATGAAGAAACACAAGAATTAGTAATCAGAGGTATAAAGGGGACGACAGATAATAAGACCAAAGGTCTGCGTATCAAAATTGGGCAGTTAATTGCGGGTTGGGTTGCGAAACAGGCAGAAGCTTTGATTGTGCGTGATATTGACAGTGATCCGCGTTTTTGTCAACGTCTTCGGCAGGGGCAATATCGGACTAAATCGTTTATTTCTCTACCGCTTAAAGCAGACAACCGCGTCGTAGGTGTAATGAATGTAACAGAAAAAATTGCTCAGATGGATGTTTTTACAGAAGATGACCTTCGTTATCTAACATTGCTTGCACATCAGGCAGTAAATCAAATAGAGAATATCCGACTCTGTGAGAAGTTAGCTTCTTTAGCAGTAACTGATGCTTTAACTGGTTTATATAATCACCGTTATTTTCACGAAGAACTAACTCTTGAGATTCTGCGTGCAAAGCGATTCCAACATCCCTTAAGTATTATCATTTTTGATATAGATGGTTTTAAAGAATACAATGACCGCTTTGGACATCTAGAAGGTGACCGTGTATTAAAACATGTAGCAACAATTATACGAGAGAATGTGCGGCAGATTGATATCCCTTGTCGTTATGGCGGAGACGAAATAGCCATAATTCTGCCTGTTACAAACAGCCACGGTTGTAAAGTAGTTGCAGACAAAATAAAGAAGACAATTTCGGAAATGAATTTACGTAATGCTTTAACAAATCAGGTAATTCGGCTTACTGTCTCAGGTGGAATTGCAGAATTTAAGGAGCAAATGACCAAAGAGCAGTTTATTGAGACAGCAGACAAGGCACTTTATCGTGCTAAAAAAGAAGGAAAAAACAAGATTATAGTTGCCGAGTAGATATATTTTATTTGTTAAAGAGGAAGAAGGGGTTAATATGAAAAGAAAAGATGGGCGTTTAGCAGACCAGTTACGAGCAGTAACTATAACAAGACACGTAAATAAATTTGCAGAAGGTTCCTGTCTTATTGAATGCGGTGATACTAAAGTTATCTGCACTGCTTCTGTAGATGAAAATGTGCCACAATTTTTAAAAGGAACAGGTTCGGGTTGGGTTACTGCTGAATATGGTATGCTGCCACGTTCCTGTCAGAGTCGCATTCTACGTAACAAAGATAGCGGTAGAGCCTTTGAGATTCAACGTTTGGTAGGTAGGGCATTAAGAGCAGTAATAGATTTAAAGAAGCTCGGTGAGCGGAGCATCTGGATTGATTGTGATGTGCTTCAAGCAGATGGAGGCACACGCACTGCTTCTATTACTGGAAGTTTTGTCGCACTGGTTGAGGCATTAGCGAGATTAAAAGAAAAAGGTTTAATTAAGTCATTGCCGGTTAAGGATTTTGTAGCAGCAACTAGTGTAGGGATTTTAGCTCACACTCCAATTTTAGACTTAACCTACGAAGAGGACTCGCAGGCAGACGTAGATATGAATGTGGTAATGACAGGAAGCGGTGAATTCATTGAATTACAGGGCACAGGAGAACGGGCAACCTTTAAAAAATCTCATATGGATGAATTAATAGAATTAGCAGAAAAAGGGATCCGTCAACTTATTGCCTTACAAAAAAAGACCCTTAAAGATATAATTAAATAAATGAGAATTACTCTGTTGGTTGCTACAAAAAATCAGAAAAAACTGCGTGAGATTAAACAGATTATGCGTGATATGCCTTGTAAAATTATTTCTCTAGCGGATATTAATAAACCCATCTATATCCGTGAAGACGGCCAGACATTTAAGGAAAATGCTATTAAAAAAGCTACCACTGTTGCAGCTAAAACTGGGATGTTGACTATGGGAGAGGATTCTGGTCTTTGTGTGGATGCCTTAGGTGGTGCTCCGGGGGTGCGTTCTGCCCGCTACAGCGGAAGAAATAAGAGTGATGAGAAGAATAACCAAAAACTTCTGCAGCAGTTAAAGGATGTCCCTGAAAAAAAGCGACGTGCCTATTATGTCTGTGCTATAGCTTTAGCAGATAAAAATGGACTTATTGGTGTGGTAGAGGGTAGATGTTATGGTCGTATAGCAAAAGAACCTCGTGGAAAAAACGGATTTGGTTATGACCCTTTATTTCTTATCAGGCGTTTTGGTAAAACTTTTGGAGAACTGCCTATCTCAGTGAAGCATAAAATCAGTCATCGTTTTAAGGCTTTAAAAAAGGTAAAACAGTTATTAGAGAAATATATTGAGAAAGAAAACAAGCATTGTTATAATTGAAGTCAACGGGGCGTGGCTCAGTTTGGCTTAGAGCGCTTGCTTTGGGAGCAAGAGGTCGACAGTTCAAGTCTGTCCGCCCCGACCAAAAAACAGTATTTTAAAAATACAAGTTAAACTAATTCTTTTAAGGGAAGTTCTTCATAAAAAAATAACAGGTTTTGGCTTTAAAAGAATAATGTTTTCTTCATAAGGCAAGGATTTATTCTGGATATTTTTATAAAGAAAGGGGTGAAGTCATGAAGACAAAAATATACTGGGTAACTACAATTATTCTTTTGATATTTCCTATTTTTTCTTTCTGCCAGAATTCTTTTAAAGTAGAAGAGGGGCTCGCCCGGTATAATGAGGCTGTCAGGGCTCAGAAGGCAGGCGATTTTGTTACTGCCAAGGCACATTACCAGAAAACAATGATGTTACTTGGAGGCGAACGCCCTGATATTATGAAGGCAGTTTATAATAATATGGGGGTTCTTCAAGCAAGAATGGGTAATACCCAAGCAGCAGAGGCAGCATTTCACGCAGCGCTTGCTATTGACCCTGATTATAAAGAGGCCAATTTTAACATAGGCGTTTTTTATGGACAATTAGGCGATATAGAAAAGGCACTTTTCTATCTTACAAAGATTTTAAATCGCACTGGCGATTTTGTTATTGACGGAGAGAAAAAAGAGTAAAGTAGTGTAAGCGCGCCTGTAGCTCACTTGGATAGAGCAGCTGCCTTCTAAGCAGTGGGTATCAGGTTCAATCCCTGCCAGGCGCATGATATATGAATCGTTAAGCCTAACAGCATCAGAAGCAGACATAATTTGAGACATCAATTTTTAACTTGGAACCACAACATCTTCCTGCCTTAAGGCATTTAATCCAGGGTTGGAATCAAATTTAAAAAATGACCAGAGTAGTAATTTGGTTTACCGTTGGCATTTTAGTGATAGCACTATTGGCTTTTTTTTCTTTAGATTATCTTGTAAGTAAAAAAGGTCCACAGATTTTCACCAGTCGTTTAGAAAGGCTTTTTGGGCGGCGAGTTCAGATTGGTTCAATCACTATGGAATTGCCTTTAAAGTTGGTGGTTTTGGACCTTAAAGTAAATGACTTGTTTTACTGTAAGAAGCTTTCTGCAGGTCTTGGCGTTATTGGTCTGTTAAGACAAAATATTGTTTTATCTGAGCTTAACTTAGAAGGGCTTGATTTTGTAATTGAACGGAAAAAACAACAAAATAATTTAGAAAACTCCGCCTTAAACCAGAATATTGAAACACAAGTAAAGTCACCGCCTGCATCAACAGACGTATCTTCTGGTGAATCCGTTTCCACAAAAGAAAAAAATTTAAAAGTTAGAGAGGAGTTTTATAGAGAATCACAAACGCAATCTCAAGTAACCCCAAAAATCCAAGAGCAAAATCAACTAATGAACTTAACAGGAAGTCAAACACAACAGCAGGCTCAAATACAAATTCAAAATAAAACTAATTTTTTATTGCCGGAAGATAACCAAAATAATCAAAAGCTAACTTTAACTTCATCTGAATTTTTCTCACAGGGTTCGCAGGCTGTTTCAAGCGAACAAGTACCTTTGTCTTTGTTTCGCAAAAGAATTCAAGGTCTAAATCTTAGCAATCTAAGCAATATACCTATAAACTCTCTGTATATAAAGAAAATCATTTTAACCGAAGGGCAGATACGATTTGTTGATCATAAGATAAGTGAACAGCCACTTGAGTTAAATCTGAAAGAAATAAACGCTGTAATTGAAAACTTTCGTTGGCCAGTTACTGCTGATACAGTCAATTTTTTTAAAATCCGGGCAAATATTCCTTCAGCACAGTTAGATGAAAAAGGTGTTTTAGTAATAGATGGTTGGGTTAACTTCTATAGACGTAACATAAACGCTAATGTTCGCATAAAAAATCTAGACGCAATTAAACTTTCGCCATATTTTAGCCCTTGGGTTGACATAGAGAAAGCACGGATTCAAAAGGCACGTTTTAACTTCACCAGCAATATAACTGGGGTAAATAATGAAGTTACTGCTTTTTGTAGACTTGAACTTACCCAGCTTGAGTTTAAACCAAGGCAGAAGGATGAACAAAAAGACCGGCTTGAACGTCTTACAGAAAAAGTCATTGGAATGCTAAGACAGCAGAATCAGGAGGCAATAGTTTTAGATTTTACCTACAGGACAAAATTTGATAGTCCAGAATTTGGTATTCAGGTTATTCGTAATGCCTTAGTAGAGCGTTTAAGTCAAGCAGCACCTCGTCCGAGTCCTGTAGGCAAGGTTATCCGTTTGCCTGCTTCGGCAATAAAGGATACTTTTTCTACGGCCGCTGACTTGACAAAATCGCTAATTAATACTACAGTAGGAATAGGTCAAGAATTAACTGGTGCCTTAAAGGCAAGCTTTCGTAGAGAACAAAAAGAAACTTCGCCAGCAATCAAGCAGGGAGAAAAGCAAGAAATAACTTCAAGTAATACTAGTAATTAGCACAGATAAAGGTTTTTTGTTATTGAAAAATATTAACTCATAAGATAAAATAAATTTTTTTGTAATCTCTATTGAACAATTTGTAGGATAAAATTGTGGTGGCTGTAGCTCAACTGGCTAGAGCATCAGACTGTGGCTCTGAGGGTTGGGGGTTCGAGCCCCCTCAGCCACCCCAAATCTTTGAAAATTAAAGAGCTTTTCATTTAAAAAAGGTGGTTGTTTAGTATTTAACATATTAATATTTATACAAGAAAAAATTGATAAAGATATGCTTTAATGATACCATTTTGCCTGTTAATAGAAATAAATTATTTAGTGGTGAATTCAAAGTGGGAAACTTCACATAAAAATAAGTAACCTTCGCTTAAAAAAGCGGAGGTTTTTTATGCTATGCAGACCACAACTTTAGAAAAACTTATAAAGTTTCATGGGTTATCTAAAGAAAGATTACCTCTTTATCTTAAAGAACTTGAATTTAGATATAATCACAGGTATCATAAAGATATCTTTGATTTATTGGTTAGTTATTTCTGTAATTTCGTGCTAAATCATTTATAATCACCTAATACAGTAGAATTAACTTTCCTAAAAAGAGTGCTTGAAGGGTGGAGAAGCCTCCTGTTGGCATAGAAAATAATTGCCAGTATCGTTAAAGCAAGAACTCTGTTTCTTATTCTGGCTATAAATGTTGTTTTGGTAAAATATTTTTAAACTGAATTTTATCTCATCCCTGACAACGTCTTTTTTGTAGGAAGCAATCCTGTTTTCTCTCCGATAGAAGAAAGAAATTACAAATAAAAAATTTTTAATTTGTAAAAACTATTTTTAGAAAAAATTCTAAGTCTAAATAGGAAGTTTAACGATAGTTTTAAAAATGTTTTAGAGGTTTCCTATCTAAATTAACCAAAATAATATTGTTTGACTTTTTTATGTTTTTGGTAGATTAAGCATGTTTTACTATAGGAGTGCTTTTTAAGATAAAAGATAAAGCTTTTTTATGGACAAAGACATTGCTAAGTTAAATTTTGAGCCAGGTTATTTAAAACTACACAGAACTGGAGAACTTGCAAAACGTGCCCAAAGACTCTGGGATATAATGAAAAGTTGCAGGCTCTGTCCGCGACAGTGTAAAGTAGACCGACTTGCTGGAAAGAAAGGGTTTTGTCAGGCAAATTCTCAGTTGATGGTCTCTTCATTCCATCCGCATTTTGGTGAGGAAAGACCTCTTGTTGGTACGGGTGGTTCAGGGACTATATTCTTTGCACATTGTGCTTTAAGGTGCGTTTTCTGTATAAACTGGCAGATTAGTCAGGGAGAAGAAGCAGAGGCAATAAGTATAGAAGAATTAGCAGAGATGATGTTAAGATTACAAAAGATAGGATGTCATAATATTAACCTGGTTACGCCTACACATTATTTAGCGCATATTCTTTTTGCTTTAGATATTGCGGTGGGTAAAGGTTTACGATTACCCATTGTTTATAACAGCTGCGGTTGGGAGCGTGGAGAGATACTAAATTACTTGGACGGGGTAGTAGATATTTATCTTCCAGATTTTAAATATTGGGATAACGAGTTTTCCCAGAGGCATTTACCTCAAGTAAAAGATTATGCTGAAGTCACAAGAGAAGCAATTCTTAAGATGCATCGCCAAGTGGGCGTAGCAAAACTTACGGAAGATAACTTAATTTACCGTGGACTGATGATACGGCACCTGGTTATGCCTAATAGGGTAGCAGGGACAAAGGAAATTATTGAATGGATAGCAAATAATTTACCTAAGGATACCTACCTTAACATTATGTCCCAGTATACACCTTGCCACCAAGCTTATCTTTATCCTGAGATTGCCCGCAGAATTACAAAACAGGAGTATCAAGAAGTTATAAGATGGGCAAAACAAATGGGTCTTACTAATTTGGATATTCAAGGATGGTGATAATGGAGGAAGAAGAATGAAGAAATATTTTTTAGTTATTGCAAGCGTAATTATGTTTGCAGAATTACTTTCTGTTGGTTATTTTCTAAAAAATAAAGGAATAATTTTAGCAGAAAGTGAAAGTAAAGAAGAGATAAAACTTCCAGCAATTCAGACAACAGGTAAACTTTCAGTAGAGCAGGCTATTTTTAAAAGAAGGTCGGTAAGGGAATATAAAGATGCCCCCTTAAGTTTAGAGGAGGTTGCACAACTTCTCTGGTCAGCACAAGGAATTACTACTAAATGGGGTGGTAGGGCTGTTCCTTCTGCAGGTGCTCTTTATCCTTTAGAGATTTATTTAGTGGTTGGTAATGTAGAAAAATTAACAACAGGGGTTTATCAATATAATCCCAAAAGACATTCGCTTATTAAAATCGTTGATGGTGATAAGCGACTTGCTTTATCTGCTAGCTCTCTTTTTCAAACTGCCGTAAAAAATGCGCCCGTAAGCTTGGTTATTTGTGCCCAGTATGAAAGAACAAAGCAAAAGTACGGAGAACGAGGAGAAAGATATGTTCATATTGAGGCAGGACATGTTGGACAAAATATCTATCTTCAGGCAGAATCTTTAGGTCTTGCCACTGTAGCTGTTGGTGCATTTGTAGATGAGGCAGTAAAAAAGGTCTTAAATATAAAAGAAGAACCGCTATATATAATGCCAGTAGGTAAAAGAAAATAAAACAAAATAAAATTTCTGAAATACAGTTTTGGACTTAGAATATTATTTGACCACAAGATGCAGCTTAAACAAAAAGCAGAACTATTGGTGTTTATCAGTATGTTTTCTCTAACTTTAAACAGAAATGTCTGGTGTCAGGACTTTGACCGGCAAAGAGAGAAGATGGTAATAGAACAGATACAAGCGCGGGGCATAAAAGATACGCCTGTTTTAGAGGCAATGCGTAAAGTAAAAAGACATTTATTTGTCCCTGAGTTATTTAGACCTTTTGCTTACGATGACACACCACTGCCGATTGGTGAAGGTCAGACTATCTCCCAACCCTATATTGTAGCATTGATGACCGAGCTTCTTGAGTTGAAAGGTAACCAGAAGGTACTTGAGATAGGCACTGGGTCTGGATACCAAGCAGCGATTTTAGCAGAGTTAAGCCACCAGGTTTATACCATAGAGATATTAAAACCTTTGGCAGAGCGTGCAGAGAGATTACTTACAGATTTAGGTTACAAAAATATCCACGTTAAATGTGCAGATGGTTTTCTGGGATGGCCCGAGCAGGCTCCTTTTGATGCGATTATAGTTACCTGCGCTGCAGAAGATATCCCGAAGCCCTTGATAGAGCAACTGGCTGAAGGTGGAAGATTAGTTATTCCCGTAGGAGCTGACTATCAAGAATTAAAATTAGTCAAAAAGGAAAATGGCAAGATTGTGATTAGTAATATTATTCCCGTGAGATTTGTTCCGATGATAAGGGCTAAGACAGACCAGACTAAAGACACGTATCAAGAGCAAATAATACATGATAATCTAAAAAAACATGTTAAATTTCTATCAATAGATATAGGCGAGAGAAATTTTAGCCACCACCAAAACTTAGAGCAAGCAGCTGATTATATAAAACAAGAATTTAAGAATTATGGCTACCAACCACAAGAGCAGGTTTATTCCCTGGAAGGAAAAATTTATAGAAATATTATTGCTACTAAAATAGGTAAAGTGCACCCTGAGAAAATTCTCATTGTGTGTGCTCATTATGATTCAGTAATCGGTTCTGTCGGAGCAGATGATAATGCCTCTGGAGTAGCTGGGCTTCTTGAAATAGCCAGGATTTTATCACCAGAAGAAATCAAACAAACTATAAAATTTATTGCTTTTACCAATGAAGAGCCACCTTTTTTTATGACTAAGGATATGGGCAGTTTCCAATACGCACAAGAAGCAAAAAAAAGAGGGGATAATATTGTAGGGGTTATATGTTTAGAGTCTATAGGTTATTATTCAAATAAAAGAAATTCACAGAACTATCCTACAAGGCTCTTCAGATATTACTATCCTGATAAGGGAAATTTTATCGCGTCAATAAGTAATCTTCGTTCTTCAGGTTTTTTGAAGAAGATAGTCAGGGAATTTAAGAAACAGTCAAGTTTGCCGATAGAGTTTTTAGTTGCCCCAATTTTTTTAATACCAGAAATAAGCTTCTCTGACCATTGGTCCTTTTGGAGATTTGGCTACCAAGCCATAATGTTAACCGATACAGCCTTTTGTCGTAATCCTTATTACCATACACCAGAAGACACCTATGAAAAGTTAGATTATACATCTATACAAAAACTGGTAACGGATTTATCTACAGTTATGAAAATCCTTTTTAATGAATAGAGAGAAAAGGGGTTCTGAATTTACTTACGTTATTTAGGGATTTATGTTTAGTAAAGGTATTTATTTTTTATATATCTGGTTATATAAGGTGCGTTTTTAGATTAAATGAAACTTAGACAATCGGTTTGTTTCTTTCGAATTTTTGTCATTTTAGGTAGGATATATTGTTGACTGTATTGGTGAAGTTTCAGGTTTTATCTTTGTGCACACGGTAAAGATTATTACCATTCTTCTGGGAAGTTCCTGAGAGAATAAATACTGATTAGAGGAATTTACGGGCAGGCGTGATGCTGGAGGATTAAAGTAGTATTTTTGTTTTTACTTTGCCCCAGATAAGCACAGCAGAGAATGTTAAGAAAAGTTATTCTTTTAATTATTTTAGTATCACTTTTTCTTATATATATGAGAATATTTGAATATAAATCAATCTTTTATCCTGAAAAAACTATAGAATTTACACCATTAGGTAGAGGCTTAAATTATGAAGATATATTTTTTAAAACACAAGACGGTCTTATCCTAAACGGTTGGTTTATTCCTGCACAAAATCAGGATATAGTGGTTCTTTATTTTCACGGAAATGCTGGCAATATCAGCCACCGTATAGAAGTAGCTAAATTATTTAATGAAAGAAACTTTAGTTTTTTTATCTTTGACTACCGCGGGTTTGGAAGAAGTCAAGGTAGCCCATCTGAATTAGGAACATATTTAGATGCAATAGCTGCCTATGAATATCTGGTCAAGACAAAAAGAATACCGCCTGAAAAAATCGTGCTTTACGGAAAATCCTTAGGTGCAGCAGTAGCTATTGATTTGGCAAGCAAGGTAAAAGCAGGAGCACTTATTTCTGAAAGTGGTTTTTCCTCTATTGTCAACTTAGCCAAAGATATCTATAAATTTATTCCTCTGTGGCTTTTTGTAACGCAAAAATACGACTCGCTAAAAAAAGTAGGCACAATCACCATGCCTAAACTTTTTATTCACAGTAAAAATGATGAGATTGTGCCATTTAAACATGCCCAGATGCTCTTTACAGCAGCTAAAGAACCAAAAGAGTTGTATGTTATGCAAGGTGGACATAATGATGCCTTCTACATTTACAATCAAGAGTGTATGCTGAAAATCTCAGACTTTCTAAAACGCCATCTAAAATGAATGAAGAGAATTTAGTTATCACTGAATTTTTTAGCAAGACAGTCCGAAATTTTCCTCAGCAGGTGTGTTTTCAAATAAAAAAAGGCTCAGTTTGGGAAAAATGGACTTACAAACAATTAGAAGACCTGTCCTTAAAATTAGCTGGATTCTTGATCAGAGAAAAAGGCCTGAAAAAAGGGGATTTTGCCTGTTTAATTTTAGAGAACTGTCCTGAGTGGGCTACAGTGTATTTTGGGATAATGAAAGCAGGTTTATCCTGTTTGCCTTTAGACCCCCAATTAAGTCCAGATGAGATAAGAAATATTATACTGGATTGTAGTGCGAAGATTGTTTTTACCAGCAATGACCTCTTTAGTAAAAAAATAAAGCAGGCCATAGTAGGAACTAAAACAGAAGCTATCGTTTTGGATGCAGAGGAAGTAAAGGAAAAAATAAAGAATGTTTCTTACGAACATATTAACTGGCCTGAAGTCAAACCTGAGGATATCGCTTCGCTTATTTATACCTCAGGAACAACGGGTAAACCCAAGGCAGTAATGCTTACACACAAGAATATCTGCTCAAATTTTATTAGTATTAAAAAACTAAATCTTTGTTATCCTTCAGATAATTTTCTTTCTGTTTTACCTTTGTATCATGCGTATGCCTTTATGGTAACTTTGATTGTTCCGCTTTTCTTAGGCGCTAAAGTGACCTATGCCTTAAATATTAAATCTCAAGAAATTTTTCAGATAATAAGTGAGGCCTCGATCACAATTTTGGTAGGGGTGCCGCAGATTTTTTCTCTTCTTCATAAGGCAATAATGGAGAAGATACAAAATATTCCTTTTGTCTTAAGACCTTTGATTTTGCCTTTTGTCAGGATAAGATTGCGTAGTAAATTCGGCAGTTTACGGTTATTAGTAAGCGGTGGGGCGCGTTTGGAACCGGATATCGGAAAAGGTTTAACAACCTTAGGGTTAAAAATAATTGAAGGTTACGGATTGACTGAGACCTCGCCAGTAGTGACAATTAATCCACCAAATAGAATAAAATTTGGTTCTGTAGGAAAGCCATTGCCTGATGTAGAAATTAAGATAGCCAATCCTGATAAAAAGGCAATAGGTCAGGTATTGATTAAAGGCCCTAATGTAATGGCAGGATATTTTAAACAGGAAAAGTTAACCGCAGACACAATCAGAGAAGGTTGGTTTTATTCTGGTGATTTAGGTTACATTGATAAGGAAGGATATCTTTTCCTTGTAGGTAGAGAAAAAGAAGTTATTGTTTTGTCGTCGGGTAAGAACATCTATCCCGAGGAATTGGAAGAGTATTACCAAACCAGTCCTTGGATAAAAGAGATAGCTATTATCCCTAAGACAGAAAAGACCTTTGGTTATCCTAGCGTTTTGCTTTTTGCTGTTATAGTGCCAGACTTAGAATATTTTAAGCAAAAAAGAGAATTAAATATCCGTGAGAAAATACGCTGGGATTTAGAGGCATTAAGTAAGAAGCTTCCTTCTTATCAACATATCATGGGGTTTGTCCTTACCAAAGAAAAGTTGCCTAGGACTGCTTTGGGAAAGATTAAACGTTATCAGTTAATAGAAAAATATTTGTCAAAGAATTTGCCTGTTAAAGAAGAAAAGGCATCTTATACAGAAGAGGAACTGGCGATTTTAAATAAAGAAATCGCTAAAAAAATAATTCGTTATATTTCAGAGGAAATAAAAAAACCTGTGGATTTAAATAGTCACCTTGAAATTGACCTTGGCATTGACTCTCTAACAAGAGTAGAACTTGGTTTGGGTTTAGAAGCACTTTTAAAGATAAAAATTCCTGATGAGTTACTCTATAAAGTAGCTACTGTTAAAGACCTCATTATAAATTTAGAGCAATTAATTCAAAACAAAAATCCAAGACATACAAAAACCAAAGAAAAAAATTGGAAGGAAATTTTAGCTGAATTGCCTCCAGAAGAGGTAATTAAAAAGATAAAAATTGATTTTGGGTTTTATGAGACCGTAATTACTTTTGTAATCAAAAACATTTTTTTATTACTTTTTAGAATCTTGTGGTTATTAAGAAGCCAAGGTAGTCAAAATCTGCCCAAACAAGGACCGTATCTTATCTGTCCAAACCATGCCAGTTACCTAGACGGGTTATTTATTTTCTTAAGTTTACCTTTTAAGATTTCTATTAATACTTACTTTGTAGGATATCAACGTATTTTTGAACATCCTTTACTGAGTTGGGCAATCAAGATATGTCGTTTAATTTCTATTGATACTGAGACCCACTTAACCTTAGGTATGCAGGCAGTTTCTTTCGTATTATCGCATAAGAAAACTGTTTGTATATTTCCTGAGGGCAGGCGTTCTATAGATAAACAGGTAAAAGAGTTCAAAAAAGGAGTGGGTATCTTAATAAAAGAGTTAGGTATCCCAGTAGTTCCTGTATATATTCAAGGTTCACATTATTCTTGGCCAAGAAGTGCGAAATTGCCTCGGCCACATCCAATAAAGGTTATCTTTGGCCATCCAATTTATCCTCAACAGTTAAATGGGGACTACGAAACAATCGCCAAGAAGCTGAGGGATGAGGTTTTAAAACTTATTCCAGGTAACGCAAGTTTATAATCAAAAATTGAGAACAAAGAGATTAAATTTTGAGAAATAAAGAATAAATGAGAAATAAAGAATAAAAAGGAACAGTTGTAAATTTATTGACAAAGATATTCTTTGCTTTACAATAACTGCTAAAGTAAAAACAGAAACTCAAACTGCTTAGAGATTGAATTGATAAGTTTGTTTTTAGGGCTTTCAAGAATGATGATAAAAAAGTTTTATCTTTTTTATTGTCAATATACTTATGAGAAATAAGAACGGAATCAAAAAATTACAAAATTGGGATTTTGACTATATCAGTTGTCCACAAGAAGTTCTTTTTTCCAAACTAAACACATCTTTCAAAGGCCTCACCGAACAAGAGGCTCAGAGTCGTCTTCAGCAATACGGTTATAACGAGCCAGCCAAAAAGAAGAAACGTACTATCCTGATCCAGATACTTTCCAAATTTCTCAACCCTTTAGTCTTGGTGCTTTTGATTATTGCAGGATTTTCTTTATTCTTTGGAGAAAAGATAAGTGCGATTATGGTTACGATTATGGCACTTATCAGTGTGTTTCTTTCTTTCATTCAAGAATATCGCGCGGGCAAAGAGGCAGAGCGTTTAAGTGAGATGGTGCGCACCACTGCGACGGTGTATCGTAACGGCAAACCCAAAGAGGTTCATATAAGAGAGATTGTTCCCGGTGATATAGTGGATTTATTTGCAGGTGATATGATACCTGCAGATTTAAGGATAATTTCCTGCAAGGATTTATTCATTAATCAGGCGTCATTGACTGGTGAATCATTCCCAGTTGAGAAGACATCTGAAGCCCCGCCGTCTTCCAAAGTTTCAGTTTCAGAATTAAACAACATTGCCTTCATGGGTTCGAGCGTAGTCAGTGGCACAGGACTTGGTGTGGTGGTTAAGACAGGCCTGGCTACTCAATTTGGTGAAGTATCAAGGAAACTGGCTTCCATTACGGTCGCCTCAAGCTTTGACAAGGGGATACAAAAGTTTACGTGGCTAATGATTCGTTTCATGTTGACGCTGGTTGTAGTTATCTTTGCCATAAATGCTTTAACCAAAGGCAATGTTATTGAGGCATTTTTATTTGCCATTTCCGTCGCTGTCGGTCTTACCCCTGAGATGCTTCCGATGCTAGTTACAATTAACCTTTCCAAAGGGGCAATTGCCATGTCTAAAAAAGAGGTTATTGTGAAGCGTCTGAACGCCATTCAGAATTTTGGTGCAATGGATGTTCTCTGTACAGATAAGACCGGCACCTTGACGATGGACAAAATCATTTTGGAGAAGCACTGTGATGTGGTGCGTAAAGACGACGACGATGTTCTGCGTTTTGCCTATATAAATAGTTTTTATCAGACAGGGCTAAAGAATATTCTAGACAGGGCAATTCTCAAACACGAGAAACTGGTGGTAAAGCAGTATAAAAAAGTGGATGAAGTGCCTTTTGATTTCTCGCGAAAAATTATGTCGGTAGTCGTAGAGAACGACGGCAAGCACCGTCTTATCACCAAAGGTGCTCCTGAGGAAATTTACAAGCGGTGTAGTAAGTTTGAGATTGAAGGCGAAGTGCTGGAGATGGATGAAAGTAATCTGGTTCTTATAGAGTTAAAGAGGGAATACGACAATTTAAGTGCTGAAGGCTTTAGGGTATTAGCAATTGCCTATAAGGATTTTGACCAACCGAAGGATAAGTATACCAAAGATGATGAACGAGATTTGATTTTGAAGGGTTACGTTGCCTTTCTTGACCCACCTAAGCCAACGTCCAAGAAGACAATTGAGACACTAAAGAGTTTAGGAATAGATTTTAAGGTATTAACAGGCGATAACGAATTAGTTACTAAAAAGATATGTAGTGAAGTTGGGCTTGATATAAAGGGTTTTGCTACCGGTGAGCAGGTAGAGAAGGCAACCGATGAACAGTTACGGCAGTTAGTCAAGACCACTACTATCTTTGCACGACTTTCTCCCTTACAGAAAGAGCGTATCATCCATGCCTTACATGAAAATAAGCACATCGTCGGCTACCTTGGTGATGGGATAAATGATGCGCCTGCACTGAAGGCAGCAGATGTGGGCATATCAGTTAATAATGCTGTAGATATTGCCAAAGAGTCTGCGGATATTATTTTGTTAAAGAAGAGTCTATTAGTTTTAATTGATGGTGTTACTGAGGGCAGAAAAACATTTGGCAATATCCTTAAATATATCAAGATGGGCGCAAGTTCTAATTTTGGTAATATGTTTAGCGTCACAGGTGCAAGTATTTTCCTGCCATTTCTGCCGATGTTACCTATCCAGATACTTTTGAATAATCTTTTATATGACATTTCTCAGATTGCTATCCCTTCTGATGATGTTGATCGAGAGTATGTGATGAAATCACGCCCCTGGAATGTTGACTACATCAAGAAATTTATGCTGTTTATTGGACCTGTTAGTTCCTTATTTGATTTTATTACCTTTGCGGTTTTATGGTTTATCTTTCACGCCCAGCAGCCACTCTTTAACACCGGATGGTTTCTTGAATCGCTGTGCACACAGACACTGGTTATTCATGTTATTCGCACGGGTAAGATTCCTTTTGTAGAAAGTAAGCCCAGCCAATTTTTATTATTTACCTCTATTTATATAGTTACAATTGCGCTTATGTTGCCATTCTTGCCTTTAGGAAGATATTTCCACTTTGTCCAGCCACCGCCACTTTATTTTGTAGCTCTTACTCTTATTGTAACTTCATATTTGGTCATGGTGCATTTTGTAAAGACATGGTTTATCAAAAAGTACGGCTATGAGTAAGAAACTAACTTTGATTTATTTTAAAATTGCGTTTAGCACCTTGGCTACAGATTATAATATCAAATAAAGATTGAACAAATTAAAAAGGCTGAAATTTGATAAAAAATTTCTGTTTTAAGTTAGTTTTAGTGATATAATTAATTCTCCTGAGGAAAATTATGGAAAGAAAGACCAAAGGACAAGTTGAGGCACAAATTAGTGAGGCCATTATACGCTTTGAACGCGAATATATGGGCAGGGGCCCAAGTGAAATAAAAACCTTTATTATTAAAGATATAGTTTTTGTAAGACTAAAGGGCGTTTTGACTCCTGCTGAAGAGCAGCTAGCCAAAACACCGCAAGGAGCAGACCTTATCAAGAGGACACGCATGCAATTGTTAGAAGGAGCGCGGGTTTTGCTTGAAAAGACGATTGCAGATATTACCGCTTGTCAGGTGCAGAGTTTGCATACGGATATTAGCACCAAGACTGGTGAGCGTGTTATTGTCTTTACTCTGGATAAGAACTTGGAAGAAAGATTTGCTTAACCTAAGCAAAAATTCTTTACTTTTTGAAAATAATATCTTGCCAGTTTTGGTAAGCAATATTTGTTAAGATAAAATAAGTTGACAATTCTTAAATTTTGTCTATAATACTGCCAAGAAAAGAGGCAGACTGTATGCAAGGGCCTGAAGATAAGGCCGGTGCAGAGTAAGCCAACAGGGGTTTCTTAGTTCTCTTATTTAGAGAGCGGGAAACAAATGTTGGTTTTTTATTTTTACTTAACTAATAAATAGGAGGAAAACAAGTATGGCTACACCACTTGAGAAATGGGTTGAGGAACAGGCAAAGTTATGTCAACCAGATAAGGTTTACTGGTGTGATGGTTCGGAAGAAGAGGCGCGACGCCTTATTGAAATAGGAATGAAAAAAGAAAAGATAGGAGACAATCCTATCTTTCAAGAATTAAATCAGAACTTGTGGCCAAATGCCTACTTGCACAGGAGCCATCCGACGGATGTCGCACGCACTGAGCATTTGACCTTCGTGTGCCATCCTGACAAGGACACTGCAGGACCTAACAATAACTGGATGCACCCAGATGAGGCAAAGGAAAAGATGCGTAAATTATCTAATGGCTGTATGAAAGGTAGAACCATGTATGTTCTTCCTTATATGATGGGTCATCCTGATTCACCTTATTCTAAGGCCTGTATTCAGTTGACGGACGTAAGTTACGTTGCGGTAAGTATGCGTATTATGACTCGGATGACAAAAAAGGTAATTGAGAAAATCGGCAACAGAGACGATTTTGTAAAAGGGTTGCACTCAGTGGGTGATTTTGATCCAAATAAACGTTTCATTATGCATTTTCCTGACGAGCATTTTGTTTGGAGTATTGGTTCAGGTTATGGTGGAAATGCGCTCTTAGGCAAGAAGTGTTTTTCACTAAGAATTGCTTCTTATCTTGGATTACAAGAAGGTTGGCTTGCTGAGCATATGGTTATTTTGGGAATAGAAGACCCTGAAGGTAATATAACCTATATTACTGCGGCTATGCCTTCTGCTTGCGGAAAAACTAATTTGGCAATGCTTCAGTCAACACTTCCTGGTTATAAAGTATGGACATTAGGTGATGATATTGCTTGGCTTAATATTGGACCTGACGGAAGATTATGGGCGATTAATCCTGAGACCGGTCTTTTTGGTGTGGCACCAGGGACTTCTTTGAAGACCAATCCCAATATGCTTATTACTCTTAAGGGCAAAAAGTTTTATCCTACCCTTTTTACTAACACTGCCCTTAATGTGGATACAAATGAACCGTGGTGGGAAGGTTTGGATACAAATATCCCCAAGAATCTCCTTGACTGGCAAGGGAAACCTTGGCAGCCGCCTGCAGAGACAAAGGCAGCGCATCCTAACAGCCGTTTTACAGTGTCTATTTACAACTCGCCAACTCTTTCCAAAGAATTTGACAATCCCAAAGGAGTTCCTATATCTGCAATTATTTTAGGAGGTAGACGTACACAACTGATTCCACTTGTGGTAGAGGCATTTGATTGGGAGCACGGTGTTTTTTCTGGAGCACGGACAGGTTCAGAGACTACAGCAGCTGCTATCCATAAAGAAGGAGTTTTACGTCGTGACCCAATGGCGATGCTTCCTTTCTGCGGATATAACATGGGTGATTATTTCCGTCATTGGTTAAACATCGGAAAAAGATTAAAGCATCCGCCAAAGATCTATACCGTTAATTGGTTCAGGAGCGATGACGAAGGAAAATTTATCTGGCCGGGATTTGGAGAGAATATCCGCGTTCTAAAATGGATAGTAGAACGCACTCAGAATAAGGTTGGTGCTCGGGAAACTCCATTAGGGAATATACCGCATTTAAAAGACTTGAATTTAGACGGTCTTGATATCCCTGAAGCGAAATTAAACAAACTCTTTGAGATTAATCCTAACCAGTGGCAGAATGAATTGGCGGATATAAAAAAGTTTTTTGAACAGTTCGGTCAACATCTACCTGAAGAACTCTGGCAGCACTATTATAATCTGGAGAAGGCATTACAGAGAGGATAAGAGAAGTATCAAAGAATAAAAAGAAAAGGTAAACGCCTTCTGCCTTTTACAAGGAGGAATCACGATGGGCAAAGAGCCATTAGTAAATACGCGATTAAATGACATTGATTTTTTTAAGAGAGGCAAAGTAAGGGATGTCTATGATTTAAAAGATAAACTATTGATTATTTCTACTGATAGAATTTCATGTTTTGATGTAGTGCTACCCACGCCTATCCCACATAAAGGAGAGGTTCTTACCAAAATGTCGTTATTTTGGTTTAACTTTACCAAAGATATCGTGGATAACCATCTTATTTCTGCGGATGTCTCAGAATATCCCAAAGAGCTGCAAAAGTATTGTGATGTTCTTGAGGGCAGGTCAATGTTGGTAAAGAAGTCAAAAGTAATTCCTGTTGAGTGTGTAGTGCGTGGCTATTTGTCGGGGTCAGGTTGGAAGGAGTATCAGCAAAGTCGTTCTATCTGCGGTGTGAAGTTACCTGCAGGATTAAAGGAATCCGACAAACTTCCTGAGCCGATATTTACTCCTGCTACCAAAGAGGAGGTAGGCCATGATATGAATGTTACCGAGGATTTTGTGGCAAAACAATTAGGCAGAGGCCTTACTGAGCAATTAAAGGAAAAAAGCATAGCGTTATATAAAAAAGCAAGCCAATATGCTGAATCACGCGGGATAATAATTGCTGATACAAAATTTGAATTTGGTATAAACGATGGGAATATTATTCTTATTGACGAGGTTTTGACCCCTGACTCTTCACGCTTCTGGCCAAAAGATGAGTATAAACCCGGTGGACCACAACCAAGTTTTGATAAGCAGTTTGTGCGAGATTATCTTGAGTCATTAGATTGGAATAAGACTCCTCCCGCACCGCATTTGCCCGATGACATTGTAAGAAAAACTAGTGAAAAGTATCTTAAGGCGTTAGAATTGTTAACGGGTAAAGGTATTTAGAAGGAGAAAATAAATATGTCCTCTAAAGTCAAGCAAGAAATAGAAGCGAAAATAAATAAAGTCCTTGTGCGTTTTCTGAAAGAGCATCTGGGTGAAGAGGCAACGGAAGTATCAACAGAAGTGGTAGAAGATACTATTATTGTCAGATTCAAAGGTGTGCTTCCGTTGGCTGAGAGGCATTTAAGCGAAAATCCCGAAGGGGCGCGACTGATTCATGAACTAAAGATGAAACTTATTGAAGAAGTAAAACCTGCATTGGAAATCTGTATTGAAGATATTACAAAAGCAAAAGTCAAGGATATTCACTCAAGTTTTAATCTGGTATCGGGTGAAAGAATTGAGGTGTTTACTTTGGATAAGAAGATATAAATTGCTATGGTAGTTAAGACAAAGGTTATTAAATTAAATCCTCTTGACATTGACCAAGAAGTAATTAATCAGGCAGCAACCATTATCAAAAAAGGCGGTTTGGTTGCTTTTCCTACTGAAACTGTTTATGGATTGGGAGCGGATGCTTTAAACCCTAAGGCAGTAGAAAAAATTTTTGAAGTTAAAAAGAGACCTCATTATGACCCACTTATTGTGCACATTCCTACACCGGAATGTTTATCTGAGATGGCCAGAGAAGTTAACAAAGTAATTTTAGATTTAACAGCAGCATTTTGGCCAGGCCCGCTTACTTTAGTGGTTAAAAAAGCACAGCATATACCGGACGTGGTTACTGCGAATTTAGATACCGTAGCAATACGTATGCCTGCTCATCCAGTTGCTTTGGCATTATTAAAAACCGCAGCCACGCCTATTGCTGCACCGAGTGCTAACCTGTTTGGAAGGGCTTCGCCTGTTTCTGCAGAACATGTATTACAAGACTTGCAGGACAAGATTGAACTTATTCTTGATGCAGGCAAGACCGATGTTGGTGTGGAGTCAACTATTTTAGATGTTACCCAAAGGCCGTTTCGTATTTTAAGACCAGGAGGTATAACTATAGAAGCACTAAGAGCGGTAGTTGCTGATATTGTATCTTATCAGGGTAATCAAGTGCTTTCACCAGGGATGTTTAAGCGACATTATTCGCCAAAGGCACGGCTTGTTCTTGCTTATGGAAGAGGCCTGTCTGAGGTGGAATCAGTAAAGCATTTGGCTTCTGAGTTTGCAAAACAAGGTTATTTGGTGGGGATAATGGCGAAAGAAGAAAACCGGCATTGCTACAATGGTAGTTTCAATGTAAAGGTTTTTGGTTCAGAGAAAGATTTATCCTCTTGTGCAGTTAATTTATACTCAATCTTAAGAGAATTTGACAAAGAGAATACTCAGATAATTATTGCAGAGACTGTTAAAGAAGAAGGACTAGGCGTAGCAATTATGGATAGATTAAGAAGAGCTGCAGCAAGAACATCAGAATGATAGTAAGTGATGGCTGACTAAAAGAGGACAGATGATAAGAGCAAACCCTAATGGTAATTGGCCAAAGATTCATCAAAGTGCCTACATTGACCCAACGGCTGTAGTTATCGGTAAAGTAAAGATTGGTAAAAATGTATTAGTTGCCCCTGGTGCAGTTATACGGGCTGACGAACAGAATAGTTTAATAGAGATAGCGGATAACTGCAACGTTCAGGATAGAGTTATCATTCACGCCTTGAGAAATAGTTCTGTAGTTATCGGAAAAGGAACGTCTTTATCACATGGTTGTATTATTCACGGTCCTTGCCACATCGGCAAAGACTGTTTTATTGGTTTTGGTTCAGTTGTTTTTAAGGCAGAAATAGCAGATGCGGTTTTTGTTAAGTTTATGGCAGTAGTTTGCGGAGTAGATATCTCAAAAGGAAAGGTTGTGCCTGAGGGAGCAGTTATTAACTGTTGGGACAAGGTAAAATCTTTGGGTTCTGCTTCTAAAGAATTGGAAGAGTTTAAGCAGAACGTCATAAAAGTAAATCTTGAATTAGTTAAAGGTTATAAAAAAATAACCGCTTAAAAAAGGAGTTATTATGGCTGGAGAGGTTTTAGTAGGTATTGTTATGGGTAGTGATTCGGATTTGGAGATTATGCAAGAGGCAGTCAACACTCTGGAAAAATTTGGTGTTGGCTATGAAGTAAACATTATTTCTGCTCATCGCACTCCTCAGAAAGCACATGAGTATGCAACAGGTGCTGAGAAAAGAGGTTTGGAAGTTATTATTGCTGCAGCAGGCGGAGCAGCGCATTTAGCAGGAGTAATGGCAGCATGGACGCCTTTGCCTGTAATTGGAGTTCCTATGCCAACTCAACTGGCTGGTGGGTTAGATTCACTCCTTTCTATGGTGCAAATGCCTTCAGGTGTCCCTGTTGCTTGTGTGGCAACGGGTAAAGCAGGGGCAAAGAACTCCGCGTTACTTGCAATACAGATTTTAGGTGTCAAATATCCCCAACTACGTCAGAAGATGAAAAAATACAAGGAACAGATGGCCAGTGAGGTTGAGGAAAAAAACAAAAAATTAAAAGAGAAGAAATAAAATTAAAGCAGTTATTATCGTCCCCAGAGATAAATTAGGAAACACCAGTTAGTTACTAATAATTTAGTTATTTGAAAGGAGTAATTCCTATGTTGTTATCCGAGAGAGTAAGACGAATTAGCCCTTCACCCACTCTTGGTATTACTGCAAAAGCAAACAGGATGAAACAAGAAGGTATCAATGTAATAGGTTTTGGTGCTGGTGAACCAGATTTTGATACTCCCAATAATATTAAAGAGGCAGCCAAAAAGGCTCTGGACAAAGGTTTCACCAAATATACACCAACTTCAGGCACTAAAGAGCTAAAAGAGGCAATCTGTGCCAAGTTTAAAAAAGATAATGCCCTTGAGTATACCACGGATGAAATTCTTGTTTCCTGCGGTGCAAAACACTCTATTTTTAATGCCATTGTAGCATTGTGTGAGGAAGGCGATGAGGTGATTTTGCCATCTCCTTATTGGGTAAGTTACCCTGAGATGATTAAATTCTGTAAGGCAGAAGCTATTGTCTTAAATACCACTGAGAAAACAAAATTTAAAATAACACCTCAGCAACTTGAGCAGGCAATAACCCCAAGAACAAAGTTGCTAATCCTTAATTCGCCATCTAACCCGACGGGTATGGTTTATAGCCGACAGGAGCTTGAGGCACTAAGTGAAGTTATCCTTAAGGCAGGTATTTACTGTCTTTCCGATGAGATATATGAGAAAGTTATCTATGACCAACCGCATATAAGTATTGCTTCTTTGAACAAACAGATAAAAGAAAAGACCATTGTTATAAACGGTGTATCCAAGGCATACTCAATGACTGGTTGGCGTATTGGTTATTGTGCTGCAGTAAAGGAGTTAATTCAGGCGATGTCCAACTTGCAGGACCATTCAACATCTAATCCTACCTCTATTGCTCAGGCAGCCAGTATTGAGGCATTAACAGGTGTGCAGACGGACATAGAGAAAATGGTCAGCGAATTCAGAAAAAGACGGGATTTTATGGTAGAGAGAATAAACTCAATAAAAGGACTTTCTACGCTTAAGCCAGAAGGTGCATTTTATTGCTGGGTAAATATTTCTGGGATACTTAACAAAAGTATTAATGGTAAGAAATTAACTAATTCTTTAGATTTGGCAGATGCCTTACTTCAGGATGTTTATGTTGCGGTAGTGCCAGGTGGGGTATTTGGTGATGATAACTTTATTCGTCTATCCTATGCCACATCAATGGAAAACATTATTGAAGGGCTAAACAGAATAGAACAATTTGTTGAAAAACTTAAGTAAAGGAGGCAAATATGCCTAAAATCTATTTGATTGATGTGACCAATCGTGATGGAGTTCAAACTTCACGTATTTGTCTATCTAAACTTCAAAAGACAATTCTGAATATTTATCTTAATCAATTTGGCGTCTTTCAAAGTGAATTTGGTTTTCCTACTACACATCATGAGACAAATTATCTAAACGCCAATCTGGAATTAGCCGAACAGGGCGTGTTATCTCCTATACGTTTAGGTGGCTGGATTCGCGCAATAGAAGAAGATGTTCAAGAAGCATTCAAAAATTGTCCCAGAATAAAGAATCTGAATCTTTCCATTTCTACTTCTGACCAGATGATTGCGCATAAGTTTAAGGGAAAACTTGACCATGCCTCGGTTATAAAGGAAATGCAAGACGCGGTTAAACTGGCAAGAAAACTGGGTGCTGAAACTATCGGAGTAAACGCTGAGGATGCCTCGCGAACAAGGATGGATTATCTTATTACTTTTGCACAGGCAGCAAAAGAGGCAGGAGCGGATAGATTTCGCTACTGCGATACATTGGGTTATGACAGCCCTTTTACCATTTATGAGCGCATAAGGAAACTGGCTGAGGCTATAAAGATTCCCATAGAATTGCACTGTCACAATGATTTGGGTATGGTGGTGGCAAATTCAGTGGCAGGGGCAATGGCTGCTAATGATGCAGGTGTAGATGCCTACATTAACACCTGTGTTAATGGTATGGGTGAGCGTGCAGGCAATGCTGACCTTGTAGCAGTTGTCCTGGCAATTAAATATGGAAGTGGGCTACAAGGTAAATACTTACTTGACGAACGCGTTGACTTAAAAAAGGCCTGGCGAATGTGTAAATATGCCTCTTATGCCTTTGGTATTCCTATTCCCATAAATCAACCAGGGGTTGGTGCTAATGCCTTTGCTCACGAATCAGGAATTCATGCCGATGGTGCTTTAAAAGACAGAAGGAATTATGAGTTATATGATTTTGAGGAATTAGGGCGTGGTGAACCAGAAGTAATTGAAACTGGCCGTCAAATCACGGTAGGGGAATATTCAGGTATTAAAGGTTTTAGAAATGTTTATGAAAAATTAGAGATTGTTTTTAAAGACGATGCTGAGGCAACAAAAATCTTAGAACTGGTGCGTTATGCCAACGTCCATAATCAAAAGCCATTAGTAGAGGAGGAACTACGCTTTATCGCACAATACCCTGATATTGCTCGTAAGATTATGACGATGACTCCTCTAAAGTAGTAATGTGCTGTTAAAAATTAATTCTTTACATAAAGACATATAGCAGGTATAACTAAAAAATAAATTTAATACAAAGTTTAGGGGTTAAGATAGTGTCTTTAATTCAATTTAAACAGCTGATAAAAAAGGAAAAAAATGTTTAAGCGCACCAGAATTTTTCCTAGGATAAGTAAAATTACTTTATTAGTTGCTATCACCGTATGTTTTTTTTCCAACAATTTTCTGCAAGCCCAAAATTTTTTAGATGAAAGAACGAACACAAACGAGATGTCCGCTATTACCTATTTAAAAATGATTGCAGTATCAGCAAAGATGTATTTTTCTAAAAATCAAAAATACCCCTCTTCTTTAGCACAGTTAACTGAAGGTCCACTGCCGTTAATTCCGCCTGAATTGGCCTCAGGTGGAAAAAACGGCTATGGGTTTGCTCTACAGCCAAAGGTAGATGAAAACAGAAAAACCATTGGTTTTAGTGTAAATGCTTGGCCACTTAAACCAGGGTTTACAGGGAATAAATACTTTTATACTGATGAAAGCGAAGTAATTCGTTATAGTCTAAGTGGAAACGCTACCGTAAACGATAAGGAATTTACTTTTTAGTCAAAATCGCTTTAATTTCTTGCCGACAATCTTTTTTCAAGAAGAACCTATTTGCCAAAAAGAAAAAATTTTCACCAGTCCGATAATCTGGTTAAGACGAGCACCTTCTTATTTAAGCGGTGGTCTTTTCTTATCTTCCTCATTAAAAACTTTAAAATTGCTTTCCAGAAATAATTTAATACCGATAATGTAAAATATCTTTCGCACTTTTGATATTGCCAAGCAAATAAAAAAGGCATATCCTCTTAGGTTGAAGATATTATTAACAACCTAAAGGGGTCTGTAAGAGACCCAGGAAGGAGGATACGCCTATGAGTCATCCGG
>JAOAET010000033.1 GCA_026416665.1 Candidatus Omnitrophota bacterium | reverse complement strand
CTGTGTAAAATTATTTACCTGTTGTCTTGTTTCGTTTCGTAACTGGGGATTAGGAAACACCTCTGCAAAAGTTAATAATTCCTCCATCCTTTCCTGCGCAAGAAAATATGCTATGATTCGCATTCTATCTCTACGTAATTGTTGATACCCTTGACTGAATGTATCGACTAATATTGTAGCAATCAATGTAAATATCACTGTCGCAATTATTACTTCCACTAATGTCAAACCTTTTTGCTGGTTTATTCTAAAAAATATCTTCATAGAATAATTTTTTCTTAACCATTTTAAGGACAATCTAAAACATTTAGACAATGCTGAGCAGGTAAAATGTTTGTAAAACCAGTCCTGCTAAAATTCACAATAATGAATCTACCTGCCTGGGTAAGATTAACAAAACCACTAATATTTGCTTGTCCCCAAGGAGATAGAAACATAATGGTATCGTTACTTACTGTGCGCATACTGACTGTAAGGGTTCTATTTATAATTTCTTGGGTAGCATTAAACATCCGGTAGCTGTTATTGGCTATATCAAAAGCTACAGTATAATTGGTATGATTATGGTAAGCAAAGAAACGAGCTTTTTGTAGGTCACCAGCTAATATTTCTGCTTGGTTATCCAAATCGTATTTGGTGAGAAAACGTAAGGATACAAGAGAAGTGATTAATATAATTAAAGCTATTCCTAAGACAATTGTTAGCTCAACGAGAGTAAAACCGTATAGGAAGCTATCCTGCCTATTCTTGTTCCTAAACACTACTCTTATCAAGAAAACATTCCTTCTTACTTTGCCAAAATTAGTAGAAAGTTATCCTACTTTTAAATTTTTAGATATATAACTAAGCTTTTAAATCATAAGTATATTAAACATAAGCTGTTTATCAACTCCAAACAGAAATTTACTTTAGGTTTATACCAAAAAAACACCCTCATGTTCCTTCAATCTAATCACAAGAATGTGTCTATTCACCGTCACTACTTTACCACGAGGTATTTTATGTCTTAATCTTTCACACTAATTTATTGTATGAATTAGTTCTAATTCAAATTAAGCCCTATTTTCTAATATCCTTCTGCTACAACTGCCATTATAGAGTTACCATAAAAACCATTATCCATCTCGCAGATAATGCCTTCGCTTTTATTTAATCGGGAGTCAAAGATTAAATCTAGTTTATCGCGTGCGGAACGAGGAACCTTTTGGCTCTGATCATACGGACCGGGCCAATGTGCTAAATCAAGCCATAAAATATGTTCCATATCACAAAAAGCTGTGTGACAACAACCGCGGTTACAGTTAGCATCCCAGTTATTGTAATCCCACATATAAGGCATACCCCATGGAGTAAAACTCCACTTTTCTAAGTAAGGGCCATTCCATCTGGCAATTCTAGCCTGAGCAATTTGTTGCTCTTGAGACGAACCACTTCTTACTCGTGGAGGAGTAACAAACCCCTCTCCATATTCTGCAGGCGAGAGTGGATCACGAGGCATAGTTCCCCACTGGCTCCCCGGCCATAATTTTACATCTGCATAAAAAGCAAGTGCAGCTGTCTTTATACTATGGATATCAGCAACTGCTTTGGTAACTTTAGATTTCTCTACGGCACGAAATGCCTGTGGTAAAACTACTGCCGCCAAAATTAAAATAATAGAAATTGTAACCACAATTTCTACTAAAGTATAAGCTTTACTTTTCATGGTTATTTTCTCCGATAAAGAATCAACGTCTTGTCTTCTTTAATTTACTTTTTATAGCTGACTTATTAAAGGAATTTTGTAAGTAATAAAAATTACAAAAGTAATTGCCAAAACTATGGATAACTCTGCAAGAGTAAAACCAAGCAAAGAGTTATTTTCTTTTCTGTTGAAGAGCATAATATTATTGACCTTGAATAAGGATGTAACCAAAATTGGTTACTTGCCAAACCTGAACAGTGCCGTTTGTAAAATTTCCGTCATCTAACGTCTCATCAATTTTCTTACGGGCTGAGTTAGGA
>JAOAET010000028.1 GCA_026416665.1 Candidatus Omnitrophota bacterium | reverse complement strand
TCTTTTAAAAATCCATTTACTATAATTTATCAAGTAACTGGAGAAAAGCAAGGTTGGACCAAAGAGGCATTAAGGCGATTTTTATTAAGCGGTCGGGTAAAAGATACTAATGTTATTGATTGGCATCGTCTTGACCGCCTTGCTTTTATAAGCGCTACAAAAAAATTATATAAGGAGGCCAAAAAGGCAGGTTATTCTGATAAAGTTGAATGGATAGAGAAAGAGCTTATGCCAGGTTATAAGATTGTAAATTATGGGAAGGCAAGAAGAAATAAAAACCATCAGAAAATTTATTTTAATGGTGGAACACAAAAAACAGTTTATCCCACGCTTGATGGTGGCAGACCTAAACCAGTTGTATTAATAATCCTTGATGGCTGGGGCGCGCGCAAAGAGCCAGAAAACAATGCTATTATTTTAGCCAGAACTCCGGTATGGGACGATTTAATAAAGCGTTATCCCCACACAGTGCTGTCTGCCTCAGGGCTTGAAGTGGGACTACCCAAAGGTGAAATGGGAAATTCGGAAGTCGGTCATACTAATATCGGCGCAGGCAGACGCGTTAAACAGGATGTGGTTAGGATTGATGACGAAATAGACTCTGGTGTCTTTTTTGGACACCCGAAATTACTTCAGGCGGCTGAGTATCTGAAAGACAAAACTGGGGGACGTCTCCATATTATGGGCTTAGTATCAAATGCAGTTGTGCATTCAAGTGTAAAACATTTGTATGCCTTGCTTCGCTTTGCTAAAGAGCAAAACTTGAAAAATGTGTTTGTACATGCAATTACCGACGGTAGGGATTCGCCACCAGAAAGCGGAATTGAATGGATACAGCAGCTGCTGAAACAAATGGATTCTTTAGGTGTAGGAACAGTTGCCACTATCATCGGCCGTTTTTATGCTATGGACCGTGACAATCGTTGGGGACGTATCAAAAAGGCATATGAGCTTTTTGTTTTAGGTAAGACTGATTCTAACGTAAAGTTGACACCACTTACCGCCTTGCAAACTTTTTATAAGAAAGGTATAACCGATGAGTTCATTAAGCCCACTTTACTTGATTCAAATGGTTTAATAAAAGATGGTGATACCGTTATCTTCTTTAATTTCAGGGCAGACCGCGCCCGAGAAATTACTCGCGCCTTTATGCAGGATAATTTTGATGGTTTTGAACGCGCAGTAAGACCTCAGGTGCGTTGGTTGGCAATGACACAACACGACAAATTGTTCTACAATTTCAGAGGATGGGATGTTCTGTATCCGCCCGAGAAAATCACCGACACCCTTGGTGAGGTAATATCAAACAATGGATTAAAACAACTGCGTATTGCCGAAACCGAGAAATACGCCCACGTAACCTTTTTCTTTAACGGAGGTAAAGAAAAGCAATTTAGAGGTGAAGACAGAATTTTGGTTCCGTCTCCGCAGGATGTAGACACCTATGACCAGAAACCCCAGATGTCAGCTTATCAAGTAAAAGATAAGCTTACCGCTAAGATTACTGAGGGCAAGTATGATTTTATCGTCGTGAATTTTGCTAATCCCGATATGGTAGGCCATACTGGAAAACTTGATGCTACTATCAACGCAATTGAAGTTGTGGATAATTGTCTTGGACAGGTGCTTGATACAGTAGCGGAAGCTGGCGGTATTGCGATGATTATTGCTGACCACGGTAATGCTGATGAGATGGCAGGTAAATTCCAGACCGCCCATAACTTGAACAAGGTTCCTGCACTTATCTTTGACCCACACGCTAGTTTAGGAGATTTTAGATTACGTTCCGGTGGTGCGCTTTGCGATGTTGCGCCGACAATACTTGAGATTATGCAGCTTGAACAGCCACGAACAATGACCGGGACATCTCTTATTATCAGAAACAATAACCAAGATTTAATAAGTACACAGTACAAGTTGTTCCATACGTTTGACGGTGGGAAAAGAGAAGAAAAATACAGGCAAATACGTAGAGAACAGCGTTCATTAGAACGTATTATTAAAGCAAGACAATTTATGAAGCTTTGGAATGGTCCAAATATTTTGGGTTTAATTATTTTTGGTTCCACAGCAAGCTTAGGTGCACGAAAAAATTCAGATTTAGATTATGTGTTGGTTAAAAGAGAAGGTCTATCTCTACAAGAATCTCTTACTCATACAGATAACGATATTGAAGAGAATTTATTTCACTGGTTTTTTGAGATTTTTATGTCCCCTGTTACTTTGGACCATATCTTTACCATTTCCTTTACCTCTCGAATATCTGGAAAACCTGCTTGGGAAGATACGCTAAAATTATTGTTTCTAACCACAGATTTCATAAAAGAATATGGGGATTTAAACGGAACATATAACCATTATCCTTTTATAAAAGAATGGGTAGTTGTTGCACGTAATAGAGAAGATGAAGAAATTTTAGAGGATTTTATACTTACAAAAATACGCCTTTTACAGAAAAAAAGAGAGAAGAAACAAGACGGAGGCTGTGGAACTAATATAGACAACCATGAGTTTTTAGAGGGTAAAGAACGCTTTCGTGTAATTTTACTTAGAGAAATAAGTGGTACAGAATATTATCAGGTTTTAGCTCAAGATACAAATGGAATTTACTATTTTGTGATAGCGGAATTAATATTAGGTAAACTGTATGAATGCTGGCGTTCTGAAAAAATTACAGCCCATAAAAAAGCTATTGACTTCTTTTATGATTATATTGACCAGCCAGAAAAGGCACTTGCGTTACTTAAGAAACCAGTTACGAAACAAGAACATCGCTTTATCCAACGTTATCCTCGTCAAAAACGAACAAAAACTAATGATGAAGTATTTTGGCATCAACTTTTTGTAAACAGCCCTTATGCAGGTTTGGTATTCTTAGAGGATGAAGCATTTGAAGTTGTTGCAAAAGGAAAAATCTTGCGTTTAACTACTTCATGCGATGGTGAACCCCAGGTAGTTGAGCTGGTAGATGAAACAGATTTTCTGGATAAAGAAGACATTTATGAGAATATAGCAGAAGGAAGAATTAGTATTTCCAAACGCCATCTTGAAGCACTAAAGTTAGCGTATATTGAAGAAGAGGCACTACCTATAAGGATATTTTATGATAAAGTAAAACAATTATTTATTGTCAAGGGCGGGCTTTGTTTTGCAGAAATATATCGTTTTGAACAGGAGAAAAATAACCTCGACGGCGGTGACCAAAAAGACAAAATAAAATTCCAGAGAAAGAAGAATAAAAAGATTCTAAATTTATCTTACTTTAGAAAACAATTAAGTAAGGAGGACGACAAAAAGAAACGAATGGTTGCTGCCAAAGTTTTACTTTCTTTAAAAGATGAAAGGTCAATTAAGATTTTTGTAAGTTTATTAGAAGACGAAGATGAACAGATAAAATTAGTTGCTATGGATGCACTTCTGAAATATGGAGAGCATGCCGTTAAAGAACTTATTAAGTTTTTAGAAAAAAGTGAGAATACAGAGGCAAAGGCTTTAGCAGTGGCTATTTTAGGATACAGTCGTTCTACCCAAGCAGTTGAGCCCATTATTAATGCTATGGCGCAACAGGAATTGACAGTTGTTGCTTTGGAGGCATTAGGGCATCTTGGGTCAAAAGCAACAGAGTTCTTAATTGAGACATTACGAATAAGTGATAATGAGTTACTTTCCTTTCTTGTTGTAGCAGCTTTGGCCTTACAAGGCAGGGAAAGTACACCGGCCTTATTAAAAGCAATGGCTAATGATTTTAACTTGTCTGTTTGCAGACATTATTTTGAAGCATTGGCGCTTATGGATTTAAAAGCCTTGCCTGCATGTTTGTATTATCTTAATAGACATACTAGCAGTAAGCTACGAATGGTAAGTATTGTTGTTCTAAATAGTATTAAGCAAAGACATTTTAAAAAAGGACAACCAATTTGGACGATAAATGAGTTCTATGACGGAATAGAACTCTCCGCTTATCTTAATTTTTGGAAAAATTATCAGAAAAACTTAGAAGAGAGAAATTATGATGGCGGGAAAGATAAAAAAGACGTTTCTTATTTAACTTTTAGTAGAGAATACATTAATGAGATATTCAGCAGGCAAAAGTTTATCCATCCTTCCGATATCATAAATGATATCCTTGCTATTCACCAAGATAAAAACACAGGGCTAAACAGTGTTACTCAAGAAAAAAGTTATGTATCAATAAGTGAGTTATTACCTACTTGCCATATTTGTCAATTTGAAAAGTTAATATTACAGATTTACTTTTTGGCAAATAATATCAAGCAACCACTTATTATCTGGGAAGATATTGACTATCAAAAAGCTAAGAAAGGTATAATTCAATATTATAGATATGTTGTAGATGGACATCACCGTGTTTTAGCCGCAATGCTTTTGGATATAAAGAAGCTTCCTGCAACCATCTACACCCCCAATAAAAAAGGCGTAGTTGAGTTTACTCGTGACCGCAAAAACTGGGATGAAATAATTATATCTTTTAAGAAAAACTTTATTAAATTAAAAGACATAAAATTAATAGAAGCAGATGACAAAAAAGTATCCCTTAAAATAAATAAGAATAATGAATCTGGAAAGATATATAACCGTAATTGTCTTGCAAGAGACGGGGGTGAGGAGTTTTGGATTTCTGATAAGGATGCGCTAGAACTAATTGGGAGAGATTTAATTAAAGAGATAATAAAAAGAGCAAGAGAAATACAAAGAAGCAAAGGGTTTGAAGAAGCAAACGAAACAGATAATATTAAAATAAAAGTAGAGAATTCTTATTTAGAAGAAAGATTTAGGATAGTTATCAGCATTGGGCTTGAGTATTTAGTGTGGCTTGAAATAAGCAAAATTGACGAATTTTGTATTGAACTTAGTTCTATTCACTTGCACCCATTTTTAAGACGGCAAAAAATTGGTTCTCGGCTTGTTTTATCTATTTGTAATTACTTTGAAAAACATAATTTTAAAGAAATACAAATTTTACCTTTAGATAAAAAAGCGGAGAAATTCTGGAACTGTTTTGGAGTAGGTTATAGAAAAGCCCCATTAGGGTTTTTGCCAGAGATTAAAAAGCTAAAGATAGTAATTCAAAGTTACTTACACAAAAATTATTCTTTAAACACCTACAAAGATGGTGGAGAGGTTAAGTTAACTTCTTTTCCATTTCTTATTAGGGCAACTATACGAATTTATTCACCAGAAGATAACCAGCAAGGTGTTTATAAAGTAAAAGCAGAAGTATTAAACTTATTTAATAAAAAAATTGCTGAGATAGTGGCTGTGCAGACAATTAATCCTACATATACTAAACCTTACAATTATGATGGAATTATTATTATTAAGACTTTTGACAAATTTACTAATTTTGGACAGATAAAATTCTGGGTTTCTAGATTATCAGGAGTTATTCCTAAAAAGTTCCAAGAAAAATTTTCCTGGCTGGAAAAAGGAAATGTAAGATTTATAATAGATGGCAAGTTTTTAGAGAAGTGTGCAGAAGGCGCTAAAGTAAGTTTTTACCTTTCACCTTATCCTTTTTCTAAATTCCAGAAAAATCCTAAAACCAATAAAAATTACCTTGATGTATTCTTACTTCTTGAGATAGCTGCGCTTGTCTGGAACAAGGTTCTTAAGCCACAAGAATTGTGTCTAATTTCATGGAGTGATATTTTCCATCCCGATGTTTGGAAGAGTAAAAGAAAGACACAAAATAGTTACCAGCTTTATATTGATCCCAATACTGCTAGAGATTTTAGAAGCCGTTATGGAAAAATTTGGAGTAAAAACTGGTTAATGCAATGGGTGAAAGAAACTTTATTACCGAACCAGCGCTATGCAAGGTTCTGGAATAGTCTTATTGAAGGCTGTGATGGAGGTGATATTGATAGGTATAAGCCTGTTGTTCTATCTTTTAAAAACCAACAATGCACAAAAAAAGACATCCCAGCGCAACCAGGACATATTAGTTTAGCTGAAGAAGTAATTGCTGAAGATGCCACTTATCAAGGCCGTGACCATAAGATGTATTTAGATGCAGAACAAAGAATAAAAGAGAGTTTACGATGTTTAAAACAACATGATATTTCTACATATGAAGTAGTAATGATTCTTGGTCCTGGAAAATGGCTTACTGAAGCTGAGTATTTGGCAGAACGAATAAAACCAGAAGCTATATATCTTGTAGAAGTATTAAAGGAAAACGTAGAAGACTTAGCAAGGCAGATTAAAGGGAAAGACAACCTAAAAGAAAAATGCTCTGTTTACTATATGTCTTGTCTTGACTTAAAATATGTTTTCAAAGAGAAAAGTATAGATTTTATATACGGTAGTTTAAGCACAGGAACTGAAATACTTGGGATAGAAGGTTCCAAGAATACTTGGAAGGCCACAAACGACATTCTGCGACCAAAGGGAATAGCTGTTTTTTATAATATATATTATGAGCTTACTTGGGAACAACGTAAACAAACTAGAAAAAGAGAGTGGTTTTCTCTACCACAGGACTTTCCTTATGGACCTTATATAAGTAGTCCCTTAGAGGAATACCAAAAGTTGATGGAATTAAAAGGCACACATAGAAAGAAAGGTCAATGCAAAATTTCTGAGGATGATGATATTAAATTTAATTATGAAGGACAATTTTATAGCTCAACATATGGAGAACTTGTTTCTTGGTGGCAAAAAGATGGAGGAGAAAACAATAGTTTCTCGATTCAAGAACACCTTAGACGCGATGAGATCGGAAGGGCAATAGCTTACTATATTCTTCAAAATTATTCAAAAGCAAGAAAAATAGTAGAGATAGGAGTAGGGGCGGTATGGTGGGTTTGTGCATACATTAAAAAACGCGGACCTGCTAACTTAGAAGTAATTGCTACAGATGTTAATCCTTTATTACTTAAAGAGACGTCCACTGCCTTAGAAAAATATGCAATTGATGTGCAAGTTGTAAGAGATGATGTAACAAAACCTTGCAATGATATATATGATAATGCCAACCTTATTTATGCCATCAGACCATATCCAGAACTTACTCAGCATTTAATTGATTTAGCTGAACGCATAAAAGCAGATTTACTCATCTATAAATTTCCTCAGGAAATAGATGACCAAATAAAAATGAATTTTGAACCAGTAAGATACAAAAAATCTCGCCATACTTTTTATTTACGTAAAAAAGGAATGTCTCTTAATTCACAAAAATTTAATATCACAGATAGTAGTAGATTTGGAGAGAAAAAAGAAGGATTAGATAAAGAAGTAAATAAACATGACGGCGGTTGGTTAGGAAAACTTACTGCCCAAGAATTTAAACAGTTAGTTAGATACCGCTGTTGGGGCGATTTGACTCCGGCTGAACAATTGGATATTGTTTTAAGATATGTAGAATCTCCAGAAAAAAAACGATTACTGGAGTTAGGTTGCGGTTGGGGTGGTTTTGCATTAATTGCTGCTACTAAAGGTAATTTTAAAGAAGTTATTGCTATAGATAGGCAGACCGATACTATTCGTTTAGCCAAGGAGATTTCTGCTTATCGCTTTTTGGTTGATTTTGATGAGGGGATTTCTTGGAAGATAGAAGAGGTTTATAAGTTAAAGAAGAAAGGTATAAATGGTGTATCTACTTTGCCTAAAAATTTATTGTTAAGGACAGCAGATGCAGCTTGGTTGCCATTTATAAAGAATAGTTCTATAGATATTGTTTATACCTCTACTGCCCTTGAAGATATTTCTCTACCTGTATTAAAAGAAATAGTGCGAGTTTTAAAAGACAAAGGACTCTTCTTTTTTGATTACTTTTCAAACAATCGATTCCAGTTTGATGAATTATTGAGAACTTCCGAATTAGCTGGTTATACAGCTAAAGACATAGGTCCGACTACTTTAATCAGAATATGCAAGATTAAATCGGACAATGATACTAGGAAAATGCCAGAATCCCCAAAAACCTTTAGGGACAAAGATGGAGGCAATCTAGTTCTTCCTTGTAAGGAAAGACACAGCAGACCAGTACCTCAGAAACAAAATTACAAGTCAGATATTTCAGATATTTTAGAATGTTACATACCCCCATACCACTTTGTGGGTTATAAATTAATTTATTTTAAAAAAGATACAGAAAAAGTGGGGGCTTTGGTATGTATTAAGCTGGGAAGGAAAAAGGGAGCAGGAAAGAATACGATATTACTTACAAATTTACAAGAAGAAATAAATCCATTAAGCAACGAATTCAACAAAAATATGAATAGTTATGACACTACCGCAAAGGGATTACCTCTTGAATGGTTTTTACGTTACCAAAACAAAATATTCTTTATTATGGAATTGGTAAACTATGTGGATTTTCGGATTCTTGATGAGATTAAAGTAGAGGCACAGAAAATAAGCTGGCGAATAGAGAAACAACTTTTACAATTGTCTGAATTTACTGGGAGTGTTTAATAATATGGATATTGTAGATAGAAAAGAAAGAAGAACATTTAGGCGTCTTAATTGTAATTTACCGCTTCGTCTTATTGATACTAAAAGAATTGCTCTACGTAGAGGTGTATGTTGTGATATAAGTGCAAACGGCCTCGGAGTTATTACCAAAAGAGTGATGGTAAGAAAAGCAATCGTAGATATTTGGGTTATGTTACAGGAAAACCAACAGCCAATCTATAGGCAAGGGACAATTGTTTGGCAAAAAAAGATAGCCCCTGCACAGTTTAGAATAGGTATTAAGCTAGAGTCTATATTACAGAATAATTCTATTTGAGTATCAAAGTGTGTAGTGTAGATTATAGTTGACATTAGCTAGTTGAGGTATAAATTTTTGTTAATGATAAAACTAAAAAAATTTAAGATATTTTTAGACAAACTAAATTTTGCAAAAAATATTTTTAAAATGATTAAAATCTGATGCGCAAATATTAAAAAATGGTAAAATATATAAATTAAGAAATTATTGATTTAAAATTAAAGAGTTAGTCATAGTAAATTGATATTAGCAGCAAGAAATTTTACCTAACCGTAATAAATTTTATTAATTACGAGAAAGTCGAAAACAAATCCAGTTTATGGATACTAAAACAAAAATCTTATTGGTGGAAGATAGTGCCTTTGATGCACGGATAGTTAAGGATATTTTTAATGAGCCAGCACTAAAAGACTTTATATTATTTCAGGTTCCAAATCTCTCTGAGGCTTTTTCTTTTTTAAAGCAACAGACTTGCCAATTAATTCTTTTGGATTTGACTCTTCCCGACGGCATAGGTCTAGATACTTTTCTGAAAGTTCAGAAAGCACAACCGCTTATTCCCATTGTAGTTTTAACACGTGTTGCAGATGAGAATTTAGCTTTAGAGGCCTTAGATGCAGGTGCTCAAGATTATCTTGTTAAGGGAGCAGTTGATGCGCAGACCCTTAAACGTTCTATACGTTATGCTATTGAACGTAAACGATTGCTTGAGCAATTACGACTTTACGCTGAGAAATTAGAACAACAGGTTAATCAGAGGACAGAACAACTTCAACAGACAATAAGTCAGTTAGAAATTGAAATTAACAAAAGGAACGCCACCGAACAACAATTACGCAAAGTTATCGAAGAGCTTAAAACTACACAATCCCAACTTATTCAAGCAGAAAAGATGGAAACTATTGGACGCCTTGCTTCTGGAATAGCTCATGAAGTAAAAAACCCTCTTGCAATTATTTTACAGGCAACTGAATATTTAGAAAAAAAAATTCCTATCTATGAGAAGGATATTACTGTTGTTCTTAATGACCTTAAAGAAGCAACAATGCGCGCAGACGCAATCATAAAGGGTGTTTTAGATTTTTCCAGTATCTCAAAATTAGATAATCAACCAGTTCAGATAAACCAACCTATTGATAAGGCACTCTTACTATTAAAACATCAATTGGACAAATTTCACATTAATGTAGAGAAGGATATTCCTATTGATCTGCCATTAACATTGATTGATGTAAATAAAATGACCCAAGTGTTTATAAACTTATTTGAAAATTCTATTCATGCAATGCCAGAAGGTGGAAGATTAGAAATAAAGGTGAGATTAATAAAGGCAGAAAAACTCACAAGTCATCTAATTGGTTTAAGAAGACAAGACTATTTTCGGCCTCAAGATGAGGTATTAGTTATTACTGTAGAAGACAGTGGTTGTGGCATTCCCGAGCAAAATCTTTCTAAAGTTTTTGACCCTTTTTTTACTACCAAACGTAATCAAGGCGGAACAGGCTTAGGATTGGCAGTAGTAAATAACATTATTGCCTCCCATAAAGGATTAATTAGTATCCGCAATAAACCAATTGAACAAGGAAAAGGAGTCATTGTTGAGATTGCATTAAAAGTTCACCAGAAGGAGGTTTACGATGAAGGGCAGAAAAAAGATTCTAATAGTTGATGATGAAGAAAGTTTCTGTCGTTTAGTAAAGCTAAATCTTGAACAAACAGGTGAGTTTGAAGTGCGAACTGAAACAAAAGGAATTCGCGCCCTTCCTGCGGCAAGAGAGTTTAAACCCGATTTTATACTTTTGGATATTGTAATGCCTGATATGGACGGTGGTGAGATTGCCCATCAGTTAAGTGAAGATGCAGAGTTAAAGAATATTCCAGTGGGTTTTCTGACAGCCTTGATAAGAGACTATGAAGTAACTCCTCAAGGAGACACTATTGCCGGCAGGCCTTTTATTGCTAAACCTGTAACTGTGGCTCAGCTGATAAATTTTATCAAAAATAATATGATACAATATTAATTTATTTATAATAAATAAGGATATTCTAACTTAAGAGAGGACAAAAAGAAATGGAAGATAGTTTAATGGATATAAAGCAGACCGCTAAGTACCTTAAAATGAACAAAATGACTGTGTATAAGCTTGCACGGGAAGGTAAAATTCCTGCCTTCAAGATTTCCAGTGAATGGCGTTTTAAGAAAGAGCTTATTGACCAATGGCTTATGTCGCAGGTAAAAGATAAAACAATTTTATCCCAGCATTATAAAACGGCAAAACCAAAACCTACAATTTTGATAATTGATGATGAAAAAGCTATCCGTGAATACTTCGTAAAGGCACTTGCTGATTATCAGGTTTTAACTGCTTCTTCGGGGGAAGAAGGTCTTGCATTAATAGAAAAAACTAGGCCAGATGTGGTGCTCTTAGATCTGCGGATGCCCGGTTTAAGTGGTATAGATACCTTAAAAAGAATAAAGGCATTTGATAAATCTATACCGGTTATTATCTTAAGTGCATTTGCAGATTTAGAGACTAGTATTGAGGCAGCACGATTAGGTGCTTTTACTTCTATAGCCAAACCTTTTGATTTGGAGGAGATGAAAAAAGTTCTAGAGGCTGCAAGACAAAAATAGTTTTTTTACTCCTTTTTGGAGGGTAAGGAGGAAAAAGATGCTTTCTTTAAAAGCTATTTTACCAAAACAGTAAAATAGCTTTTTTATTTTTAAATAATATGCAGGTTATTTTATAAGGTAATTCTCCTGAAAGTCCGTTGAGTTTTTATGAAGAAAATAACAGGAATAGCATAAAAAAATAAATGGGAAAATCTAAGAAAGGATAAGCATGGCTAAAACCAATAAGAAAAAGAGAAATACCTTAAGGGAAAAAAGATTACTTAAGCAATTTAGAAAACAGGTATCTAAGGTTTCACGGGCATCTAACATTCAAGCAAATTTATTGAAACTGTCTTCCCTAAAAAAAGCGGAAAGTTTTAAGATATCTCATACAGGACATAAAAGAAACAAAGAACAGTTAAAGGACCAAGAATGCCTTATTCTAGCAGATAGATTCTTAGAACAGAGCATACGTTTAGAACACCTAGGAGGTTGGGAGTTTAATCTACAGAAACAGGCAATTGTACCTTGTCCAAAGATGTTTTTTTCTCAAAAAGTTTCTCTTCAGAAAAACATTGTTCAACATTTTAAACTTAATAGGTTTAGTTACACATTAGAGTCTATGGATGTCTTAAGAAAAGCGTTCTTTTTCTCTGTGAAGCAGGGTTTACCTTTTGATATAGAGATAGAGTTGATGGATAATACTAATAAAGAGCAGTTATTCCTTAGGGCTATCGGTTATGCCGTAACTGAGAGAGGAAAAGTAAAAAAAATAATTGGTGTTTTTCTGGACATAACTGAAAAAGAAAAGGTATTAGCAGAAATTGAAGAGGCTCGTAACCAATTATTTAATATCCTCAATTTTTTGCCTGATGCTACTTTTGTAATTGATAAAAATGGCAGAGTTACTGCGTGGAATAAGGCAATTGAGAAGATGACCGGTATAAAAGCAGCGCAGATAATTGGTAAAGGCAACTACGAATATGCCTTGCCTTTTTACGGTGAACGTAGACCTATTTTGATTGACCTTGTTTTAAAAAATACTCCGCAAGTAAGAGAAAAATACATAAATATAAAAGAAAATAATGGGATATTATACGCAGAGACTTTTGTGCCTTGTGTTTATAATAATAAAGGGGCGTATTTATCAGGTGTTGCTAGCCCTTTATACGATAGTAAGGGAAATTTAATTGGAGCAATAGAATCAATTCGTGATTTAACAGAATTAAAAAAGACTCAGGAAGAGCTTCTACATGCTTCAAAACTTGCTTTTATGGGACAGATTGCCGCAAGTATTTCTCATGAATTAAATCAGCCTCTTACAGGAATAAAAGGTTTTGCCCAGGCAGCATATTATGATTTACAGCCCGATAATCCTTTACGAAAGGATTTAGATAAGATTATAGAACAAGCCGACCGAATGAAGGAGATTATTGGAAGTATTTGCCAATTTTCTCGTAAAACTACCCAGGAACGAAAAACAATTGATTTGGAGAAAGTAATCTTTAAGTCAATAGATTTGATGAGTGTGGAGTTTAATAATCTTTCAATAAAGACACAGACATATTTTGAATCGGTACTACCTAAGTTGTTTGGAGATGAGAATCAATTACAACAGGTATTTCTTAATCTCTTAGCTAATGCCAAGGATGCCTTAGAATCTAATCCACCTGAAAAAGAAAGGAAAATTACAGTTAAAGCTATTTATGATAAACCAAAGAAATCTTTAGTAGTAAGTATTACAGACACAGGAATGGGAATATTACCGGAATATCTAAAACAGATAGGTACACCGTTTTTTACAACTAAACAACCTGGTAGGGGTTTAGGTTTAGGAATTTCTGTGGTAAAGAGAATACTTTCCCAGTTTAATGCCAGTATTGATTTCCAAAGCACTCCCCAAATAGGCACTACCGTTACCTTAACTTTTTCCATTAACTAAAGTTTGATAAAATTGTTATAATAAAATATAATAAAATATAATAAAATTTACCTTGAATTTATACAAAGTATATGCTATTATATTATTGAGCTAAAACTTAATTAAAATGGATAAAATATATAAAAATTTACTCATAGTTGATGACGAAGAAATTATTTTGGAATTTACTAAACGTATTTTAGCGAAAGAAAAAATTAACATTTTTGTTTATCAAAATGGACTAGATGCCTGGAAATTTATACAACATAGGAAAGTAGATTTAATTTTGCTTGACTTAGTTATGCCTGTTATGTCGGGAGAACAATTATTACAGAAGTTAAATCAATTAAAAATGCCGCCCCCAGTTATAGTGATAACAGGTTGGTTAAGTAAGGAAGTTGATTATCGGTTACAGCCATATAATATACTAAAGATTTTTACTAAGCCTTTAGATATAAATGAATTAAAGAGTGCTGTTCTGGGTATTTTGAGACAATAAACAAAAGATAACTAAAGAAGAGGTTTTCTCATGAATGAAACGGAAGTGCGGAGTAATGAAAAGCCACGAATTTTAGTAGTTGATGATGAGCCGGCTATTCGTGATTCATTGCGAATGTTCCTTGAGCAAAAAGATTTTGCTTGTTTTACTGCGGAAAATGGGGAGGCCGCCTTATCTTTACTTTCCCAAGATAATTTTATTAATTTATTGATTACTGACCTTAAGATGCCTAAGGTAGGTGGATTAGATTTACTTAAGGAGGTAAAACGCCATAATCCCTTTGTTGAGGTGATTGTCTTAACGGGTTATCCTACCGTAGAAACAGCAGTTCAGGCGCTTAAAATAGGTGCTTATGATTATATCACCAAGCCTTTTAATTTGTTTGAGTTGTTATCAATTGTTGAGAGATGTCTTGAACGCCAGAGAAAAAATATAAATAAAGTAGCAATAAGTGAATTGGCTTCTATGTTTGAAGTAAGCCGTTCTATTGCCAATAGTATTGATAAAGGTGAGCTTTTAAATAAAGTTCTTCAAGCAGCTTTAGAAATAACTGGCGCTACCTGTGGTTCTCTACTTTTATTAGACGAACAGAGCCAGACCCTTTCTATAAAAGCAGCAAGAGGTCTACCAGAAGAAGTTATTAAAAACACCCGTATCCCTTTAGGTGAAGGTATCTCAGGAAAAGTTGCTTTAGAAAGAAGATCAATCTGTGGCAATATAAAAAATTTTTTATATCTTCGTTCTCATTCAGAAAATGGATATGAAAGCAAAAAGGATTCTGAACCAACTTTTGTTAGCATTGCAATTGCTTCACAAGATAAACTCTTTGGTGTGCTTAATGTATCAGACAAAGCAGATGGTGAAAGATTTACTGCTCGTGAACAGACACTGCTTGGTATTTTAGCTGATGAGGCAGCAATTGCTTTAGAAAATGCGTCTCTTTATGAACAGTTACAGAGAAAAATTTATGATTTGAATGTGACTATTGATAAACTCAATCAAGCGCAGGCACAGTTGATTCAGTCCGAGAAATTAGCCGCATTAGGAAGATTTTCTGCAGGTATTGCTCATGAGGTTAAAAACCCCTTAGCCATAGTTTTAGGTGGTGTGGAGTATCTAGAGGCTCGTTTAAGTGCTGCTGAAGAAAACATTGTTATAGCTTTACAAAAAATGAAAGAAGCAACTCTTCGGGCAAACGCCATTATCCTTAACCTACTTCGCTTTGCTAGACCTTCTAACTCAGTGTTGGAATATGTGACTTGTCATGATTTGGTAACTGAGGCCTTAGCATTATTTCAATACCGCGTTCCCAATAGGAATATTCGTATTGAGACCGAGTTTGCTGATGATAATGCTACCGTATATGTTGACCGTAATCAAATACAGCAGGTATTGTTTAATCTCTTCTCTAATGCCACGGATGCTATGCCCAATGGTGGAAGTTTGCTTATCCGCACATTTTTTGATCCGAGACATTCTGCTTTGGGTGATAAACCTGCCTGTGTTATGGAAGTCACTGATACCGGAGAAGGTATATCACCTGAAAATTTGTCTAAACTCTTTGAACCATTTTTTACCACTAAACGCGACAGGCGTGGAACAGGTCTGGGTCTTTCTATGGCCAAGATGATTATAGAAAACCACAATGGAAAAATTTTAATAGAAAGTGAACTTGGAAAAGGAACGCGTGTAAGTGTGGTTTTACCGTTAAAAGAAAGGAAGGAAAATGAAAAAAACAGTAATGATTATTGATGATGAAACGGACTTTTGTTTCTTTTTAAAACAAAACTTAGAAGACACAAAAGAATTTTCAGTAGTTACTGTTTCCAATGCCCTAGAAGCAGTAGCAAAGGTAAAGTCAACTAAACCAGATATTATTTTTCTTGATGTCATGATGCCTGGAAAATCTGGTCCAGACATTGCACAAGAGCTAAAATCAGATGTAGAGACGCGCAATATACCAGTTGTATTTCTGACTGCCATTGTAGAAGAAGAAGAGGTTAATCAAAAAAAGAATATTATCGGTGGCTGGTTATATCTTTCTAAGCCAGTAAAATTGCAAGAGTTAGTGCGAATGATTCGGGAATTAACTGGTTAATAATTAGGGTTAGAAGATGAGAAAGAAGGAAGATTCTGTTAAAGAAATACTGACGATTTCTGAGGCTGCCAAGTTATTAGGAGTTTTACCGCTTACTTTACGTAACTGGGAAAAAAAAGGATTGTTAAGACCATTTAGAACCTTGGGAGGTCATCGTCGTTTTAGAAAAACTGACCTTGAGCAGATTATAAATTCAGTAAAAAAAGAGTAAATCGCACAAAAATATGGAAAGCTACGGACAGCAACATAACAGTTCAACACCTTTTAAAGTTATGGTTGTTGATGATGCTTTGGTAATTCGGCAATTATTCCGGCGTATTGCCGAGTTAACTGATGTAAAACTTTATGAAGCAGAGAATGGGCAAAAGGCTTTAGAGCTAACTGATAAAATTTGCTGTGATTTATATTTTATAGATTTGCGTATGCAGGGTTTAAATGGTTGTGATACAGCTTTAAAGATACACCAAAAAAAACCCAATGCCAAAATTTATATTATTACTGCCTATGGTGAAGATAGATTAATTGAAGAAATTAACAGACACAACTTTGAGCTATTGCATAAGCCTTTTAATTTGACAGAAATTATAAACCGCATTTTAGCTGTGAGGAATTCAAAGCAATGAAGTTATGGGATAAAAAAATAGGAAAAATTATCTTAAGAAATTCATTATGGTTAAAAGCTATATTTGTTTTTTGTTCCGCGGTTTTATTTATTTTGGCACTAATCAGCGCTATAAATATTTATTATCAACGTTCATTATTAGAAAAATTAGCCTTTAATTATGCCGCACAACTGGGACAGGTTATCTTAACTGCTATGCGCAATCCTATGTTAAATGGTGATCAAGATATTATTCAAAAGCAGTTTAACGAATACAGTAAACTGCCAGCGGTTGCCATGATTCATTTAACTGATAAAAATGGATTTATTCGTCGGAGCACCGACTTAAGTTTAATTGGGCAAATACCTATTTCTGATACTCTAAAAGATTCCTTAACAGGAAAACCCTATTTGAAGATAGAGAAGAGAAAAAGAACAGGGAGATGGACAATTATTGAGCACATCCCAATTTTTAATGAAAAATCCTGCTATCCCTGTCATGGAAGAGAAGACAAGGTTCTGGGAGTAGTAAGAATAGGATTAGATTGGGAGTCAGTTTTAAAGCAAGTAAAACAAAGTAGAAATATAAACATTATTTTGTCTACGTTAGGAGTATTTATCCTTTCTTTTTCTATCTTGATATTTTTCAAACGCATTATTTTATACCCCATAGACAGGCTTATTGATGGAATGCGGAGAGTAAAAAGTGGGGATTTTTCAGGAAGATTAAAGATTGTTCATTATGATGAAATTGGGCTGGCTACTGAGTATTTCAATACTATGACTGAAGAACTTAAGAATTTACTCCAAAAGGAAAAACAGCGTAAAGAGGAATTAGAGAGGTATAACTTTCTTTTACAGCTTGAAATAGAAGAGCGAAGACGTATTGAGAAAGAATTAATGAAGTCAAAGCAGGATATTGCTAATATAATTGATTTCTTGCCTGACCCTACTTTTGTTATTGATTCTAACAGAAAAGTTATTTTTTGGAATAAAGCTATGGAACAGTTTACAGGTATTCTTGCAAAAGATATTATAGGAAAAGGTGATTACGAATATGCGCTACCGTTTTATGGTGAAAGAAGACCGATTCTTGTAGATTTGCTACTTGACCCGACTATAGAGGCAGAAAATTTTTATCCGCGACTAACTGCCATAGAAAATAAGCTTACTGTAGAGGTATTTGTTCCCAAACTAAATAACAACCATGGCGCGTATGTTTGGGCGATTGCTTCGCCATTATATGACTTAGATGGCACTATTGTCGGTGCTATTGAGACGGTGCGAGACATTACTGCTATTAAGAATACTGAAGAGGCACTTAAGAAGGCATATGAGGAGTTGAAACGAGTCCAGAATCAGTTAATTCAGGCAGCAAAAATGGCTTCATTAGGTACTTTAGCAGGAGGCGTAGCTCATGAAATTAATAATCCTTTAACCGGTGTTCTTAACAATGTTCAACTTATCAAGATGCTTGCCCAAGAAAAAAAGGATTTTAATATCAATGAATTTAAAGAATTACTTGCAATTATTGAAGAATCTGCCCAACGTTGTGTCAAAATTACTCGGGCACTGCTTGATTTTTCCCATGCATCTAAAGGAAGAAAGATACCTGTTAACATTAATGAGCAGGTTGAAAAAGTTGTGGCAATTATCGCCCATGACCTTCGCTTGGAAAATATAATTATTGAAAAAGAACTTGCCTTAGATGTGCCTGCGCTCCTTGGAGATGAACAGCTCATCCAGCAGGTACTGTTTGATATACTCTCAAATGCGCGTTGGGCAATTAAGAAAAAAAATACGGGTAATGGAACTATCAAAATAAAAACTAGTTATGATAGGCAAAAAAAAGAAATTATCTGGGAAATATCTGACACAGGAATTGGGATACCTGCAGAGAATATAGAAAGAATATTTGAGCCATTTTTTACTACTAAAGAAATAGGAGAAGGAACGGGTTTAGGACTGTCTTTGGTTTACAGTATTATAAAAGATCTCGGAGGAGACATTAGTGTTTCAAGCAACGTAGGAGAAGGCACTTGTTTTAGAATAAGACTACCGGTTATAGAGCAAGGTAATAATGTTTTGACTACCAGTGGTTAGAAAGAAGGAGATTAGGCTATGGATATAAACACAGAAGCTAAAAAAGAGAAAATTCTTATCGTGGATGACGAGAAGGCAGTTAGAGAATTTTTAGAACGGTTTTTGCGACAAAAAGGTTTTACGAATGTATCTTGTGCTCAAAATGGCGAGGAGGCACTTCTTTTCTTAGAGCAGGAAAAACGGGATGTAGTGTTTTTGGACATTAAAATGCCAGGAGTAAACGGAATAAAGATTTTGCGCAAGATAAAGGCAAAATATCCCGAGACTTCGGTAATTATGATTACTGCCTATGCAGAGAGAGAAATTGCGGAAGAGGCTTTAAAAGAAGGGGCATACGATTATATTACTAAACCTTTTAATTTAAGTTACTTGGAGTTGAGTTTGCTAAGTAAAATTGCAACCCTAAATAAAACAAGGGGTGATGAATTATGAAACCACCAGTGAAAGTGCTTGTTGTTGATGATGAGGCGTGTGTGCGGGGTCTTTTAAAGCAGTTATTTGAGCTAAAGGGTTTGGGAGTAACTGTTGCCTCTGATGGACAGCAAGCTTTAGAAGAATTAAAAAAAGGAAATTTCGATTGGGTTTTTTTAGACGTGCGTATGCCGGGAATGGATGGAATAGAGATATTAAAAAAAATGAAGCAGATTAACCCAAAAGCAAAGTTTGTAATGATGACAGGTTATTCTGTAGAAGACAAATTAGCTGAAGCAAAAAAGATTGGTATTTTTACAACTATTCGTAAACCCTTTGACCTTCAAGAACTTTCCCAGTTTATAGAACAAGAGTTTTTAGGTATGGACAACCAATTATTAGATGTCTTAGTAATTGATGACGATGCAGATATACGTCAGCTTTTTGAACGGATTCTAAAAACAGCAAAGTGTAATGTTACAGCAGTGGATACGGGGCAAAAAGCTTTGGAACAAGTGCAGAAAAAAAATTTTACAATAATATTTTTGGACATTCGTTTAAGTGACATTAATGGTCTAGAACTGTATCGTAAACTATTAGATATTAACCCTAACCTTAAAATAATTCTGATGACTGGCTATATTGAAGAGATGCAAAAAGAAGTTGAGAAACTAAAATTACGCGCCTGTTTGGTTAAACCCTTTGAAATAAATGCAGTCCTTGAGGCAATCGAGGAAGCTAAGATTAAGTAAAATAAATACAAGAGTAACAATAAAATTCTTAAAGTAACTATTCCCTAAAATATATTCTAACCGACTTAGTTAAATTCTCTTACCTTTTCATAAGAACTAAAATCTTTGTTTTTCTAAGGTTATTTTAAAAACTAGAATAAACAAAAGGCTACAAAGTTTTATTGAGATTTGACCATTGAAGAAAACAGCTTATTTTTGTATTTTTAATTTTTAAATAAAATTTAAAAAAGTCGTAAGAACTAGAAAATTGATAAAAAAAATATCGATGTTATAATATTGTTTGTAATGTATTTTAATGAGAGAACGGTTATGCAAGAACGCAGGATCACTGTGAGGATAACAAAAAATCTTGAGACAAAATATTCTCTTGCCAATAGTTTGTTGAAAAGCGGTTCTCGAACAAAAAATATTTCAGAACTTGGAATTGCTTTACCTGTTCTTCATAAACTTGAACCAGAGACTATCCTTGATTTAGAAATAAAAATTTCTAACAGCGACAAAATTATTAGAACTAAAGGAAAAGTAGTCTGGAGTAAACGTATTGATGATTCGCGTTACCCCTTTGAAGTAGGAATAAAATTTTTGAATTTCTCAAAGGAAGACCTTTCTGTGCAAAAAGGGCATTTAAAAAACACTCAAAACATCTAAAAATAAAAAAATTTAGAAACGAAGTTAAAGTAAAAAAATTTTAGATAAAAAATATTTAAAAAATGGGAAAAAAGATTTGTATATTAACATTTGGCTGTCAAATGAACGAACGGGATTCCGAGGTGTTAATGGGTTTGTTACGTAACAAGGGATTTGTTTTTGTTGATGCGCCTACTGAAGCGGATGTAGTTATCTTTAACACCTGCTCAGTGCGCAAGCATGCTGAAGACAAAGTATTTAGTGAGATTGGACGCGTAGTAAAACAGACAAGATACTCTAAAAAAAATTTACCATTAGCTAAGTCAGACACATATATACATAAAAAACCCTACATTGGCGTAGTAGGTTGTATGGCACAGTTATATAAAGAAAAAATTTTTGAACGTTCTCCCTTAGTAGATTTTGTAGTGGGGCCATCTGACATTGAAAAAATACCAGCGCTACTGGAAAGGTTTTTTTCTTCAGAGAAAACTACGACAGGAAGCCAACTTTATACCTATAAGATTTGGTATACCGAAGGAAACAAGCGTTCCCCGTCAATCTATCATACAAAATGGTATAATGACAAATCTCATTTTTATGTAGTAATCTCAGAAGGCTGTTCTAAATTTTGTTCTTATTGTGTTGTCCCTTATACTAGAGGGCCATTACGCCATAGGGATTATAGAGATATTCTAAGAGAGATAAAACAGGCAATTGATATAGGGCTTAAGAGATTAACGCTTTTAGGACAGAACGTGAGTTCTTATGTTTATTTAAATAGTTTCTCACCGGATAAATGCGTAACTTTCACAGATTTATTAGAGATAGTGAATGGGCTGGAAGGTTTAGACGAAATAAGTTTTATTACTTCTCATCCTGGTGACACAACTGTTTCTTTATTTGAAACAATGCGCAAGTGTCAGAAAGTAAAAAAATATTTGCATTTACCCGTACAATCAGGTTCAAATAAAATTCTTGAACGGATGAACCGCGGATATACAAAAGAGTTTTATTTAGAGTTAGTTAAAAAATATCGGGATATTCTACCTGAAGGTGTTTTGACCACCGATATTATTGTAGGTTTTCCTGGTGAAACGGAAAGAGATTTTGATGAAACTTACCAGTTAGTTAAACAGGTTCGTTTTGATGCCGCCTATATATTTAAATATTCTCCACGTCCCTACACGCAGGCAGCTACTTTTATAGATGATGTGCCGGAAGATGAAAAAAAACGTCGCCATACAAAGATACTAGCTTTGCAGAAAAAAATTTCACTTGCTAAAAAGCAAGGGCAAAGGGAGAATAGATAAGATTTTGGGAAGTTATTATTTAAATTAATAGGCCGTTTTCGAAGTAAGAGAAAGACAACCAATGAAAAAAAAGCTACTTAGTATAAGTTTGTTAATTCTGTTGAGGTTATCTTTTGTTTTTGCAATAGATACTCAAATGCTGAGACAATATTTTCTAGCAGGCGATTATCAGCAGACAATCAAGGAGGCAGAAGCTATTTTGGCACGGGCGCAAACAAGAAATGGTCTTGATGAAGTCTATTATTTTTTAGGGTTAAGTTACCTTAAAAGCGCAAATTATTTACGTGCCGAAGATGTATTTCAGATTATTTGTAGTGAGTTCAAAGGTAGTAAATTTTCTGAAGAGGCAATTATTGGTTTAGGAGATATTGCATATCTTAAAGGAGACTTTAGCAAAGCAGCAAGTATTTATCAATCACTTCTTGAAAAAGAACCAAACACAAAACTTAAGGCGGGTATCTATTACCGTTTAAGTAAAACGTATGAATGTTTAAACGATTATAATAAACAAAAGTATTTTCGGCAAAAATTAATTACTCGGTATCCGCGTAGTTTTGAGGCTAATGCTATTGGTGAATTACTACCTAAACAGAAGCAGTTAGTAAGTACTCTACAGACCAATAAAGCGCAATTCCTCCAAAATAATGAGCACCAAAAAGATAAGCAAAATGTCTCCTCAGATTTGAATGATATTGCTTTGCAAACGTCGTCAAAAAAAAATGAAGAATTTTCTTCAGGAACATCTACTACTATCGTAGTTTCCCCGCCTTCAACAAATCAGCTGGGCAGCTTAGATTCCACATATTTAAATCATAAAGAATACGATGTCATTTTTAAACCCGAAGGTGGTTATATAATCCAAGTAGGAGCGTTTTCTAAAAGAGAAAATGCCGAACGGCTAAAAAATAAATTAGCAAGGCAAAATTTTCCTGTCTTTGTTTTAGATACAAAAGAAAATAATAAACAGCTTTTTAAAGTCCGCGTAGGTATGTATGCCACAATTCAGCAAGCAAAAGAAGCACAAAGACAATTAGAGCGCTTAGGATATCCTACCAAACTTAATCCATAAAATGAAACCTACACTTTTTTTTCTAGTTGGTCCTACGGCTGTGGGTAAGACCACGTTATCTATTTCTTTAGCCCAGAGGCTTAATGCAGAAATTATCTGTTGCGACTCAATGCAAATTTATAAAGGTATGGATATACTTACCTCAAAACCTGATTTAAAGCAAAGGCATTCTGTTAAACATCATTTATTTAGTATCATTCCAGTAGAAAAAGAATTCAATGTTTCAGAATATCGTAGGTTAGCACTTATTAAAGTGCAAGAGATTTTAAAAAGAAATAAGGTTCCCTTGTTTGTTGGAGGAAGCGGGTTATATATGTCAACAGTAGTCGATGGAATTTTTGAGTTAAATATAGATAGTAAACTACTGCGTAACCAACTTTTAGAGCAAGCAAAAGAGTCCGGGATAGGTCAACTTTATGAACGACTAAAAATAATAGACCCTGAGGCAGCAGACAAGATTCATCCAAATGACTTAAGGCGGATTATTCGTGCATTAGAAGTTTATGAGACTACAGGTATTCCTATCTCAAAACTTCAGAAACAACGTAAAGGATTAAGTATGGAGTATGACATTCGCATTGTCGGCTTAACTTTAGAACGAATAAAGCTTTATAAAAACATTAATGAGCGGGTAGAAGAGATGTTCAATAAAGGTGTAGTCTCAGAGGTAAGAAAACTTCTTTCTGGATCACTTAGTTTAACTGCGCGTAAGGCAATTGGAATTAAAGAAATAGAAGATTATCTTAATGGTAAATTAAGTTTAGAAGAAGCAAAAGAGTTAATTAAAAAAAATACCCGCCAGTATTCGCGTAGACAATTGACGTGGTTTAGGAAAGATAAGAGAATAATTTGGGTGGATAAAGAGACACCTGATTTATTAGAAAAATTAGTTTATATTTATACACAGACACGTCTATAAATGGAAAAGGCACTTTTGGTTACTATCCACTGCCTTTGGCAGAAGCAGAATTGGACTATAGCAGAGCAGGCAGAGGAACTTGAAGAATTAGTTCGTTCTACAGGCACAGTGGTTTTAGATAATATTCAGGTAGTAATTGAAAGGCCCACACCAAATTTCTTCATTGGTCGTGGTAAAACACAGGAGATTGCTTTATTATCGCAGGAGTTAAAAGCCGATACAGTAATCTTTAGTGCAAATCTTTCTGGAACACAACAGAGAAATTTGGAATCAGTTATTGAAAAAAAGACCATAGACCGAACACAACTTATTTTAGATATCTTTGCCAGACGTGCTAAAAGTCCAGAAGGAAAGATGCAGGTAGAGCTGGCACAGCTTGAGTATCTACTGCCGCGTCTTACAGGAAAAGGCATACTTCTTTCTCGTTTAGGAGGTGGCATCGGAACACGTGGACCGGGAGAGCAAAAGTTAGAGGTAGACCGCCGGCGTATTCGTCAAAGGATTACCAAGTTAAAAGACCAACTAAAAAAAGTTAGCCAACATCGGTTACTTATAAGAAATAAAAGGAAAGAAAACAGCTTACCGTTGGTAGCTTTGGTCGGTTATACCAATGCAGGAAAATCAACTCTGCTTAATGCTTTAACAGAAGCGCAGCAGGAAGTAAAAGATGGTTTATTTACTACCCTTGACCCAGTATCCCGCAGTTTAAAGCTACCTAATGGTCAGACAATTGTCTTAACCGATACTGTAGGTTTCTTACATGATCTACCCCACCATTTAATAGAGGCATTTAAGGCAACCCTAGAAGAAGTCATAGAAGCAGATTTACTTATTCATGTAGTGGACATCAGCCGTCCTAACGCTACAAAACTTAGTCAATCTGTTAATACTGTATTGTTACAACTTGCCTGTGAAAAAAAGCCAGTGGTCTGCGCTTTAAACAAAATTGATTTAATAGAGGACCGAAGCTGGTTTGCTGTTTTAGCGCAAGAATACACTAATCCTGTTTTTATTAGCGCAAGCACAAAAGAAAACCTGGATAAACTTATACAGCGATTGGCAGATTTTTTTAGCCAACGCACATTGATTGCTGAAGTCAGTATACCAAATTACCGGATGGATTTAGTGCATCGGTTTTATCAAGAAGGAAAGGTCTTGGAAATTTGTTACCTATCAACTTCTATAAGGATGAGACTGGCTATATCACAAAGGTTATTTCAGAAATTGCAACATCATAAAGATATTAAATGGTTAAATAGCTAAGTATCTTTCTTTAATTTAATCTAAAAAATTTTGTTAGAAAATCTAAATTTTTTTATAATTTTTTCTTGACAAAATGAAAAGAATATGCTATAAATTTGTTGAGGTAAAATAACGGGGGTTGTATGCCGCAATTTGACATACATATTAGCCCAGATGACCCGGTTTATGTAATCAGTGTGGCAAGTAGGCTTTCTGGCCTGCCTATATGGACTCTACGTCAATTGGATAAGGCAGGTATTGTTAAGCCAAAACGGGTGGGGAAGAAAAGCCGATTTTATTCTCTTAATGATGTAAAAAAATTAGAATATGTGCATTATCTTATGCAAGAAAAGGGTGTAAATGTAAGTGGTATAAAACTAATTCTAGAAAAAGAAGGAATTTAATTTTTTTTAATCACTATTTAGCAGTCAAATGAAAAGACTGCTAATTGTGATAATATAACAATAACCAAATATAACTTCTAATTATAGAAAGGTGAATCGAATTAAACAACAGAAGCAAATGAGGTGAAAAATGAATATAGAGCGTTTTACCCAAAGTTTACGTCAGGCATTAGAGCAGGCAATTTTACTTGCGCAAAAAAGCCAACATCAGCAGGTTGAGCCCGAACATCTTTTTCTATCTCTTCTTCGCCAAGAGAATGAAATTCTTTTATCTATTTTGGACAAACTAGGACTATCAACTTTTAGTATTATTAAGGTAATGGAAGAGTATTTAAAAGGTTTACCTAAGATAAGTGGGCATAGCCAAGTTTATATTTCAAGGCGAACAGAAAACTTATTAAAACAAGCTGAAAAAGAGGCAAGTCTTCTCAAAGACGATTATATCTCTGCTGAACATATTTTATTAGCTAGTTTTAATGATACAACGGGAGCTTTGTTTCAAGAATTCAAAAGAGCAAATCTTACGCCTGAAGTAGTTTTAAAAGCCCTTGCTCAGGTAAGGGGAAATCAGAGGATTACTGATGAAAATCCAGAAGAGAAATTCAAACCTTTGGAAAAATTCGGTAGAGACCTTACGGATTTAGCAAACAGAGGGAAGTTAGATCCTGTGATTGGTAGAGATGATGAGATTAGACGGCTTATCCAAGTATTGTTGCGTCGGACAAAAAATAATCCAGTATTAATCGGTGAGGCAGGAGTGGGAAAGACAGCCCTTGTTGAGGGGCTTGCTCAACGAATTGTGGCTAAAGATGTTCCTGAGGGACTAAAGAATAAAAGAATAATTGCTTTAGATTTAGGTAGCTTAGTTGCAGGAACAAAGTTTCGTGGTGAGTTTGAAGATAGGTTAAAGGCAGTTCTTAAAGAAATAGAATCCCGAAATGGTGAGATAATTTTGTTCATTGATGAATTACATACATTAGTTGGTGCAGGTGGTGCAGAAGGCGCAGTAGATGCCTCTAATATGTTAAAACCTGCCCTTGCCCGCGGACAACTTCGTTGTATTGGTGCAACTACCCTTGATGAGTATCGTAAATACATTGAAAAAGATGCTGCCCTTGAACGAAGATTTCAGCCAATTTATGTAGACCAGCCATCAGTAGAGGACACTATAGCAATTTTACGTGGCTTAAAAGAGCGGTATGAGTTATATCATGGTGTTCGTATTAAGGACTCTGCACTTATTGCAGCAGCAGTTCTTTCTAATCGGTATATCACTGAACGCTTTTTGCCAGATAAGGCGATTGATTTAATAGATGAGGCAGCCAGCCGTCTGCGTATGGAAATTGATTCTAAGCCACAAGCACTTGATGAGATTGACCGCAAAATCTTTCAACTTCAGATTGAGCTTCAAGCACTTAAAAAAGAGACAGAGCCTTCTGCACTGCAAAGAAAACAGGCCTTAGAAAAGGAGTTAAAAGAATTAGAGGATAGAAGTATTAACTTAACAAAAAAATGGCAAGAGGAGAAAAAGCTTATTTTAGAAGTCCGTTCAATAAAGGAAGAAATAGAAAAAGCACGCCTTGAAGAAAAAGAAGCAGAGAAAAAAGGTGACCTTGACCGTGTTGCTCAGATTCGTTACGGCCATTTGCGCGAATTACAACAGAAACTATCAGAGGCAAGTAATCAGCTTGCTCAGATGCAGAAGAAAGGTTCACTTTTGAAGGAAGAGGTTGATGAAGATGATATTGCAGCAGTAGTTTCAAAATGGACAGGGATACCCGTAACACGCTTACTTGAGGCTGAAACTGAGAAGTTACTTAAAATGGAAGAACGTCTCAGACAAGAAGTAGTTGGGCAAGAAGAAGCAGTTAGTTTAGTAAGTTCTGCAATTAGGCGTTCCCGTAGTGGTTTGGCTGACCCTCATAGGCCAGTAGGTGTTTTTATTTTTGTTGGTCCAACGGGAGTTGGTAAAACAGAATTAGCTAAAGCGTTGGCACGTTTCTTATTTGATGATGAGAGGGCTTTAGTTAGAATAGATATGTCTGAGTATATGGAGAAACACTCTGTTGCTCGTCTTATCGGAGCTCCGCCTGGTTATGTGGGTTATGAAGAAGGTGGACAACTGACTGAGGCGGTCCGTCGTAGACCTTATGCAGTAATCTTATTTGATGAAATTGAAAAGGCGCATCCCGAGGTATTTAATGTATTACTACAATTGTTTGATGATGGAAGATTAACTGATGGTCAGGGAAGATTAGTTAATTTTACCAATACAGTAGTAATTATGACCTCTAACCTAGGAACACATCGTCTCTCAAAAGAAGATTCTCCGGAGAAAGTAAAGGCAATAATCAATGAGGAATTCCGTAGACATTTTCGTCCAGAGTTTCTAAACCGAGTAGATGAGATTGTAATTTTTAATTATCTTACTCAAAGAGATATGGAGCAGATTGTGCAGATTCAATTACGGCAGGTTGCTGAAAGGCTGCGTGCAAATAATTCAATTGAGCTAAAAGTAGATCAGAAAGCAATAAGGTTTCTTGCTGAAGAAGGTTTTGACCCAGTATTTGGTGCTCGTCCGTTAAAACGACTAATTCAAAGGAAAGTAATAGATTATCTTGCGCGTATGGTGCTTGAAGGAAAAATTAAACAAGGTGATAAAATAACTTTAACAGTTAAAGATAAAGAAATAGTAATGGAGAATAATTGACAGTATTTATGTGTATGTTACAATAACAAGCTATGGTTAGAACCGTTGACCACACAGAAAGGAAAAATAGGGTTTTAGCGGAGGCGGTAACTTCTTATATTGCAACGGGTGAACCGGTTAGTTCTCAGGAGCTTGCGCTTAAGTTTAATCTTAGTTCAGCTACTTTAAGAAATATTTTAGCTGAGCTGGAAGAGGAAGGTTATTTAATGAGTCTGCATACCTCTTCTGGTAGAGTTCCTACAGATAAGGGTTACCGCTACTATGTAGATTTTTTAATGGGCGCTCAGACCTTAGCTCCTCAACAACAACAGGCTATTGAAGAGTTTTATCGTGGAAATAAGTTATCATTGGAGGAGGTTTTGGATAAGACCTCTGATATTGTGGCAAACCTTACTCATTATACCGCAGTAGTTTCTTTTTCTGAATGGGAGGATAAGATTTTTTATCATGGATTAAGTAATATATTTGCCCATCCAGAATTTCACAATGTAGAAAAATTAGCGATCTTGGTTCAATTATTAGAGGAGAAGAAAAAGCTTCTTGAGTTACTCAGACAGCATGCTCAAGATGTCTGCAAGGTTTATATTGGTGAAGAAATTGCCTGTCCAGGAATAAGTGATGTTTGCTCCTTAGTTGTTTCGCCTTATCGTGCAGGTAGTATTGCTGTGCTTGGTCCACGGCGAATGTGTTATGGGTTGACAGTTTCAACCTTAGAATATATCTCAGAAATACTCGATTCTATTCTGGAAGACTTATAAAAAATTTTCGAAATGGAACAGAAGAAAAATTCGCATGAAAATAAAAATAATCAGCAGTCCCAAGAAAAAGACGTTCAGTCTTCTTCATCAGTGATTACTGTCTCTAAAGAAGAGTATGATTTGTTAAAAGATGAGGCTGCTAAGGCAAAGCAGTATTGGGAAAGATTACTGCGGTTACAGGCAGATTTTGAGAATGCGCGTAAACGTTGGGAGAGAGAGCGGGCAGATTTTGTTCGTTATGCTAAAGAGGAAATTATCTGTGAAATTTTGACTATTGTTGATGAGTTAGAAAAAAGTGTAGAATTGTCTCAGCAAAAACATGAGGATTATACAGCTTTTTTAAAAGGTGTGGAGATGATTCTTGCTCATCTGCATGAGCTTCTTAAAAGACATGGAGTAAGTTGTATTGAGGCAAAAGGTAAGTGTTTTGATGCCAACTGCCATGAGGCACTTATGCAAATAGAAGATGATAGTTTGCCTGAAAATACTGTAGTAGAGGAATTCCAGAAAGGTTATACCTTAAATGGAAAGGTGATTCGGACAGCCAAAGTGCAGGTTTCACGAAAAAAGAAAAAAGATGAGGATAATTTAAATCAAACTAGTTATTCTGATTCAACAGTAAACCAATTTGACAGCAATAAGAACGGGCATAAAACTGAGTAAAAAATATGTTAAGGAATATTAAGTTTTCTTCAAACAAAAAAATTTCTTCTAAATAGGAGGTGTGATATGGCTAGAGTAATTGGTATTGATTTAGGCACGTCAAACTCAGCAGCAGCGGTAATGGAAGGTGGTCGTCCAGTAATTATTCCTTCAGCAGAAGGTGCAGGTGTAGCCTCAGGTAAGGCATTTCCTTCTTATGTTGCCTTTACCAAAGATGGTCAACGTTTAGTTGGCGAACCTGCCCGTCGGCAAGCAGCAATTAATCCTGAAGGAACAATTTTTGCAGCAAAACGTAAGATGGGTCAAGATTATAAATTTAAGGTATATGGTAAAGAGTTTACGCCACAACAAATATCTGCCTTTATTTTACAGAAAATAAAGCAGGATGCTGAGGCGTATCTTGGTGATAAAGTAGAAGAGGCAGTAATTACCTGTCCTGCCTATTTTGATGACAACCAGCGCCAAGCCACCAAAGACGCTGGAGAAATAGCGGGTTTAAAGGTTTTAAGAATCATCAATGAACCAACCGCTGCTTGTCTTGCTTATGGACTGGAGAAATCACAAAAAGAGCAGAAGATTATGGTTTTTGACTTAGGTGGAGGCACACTTGATGTTACTATTATGGAAATGGCGCAAGGCGTATTTGAAGTAAAATCCACTTCTGGTGATACACAACTTGGTGGAACTGATATGGATAATGTGCTTATTGAATATATTGCTGAACAGTTTAAAAGAGAAACGGGTATTGACCTGCGTAATGATAAAATGGCAATGATGCGTCTTAAAGAGGCAGCAGAAAAAGCAAAGATTGAGTTATCTTCAAGTGTAACCACAGATATTAACTTGCCGTTTATAACCGCTGATGCTACAGGTCCAAAGCATCTTACAATGTCAATTACCCGCGCAAAATTAGAAGAGTTAGTTACACCAATTATTGAGCGTTGCCGTCATCCAATGGAGCAAGCACTTAAGGATGCAAAATTATCACCAAGCGATATCGACCGAATTATTATGGTCGGTGGTCCTACTCGTATGCCTATTGTTCAAAGGTTTGTGGAAGACTTTGTTGGCAAAAAGATTGAGAGAGGAATTGACCCAATGGAATGTGTAGCAATGGGTGCGGCAATACAGGCAGCAATTATTAAAGGAGAGATGAAGGATGTTCTGCTTTTGGATGTAACTCCGCTGTCTTTGGGAATTGAGACATTAGGAGGGGTATTTACAAAACTTATTGAGCGAAACACTACTATTCCTACCCGTAAGAGCCAGATATTCTCAACCGCAGAGGATAACCAGACAGCGGTAACTATCCGTGTGTTACAAGGTGAGCGTCCTATGGCAGATGACAATGTAGAGTTAGGACGTTTTGATTTAGTAGGGATTCCACCAGCTCCGCGTGGGATACCACAGATAGAAGTTACTTTTGATATTGATGCAAATGGTATTGTGCATGTCTCAGCAAAAGACCGCGGAACAGGAAAAGAGCAGTCTATTCGTATAACTGCGCCCAAAAAACTCTCCAAAGAAGAAATAGAGAAGATGGTTAAGGACGCAGAAAAGTATGCTGCTGAGGATGCTCGTAGAAAACAGGAGGCAGAGTTAATTAATCAAGCCGATACTTTAGCTTATTCTACAGAAAAGGCTCTAAAAGAATATGGAGATAAAGTCTCGCAGTCTGAAAGAGCTGAGATTGAGGCAAAGCTTAATGACCTAAAAACTGCCATTAAAGATAAGAACATGGAGCGTATTAAACGGGCTATGGATGAGTTAACCAAGGCTTCACATAAATTGGCTGAAGAAGTTTATAAGCAGACAGCTCAAAAACAGCAGGCTACTGATGCAAATACAGGAGGTGCTCAGCAACAACATACATCTGCCAATACACAGGAGGGTGGTTCTTCAGGAAAAGCAAAAGATGATGTAATAGACGCGGATTTTAAAGAGGAGAAATAAAGTATACCTGTAAGGCAAAATAAATCTTTGCGCTGGCAGTAGGATAACTGCCGGCGCAAGGGTAAGAAGTTGAAAGGACTTTTAATTTATTAAACCTTATAAGAAATGACTGCCAAACGCGATTATTATGAAATATTGGGAGTTTCTAAAAACGCTACCGTTGAAGAGATAAAGAAGGCATATCGTAACCTTGCTTTAAAATATCATCCGGACCGTGTTCCTGCGGAACAGAAAAAAGAAGCTGAAGAGAAGTTTAAAGAAATTTCTGAGGCTTATGCAGTTTTATCTGACCCGCAGAAAAGACAGTTATATGACCAATACGGCCACGCAGGTATTGACCAGAAATACGCCTATGAAGATATTTTCCGCGGTGCAGATTTTAGTTCAGTGTTTCAAGATTTAGGTGGGTTCAGTGGAAGTATATTTGAAGATTTATTTGCGGACTTGGGATTTGATATATTTGGTGGTTCTTCACGTAGCCGAGCCAGCCGTGCACGTACCCGCGGTCGGGACCTAGAGATAACTACGCAGATTACTTTAGAAGAAGCTGCTAAAGGAACAGAAAAAACCATTACTGTTCCTCGCTATGAGATATGTTCTACCTGTTCAGGTAGTGGTGCTAAACCTGGTTCAAAGCGGGTTAATTGTCCGCAATGTAAAGGACAAGGAAGAATTGTGGTTTCTAGTGGTTTTTTTCAGTTAGCCCAGACTTGTCCCAATTGTCGTGGTGAAGGGCAGTTGATTCAAACTCCTTGTTCGGTTTGTCATGGGCAGGGACGTGTTCGTCAGGAACACCGATTAAAAGTAAAAATTCCTCCTGGGGTAGATACTGGTTCTAACCTAAGGGTTCGGGGTGAGGGAGAAGCAGGAACTGCGGGTAGAGGAGATTTATATGTAGTCATTGAAGTTCAACCCCATCCTGTTTTTCAGCGCCACGGTAATGATTTGTTAGTAGAACAGACTATCTCTTTAAGTAAAGCAGTATTAGGTGGAGAAATTCATGTGCCAACTATGACTGGCTCCGTAACGATGAAAATTCCCGCCGGAACCCAAAGTGGCAAAGTTTTTCGCTTACGCGGTAAAGGGATTCCTGATGTGCATGGTCGTGGTGTAGGTGACCAGTTGGTAAAAATAAACGTAGAAATACCAACGAGACTTTCTCCAGAACAACGGAGATTAATGGAAGAATTCGCTCGTGTTTCTGGAGAAAGGTGAATAAAACTTATTATCAAATAGGAAAAGGAAGAGAGGTGAGGGGATATGCCAACTTACGAGTATGAATGCCAAAACTGCACAAAAAAGTTTGAGATTTTCCAAAGTATGACTGATCAGCCAATAAATAAGTGTCCTACTTGTGGAGGGACAGTAAAGAGGTTAATTGGCTGTGGAGCAGGAATTATCTTTAAGGGCCCAGGGTTTTTTGTTACCGATTACAAACGATCTGCAAAACCCACTAATGAATCCACAACAAAAAAGGACAACACCTGCGCCCAAAAAGCAGAGAAAAAATGCGATGGGTGCAGCCAAGCAGTATAGTTACCAAAGTAAGAAACTGATTAGTTGGGTCTTGTTAGGTTGCTGGATGGTTTTTATATTTTTATCTTCAAGTATTCCAGGCAAGAATATCCCGCTTTTATTTCCCTATCAAGATATCTTGTATCATGCTTTAATCTATGCTATACTGGGATTACTCTTTTATCGCGCATTAAAACTGACTTTCTTAAAACTTTCTAAAACTGAGTTATTGGTAATTGCGGTTATTTGTTCCATTATCTTTGGTATAACCGATGAGATTCATCAAATGTTTGTGCCAGCACGAACGGCAAGTTTAGAAGATTTAATTATTGATTCTGTAGCTTCATATATTGGAGTAATTTTAGCCAGGGTAGATTACTATGGCAGTAGTAAAAGGGTTTAAAGCCACAATTTATAACCCTCAAGTGGTTGGGGATATTTCTAAAGTTATCTGTCCACCTTATGATGTTATCTGCTTAGATTCTCAACAACGACTTTTACGTAACAGCCCTTATAATCTTATAAGACTTGAACTTTCAGAAGACATCCCCGGTCAAGATAAATATACCCAAGCAGCTTTAATTATGCGTTCATGGCTTAAGGACAAAATTCTTATCTCTGACCAAAACCCAGCGATTTATGTTTATAAACAGCAATATACGTTAAAAGGTAGTAAACGTGTTCGTGTTGGTTTCCTTGCCCTTTTAGGTCTGGATGATTCTTCAAAAAACTCAGTTTTCGGTCATGAACATACCCATATTGCTCCTAAGGAAGACCGTTTGCGACTTTTACGCAGTGTGAGGGCGAACTTAAGTCCTATCTTTGTTATTTTCCCTGATAAGAAAAAAGTTATTGCCCAGACACTTCTGCCACTTGTTAACAAACAGCAACCTTTTATTTGTGCAGTTGACGATGAACAGGTTTTACATCAAGTTTGGCGAATTGATATTCCGGAGGTTCTCCAAAAAGTTGAACAGAAGATGCTGAAAGAAAATATCTTCATCGCAGATGGCCATCATCGCTACGAAGTAGCCTGCGCATTTCGTGATGAGATGAAGAAATCCCAAGGTAACATTAACGGAAATGAAGGTTTTAATTATATACTTGCCTATTTTACTAATATTGATTCTCAAGGTTTAACTGTACTGCCTATTCATCGTTTAGTTACTTTAGAGCAACGACCGAACTTAGACGAGCTTTTAAGTAAACTTTCAGAACACTTTTCAGTAGAAGAGATAAAAGACCAGAATAGATTTTTCTTTCTTCTAGCAAAGGCAGGAGTAAGTGAGCATGTTATTGGTATGCACACCAACGGTCGTTTTTGGTTATTACGTTTGAGAAATATCAAAGTATTGAATTCGTTTATGCCTGATAGAATTGCAGAATATCGTTCCTTAGATGTCTCTATTTTGAATGCGTTGGTGTTAGAGAGGTTATTTAAACTTAACTTAACTGACAAAGAGCACATTATTTTTAGTGCTCAGACAGATGAGCTACTTCAAGAGATAAAGAAAAACCCCACAAAAATTGCTTTTTTTCTTAACCCTACAAAGATAGAGCAGATAATTAGTATTGCTTCTAAACAGGAGAAGATGCCTCCAAAGTCAACCTATTTCTATCCTAAGGTTGCCTCGGGGCTGGTGATTCATCTATTAGATTAAAGGACTGTCTATGGCACTTTTTGGTAAACCTAAATACACAATTGTTCGGGTCAAGAAAAAAGAAATTCCTGACGGCTTATGGACCAAATGCGAGAATTGTTCTGAGGTGCTTTTTAACAAGGTTTTAGAAGAGAACCTATTTGTTTGTCCAAAGTGTAATTTTCATTTTGCTATTGGTGCATACCAGCGCATTACTTATTTGTTGGATAAAGACACTTTCGAAGAGTTTGATAAAGATATGGTTTCTGTTGACCCTTTAGAATTTAAAGGGCCAAAGACCTATAAAGAAAAACTTGCTCAAGATCAGCAAACAACGGGTTTGAAGGAGGCAGTAATTTGGGGAAGGGGTTTAATAGAAGGCAAAAAAGCAGTAGTTGCAGTGACTGATTCGCGTTTTATTATGGGTTCAATGGGGTCAGTGGTAGGTGAGAAAATTACGCGGGCAACTGAGTTTGCTACTAAAAATCGTATGCCACTTGTTATTGTTTCTGGTTCAGGTGGTGGAGCGCGTATGTATGAGGGGATGTTATCTTTAATGCAGATGGCAAAGACTTCTGCTGCTTTAAAATACCACAAAGAAGCACATTTGCCCTATATTTCGATTTTAACTAATCCTACAATGGGTGGAGTGATGGCTTCCTTTGCTGGTCTTGGGGATATTATTATTGCTGAACCAAATGCACTTATCGGTTTTGCTGGACCACGGGTTATTGAACAGACAATAAGACAGAAGTTACCACCAAAGTTTCAACGTTCTGAGTTTATGCTTGAGCACGGTTTAATTGACATGATAGTTGGGAGAAAAGAACTGAAACAAACAACTGCACGGTTGCTTGATTATTTAAGTTGATTTTTTTAAAAATAATTGTTATAATTTTTAAACTCTGAGAATTGGTATAAAAAAGATGGCTCAAGTTTCCCTCCAAAATGTAACTAAAGAATACACAAACGGAACCAAGGTTGTAGACAATTTAAGTCTGGGCATTGAAAATAAAGAGTTTATGGTTTTGGTTGGACCTTCGGGGTGTGGTAAGTCTACAACTCTTAGGATGATTGCTGGACTTGAACAGGTAACTTCCGGAAAGATTTTTATTGGTGACAAACTTGTCAATGACGTGCCTGCAAGAGATAGAGACATTGCGATGGTCTTTCAGAATTATGCGCTTTACCCCCATATGACTGCCTTTGAGAATATGGCGTTTGGTCTTCGTCTCAGACGCTATCCTAAGTCAGAAATTATGCAGAGGGTAAAAGAAGCAGCTGAGATTTTGGGCATTACTCACTTACTTGAACGTAAACCCAGAGAATTATCAGGTGGAGAGCGTCAGAGAGTTGCAGTAGGAAGGGCCATTGTGCGTAAACCCAAAGTTTTTCTTTTTGATGAACCGCTCTCTAATTTGGATGCAAAAATGCGCGTTCAGATGCGCACGGAGATTCATAAACTTCATATTCGTTTACAGACCACTATTATTTACGTAACCCATGACCAAGTAGAAGCAATGACTATGGGTGACCGGGTAGCGGTAATGAACAAAGGAGTACTGCAGCAGGTAGCTGACCCTATTACTATTTATGATAAACCCGCTAATAAATTTGTTGCAGGCTTTATGGGTTCACCACCGATGAATTTTATGAATGGTAAAATCATAAAAAAGAATGGTAAGCTTTATTTCTATGAAGGAAAAATTCAGGTAAAGATTGTAGAAGAGATGTTTTCTAAGTTAATGCCTTATGTAGATAGAGAGGTAATTTTTGGAATTCGTTCCGAGGATATCTACGATAAACTTTTTGTTTCGTATTCCCATCCGGAGAACACAGTGCGAGTTACCTGTGAAGTAGTTGAACCAATGGGAAGTGAGGTCTATTTGTATCTAAATACCGGTAAACACACCTTTATCGCACGTGTTGGTGCCCATGACCGCCCGAAAGTAAATGCTGATATTGATATGGTCTTTGATATGAGCAAAGTTCATTTTTTTGATAAGGATACAGAAAAGACAATTGTATAATCTTTCCTTTCATTTTTCCCTGATTAAATTTCTTTCTATTAATTACTCCAATTCACATACCTGGGAGGTTTCCATTAAGGGTTTTTTCAGGCAAATCAGCAAGAGAAAAATAGCGTTGGTATATATGGCAAAGAACTATACATAATACTTGCAATAATTGTTTTGGTAGGTTACAATACTTTACACTATGAAAGATAAGTTTTTTATTGGAATAGATTTAGGTGGAACTAATCTTAAAATAGCGCTTTGTGATTCATCCTGTGTTATCAAAGAACGTCAAATTTTGCCTACAGAGGTATTTGCCCAGCCTAAGGCATTAATGACTGCTATTGTCTCTTCAGTAAATTCTTTAACGGCTAAGTATCATCTTAGTCGTAGCTTTATTCTAGGCATAGGAATTGGGTTACCTGGTCCTGTAGATGTAGTGCGGGGGATTGTGCATTTTTTTCCGAATATTCCTGGCTGGAAAGAGGTGCCTTTACGCAGTATTTTAGAGGAAAAATTGGGGATACCTGTTTTTATTGATAATGACGCTAATCTTATGTGTCTTGCAGAATTTCGTGCTGGTGCAGCCAAAGGTTCAACCAATGCAGTTTGTCTTACTTTGGGAACAGGCGTGGGAGCAGGTTTAATTATTGAGAAACGCCTTTATCGCGGTTCTTCATTCGCAGCCGGTGAGGTAGGACATGTGCCAATTAATGAAAAAGGACCAAACTGTAACTGTGGGGGTATTGCCTGTCTTGAGGCGTATATTGGAAATCGGCGGATTGCCCAAAATGTGCGTAAGGTTTTTAAAAAAGATATCCCTTTAGAAGAAGTAAGCCGTTTAGCACGAAAAGGTGATGAAAGGGCTATTGCTATCTGGAAAGATGTAGGAAAGAAATTGGGTGTGGCTTTAGTTGGGATTGTTAATGTCCTTAATCCCGATTGTGTAGTTGTAGGAGGTGGAGTGGCTAATGCAGGTCAGATTCTTTTTGATGCAGTGTATAAGACTATTCAAGAAAGGGCAATGCCTGTTCAGGTAAAAGACTTAAGAATCCTTAAGGCAAAATTAGGGCGAAATGCAGGAATGATTGGTGCGGCTTTTTTGGTAAAGGAGCAATTGCAAAGAAGAGAGATTTAATAAGGAGTAGAAAAAATGAAAATTTTTATTGATACTGCAAATATAGAAGAGATAAAACAGGCACAACAGCTGGGCTTAATTGATGGTGTGACTACTAACCCTACTTTAATTGCCAAAGAAAAACGTCCTGCTTATGAAATTTTAGAGCAGATATGTAAAATTGTCTCAGGGCCTGTCAGTGCTGAAGTTATTTCACAAACTTCACTTGAAATGGTTAAAGAGGCAAGAGAGCTTGCCAAAATTGCCAATAATATCGTAATAAAGATCCCTCTTATAAAAGAAGGACTAAAGGCAGTGCAATTATTGTCAAAAGAGAATATAAAAACTAATGTTACTTTGTGTTTTTCACCTTCACAGGCCCTTTTGGCGGCTAAAGCAGGGGCAACTTATGTTTCTCCATTTATTGGTAGATTAGATGATATAAGCCAAGAAGGAATGCAAATTATAAAAGACATAAAAAAAATATATTCAAACTACCAATTCAAAACAGAGATTATTGTTGCCTCAGTGCGTAATCCTATGCATGTAGTTGAGGCAGCGCTTATTGGAGCAGATATTGCTACTGTTCCGTTTTCAGTAATTGAACAGCTAATTAAGCATCCACTTACGGATATAGGAATTCAGAGGTTCTTAGAAGATTATAAAAAAATACCTTCCCAATAAGTAATGAATAAGATTTCTGTTTTTTCTAAACACTTTCCTAAGAAAAAAAATCTTATCATTCTGTTTTTTTCGTTTGTTTTCTTTTTTGTCCTTGTATTTTCTAGAAAAGTTTGCCTTGCTCAGGTTCCGGGTGAGTCTCTGGTAGTTAATGGAGATACTGTAGAATATTTAACTGAAAAAAATGAAATAGTTGCCAAAGGTAATGTCTCTGTCAATTATCAAGGAACCATCTTAACTTGCGAAAAACTTACGGTAAACACACAGACAAAGCAAGCTATTGCTGAAGGAAATGTCACTATCCGTGATGTTCATGGTTTAATGTATGGAGAACGCATACTTTACAATTTTAAGACCAAACAAGGTACAATAGAAAACGCAAAATTTTACTCACAACCCTATTTTGGAAAAGCAGAAAAAATTGAGCTTGTTTCTGATAAACAATTTGATGTCTATAATGGCAGGCTTTCTACTTGTAATTTCAATCAACCACATTACCACTTAAAAAGCAGGAAGTTAAGTTTTTATTCTCAAGATAAGATTAAAAGCTGGGAAAATGTCCTTTATTTTGGGGCGCTTCCTGTAGCTTATGTGCCATATTACCGGCACAGTTTAAAAGACAATGCCACGCATATTCAGTTAACTCCTGGGTACAGTGACCAATGGGGTGCCTATCTTTTAACTGCTACGCGTTATTATCTTTCAGAATCAGTTCAGGGCAAGATATATTTTGATTATCGCAACAAATTAGGTTTTGCTGAAGGTATAAGCGCAAACTACAAAAATACAGGTTTTGGAAGTGGTGATTTTAAATTCTATTACACTACGGAAAGGCCTAAGGAAGGATTACCCAAAGAATCTGGTGATTTTCAAAGATACTTTGCACGCTTACGCCACCATTGGCAGATAGATGAACAGACTTATTTTACTGGTGAAGTTCATCGTATTGTAGATGACAAACGACGCAAATTTGGTTCAGTTTATAATATTTTAAAAGATTACTTTCCACGAAATTACGAAAGAGACCCAAAACCTATTAGTTATGCCTTGCTTAATCATAATTTTACACATTCGCAGTTAAGCTTTTATTTAGAAAAACGTATTAATCGTTGGTATGACCAGATAGAGAAACTTCCTGAGATTACTTATTCCTTACCTAGTCTGCCTATATTTTCAACTCCTTTTTATTTTGAGGATACTACTAAAGCCACTGTTTTTAATAAAAAAGAGGCCAGTCCTAGTCCATCTTGGAAAGACGAAAGTGTTAATCGTCTGGATACATTAAACAAAATATCTCTACCAACAAACTTCTCAATTTTTGAATTTACACCTTATGTGGCTGAGCGTTTTACTTATTATTCGAAAGATAACTCGGGTGATTCCATAGGAGTGCGCAGTGTATTTTATTCAGGGATAGATGTATCTACAAAGTTTTACCGTATCTATGATTTAACTAGTAATTTTTTAAATATTGAGATTAATCGTTTGCGACACATAATTAGCCCAACCATCGGTTATGCTTACAATAATCAGCCATCTATTCCCAGCACAAAACTTTATCAAATGGACGCAATTGATGCCATTGGGCACAGTAATGCGTTCACACTGGGCGTATCAAATAAACTGCAGACCAAACGCAATAATGAAACTATTGATTTTGTGGATTTTAAAGTAGACAGTATCTATTATCTTTATCGGCGTATCCCTACTTCTGGAATAACTGTTCACGATGAGTTATCAGATATTATTTTAAAATTAAAGGTGTTTCCTTATAATTGGCTTCAGTTTTATTCCGATGCAAACTATGTTGCAGAGAAAAGACAGTTTTCTACAATTAACTACGACTTTATGTTTAACTTTGGTAATGAAAAACAAATAGGTTTAGGACAGCGTTATCAATATGATGGCAGTAATGAAATAACTGTTTCTTCAGAATGGCGCCTTACTCCTAAATGGAAATTTCATCTCTATGAGCGGATACAAACTGCAGATAAAGCAGACCTAAGAAAAGGGTTTGTAGTTCAGGAATATGGTTTTACCAGAGACTTACATTGTTGGCTTTGGGAGCTTACTTATTCTCATGAGAAAACCAAAGGTGATGCTATCTGGTGTGTTTTCAAATTAAAGGCATTTCCAGAAATAGGGGTTGACTTTCGTCAGGGATTTAATAGCCCGCAGTCAGGCCCGCAGACTAAATAAATACCCTAAGAGTTTAAGATAAAACTCAAATAATTGACCAATTACTTAACCCCTTTTTAAAAATTAAAACAAATTTGGGGTTAAAGAGTTGAAAGCATTTTGTTTTCACCTTTAGGGTGAGCTATATTCAAAATTTTATTGAAAAATCAATGTATATAGGTTATACTTTTATTAGAGGTGCGGGGTAAATAATACCTTACGTTTTTATTTTGCTCTTTGACAAATATGGTTCTATAGGGTATAATTTAAATAAAGATACCTACTGAAAAGGCAAACCAAGAGTAATCTTGGGACGCAAAGCCAAAGGGTCCAGCAATACACTGGACAGCCGTGCTGCCAAAGGGGTAACTTCAAGTTTAATAAACCTTGAGGTTTGCCTCAAGGTTTTTTGTTTTTAGATGTTGCTTAAAATAAACAGGTTGCCTTAAATAATTATTGACAAAAAAGAGAGGAGGTGATATAAAAGAAATAAGGTAACCATTTTGTTTTAAGGACTCCTTAGAAAAGTGATAGCTTTTATTTTAAGTTTTTGTAGCTAAGGAGGTAATAGAAACAACGTGGTTAATCTTACCTTAGAAAGGAGGAGTAACAAATGAACAGACGCGGTTTTACTCTTGTAGAGATTATGATAGTTGTAGCCATTATTGCCTTATTGGCAGCCATTGCTATACCTAACCTATTGCGGGCAAGATTAGCAGCTAATGAATCAGCAGCCATTGCAGCCTTGAAGACAATTGCTTCTTCTGCGCATACCTATCGTGCTGCCAATCCTAGTTATCCTGCTAATCTTTCAGTTTTAGGCAGCGGAAATCCACCATATATTGATGCTATACTTGCCAGTGGTACTAAACAAGGGTACAGTTTTTCCTTGTCTGGGGATACTTCTGGTTTTACGGCTTATGCTTTTCCCATTACTCCTGGAACTACAGGTAACCGAGATTTTATGGTGGACACATCAGGTGTATTGATGTATAGGAATAACGCTACAGGTGGTAACTTTACTGCTCTTGAGTAATGTTGGATCAACCTTTAAAAAACCCCGCGCCATTTTTTGTGGTGCGGGGTTTTTTGTAAGTGGCTTTTAAAAAATTTTGAATGAAAAAATGAAGCGAATTAATGAAAAAGCAAGAAGTTTTGTGGTTATTTTAATGAGTATAGCTATTGTTGCGCTTTTATTGCGTATTGCAATTACTTATTTTATAGATTTTACTATTATCCAAAATGAGACAGGTGCAGAAGAAATTCTTAAGTTAGTCACTACTGCACTTGAAGGTTATGCTAATGACCATAACCACACTTATCCTTCTTCTTTGGAGGCATTAGCTAGTGCTCAGCCACCTTATATTAAGAAAGAATACTTAGGTCCTTATTATATGCGTGGTTATGTGTTTAGTTGTCCACGGGTGGAGGCCACTGGTTATACCTGCACTGCTTTACCTGTGCATTGTGGTTTAACTGGTAAGAAGGCATTTACAGTTACCACAGGTCAGGTTTTAAGTATTGAGTCGTGTAATGCTCAAGAATAAGAGGATGAATCCGGTATTTATACTAAACCAAATGCTTAAGCAAAAACGAGGTTTTACAATAATCGAGTTAATGGTAGTAGCAGGGATTTTAGTTATTAGTATCACTGCTCTTTTGGGTTCTATTGTTGCTTCTTATAGATTGCTTCAATCTGAAATTAACAAAGCAATTGCTGCTTTAGATGCACAATATGTGTTAGAAAAGTTAAAAAGTGAAAGTTTTGATGCTTTATCAAGTCGTACCGATATTAATTTTACAAATCTGGCTAACGAATCAATAAATGTTAAAGTAACTCAAACCGGACAGAAAAAAATAGTTAATGTTACAGTAAACTGGATAGAAAATGGCGAAACAAGAAGTTTTCTTCTTAGCACATTTTTTTCATTGTAAAAAGCATCAGGGGTTATCCTTAATTGAAGCAATAATTGTGATACTTATTTTTTCTATAATTTCCGCCTCATTAATTGCTGCCTTAAGAGTAGGAGATATTTCCAATTCAATTGGTTCACTAAAAACTGACTTATATTCTGACACAAGAATGCTTCTTGATTGGTTAACTTCCGATGTCCGACAGGGCAAGATACAGAAAATTTACGCTTATAATCCTACTACTGACTATTTAAAAATACCTTTGTGGGTATGGAATGATACCAATTTAACACAGAAACTTACAGGTCAATATATAGAATATAAATATGACAACAAAACATATACCTTAACTAGGCGTTTACTTAATAATACCACTGTAATAAACGAGATAAATTTTACCAATGTTTTAATGCCTCCTTTTTATACTTCTTATACTAATGAATCAAAAAATGATTTTAACAGTAGCACTTTATTGACCAGCCGTAAAATAATTATTGCGATAAAAAGGGGTAAGAATGAACGCAATAGACCTCTTAACTTTACAATGGTGGAGGAGGTTAGAATTCGTAATGAATGATATTGTAAGAGACAATAGAGGTATGGTTTTGGTGCTTAGTTTTTTTGTTATCTTGATATTGGCAGGCTTGGCCTCTTCTTTTTACTATAAACAAATAAACCATATGTTTCTTGTAAGACGTTATATTAATTCAACACGGGCTTTGTGGGCAGCAGAAGCAGGTATCCAAGATGTTCGGGATAATAAACTAAATGGGAGTTCAGTTAGTGGCACAGTTGGTAATGCCAATTATACTGCAACAATTAATCGTATTGGTTTAACAAATTACTATCAAGTTGTTTCACAGGGAACCGCTGGCAACATAACCAGAGTGGTAAAGGCTGTGGTAAGTACAAGAGATGTGGACTCAAACAAATTTAAATACGGTATCGAGTCAAACGTGGACATAATCTTTAAGGGTTCCTCCAAAGTATGGGGAGAGAATACTACACCAAATCCACCACCAGCTAAAACCAGAGACCCTAACTATTATAAAGAGAATTCCATCTTTAGTTTTGCTGACCTCTTTGGTTTTTCTACTACGGAGATTAAAAGTTTAAGTAACATTTATAATCAAACATTTCCATCGGGAAATTTTAGCGGTATAAATTGGGTAATTGCACCTAAAACAAGGTTTACCGGTAATGTTTACGGCTCGGGAATCTTAATAATAGAGGGTGATTGTCGTATAGCTGGAACCATAAATTTTGATGGTGTAATTTATGTAATGGGTGAATTGGATATGTCGGGAACTTCTTTTGTGAACGGTTCAATTTTAGTAGAAAGTGCAGCCAATGTAGACACCACAGTTAGTGGAACAGCAGATATCCAGCATAATTATACTAAAATATCTCAGGCATTGGATAACATCAGGTTTCGTTCTCCACGTATTGTTTCTTGGGAAGAAGTTCGCTGAAATAAAGAGAGATTAAAATTCAATTTATTGATTATTTTATCTGAAGACTTATAATAAATATAAATAGAGAAAGATTAAAAACTGCTTTTAAAATATGTTTTTAAATAAAGAAAGATAGTCTATGTTTGGACTTGATGCGTTCTTGGCAAAAGAAAAATATAGCGTTGGACTAAATTTAGGTATTTCTTCTGTAAAAGCAGTTAAACTTAAAATTACAAAAGAAACAGCAGAGTTAGTTGGATTTTGTCTTGAGCGAACACAGCTGGAAATGGATGCGGTTCTAAAGTCTATAAGCCAAAAGTTAAATACCCGCCGTGTAAATATCTCTGTTTCGGGTCAACAGGCACTTATTCGTTACATTGATTTTCCTAAAATGTCTTTAGCTGATTTAAAGCAAGCCATTAAGTTTGAAGCGCAAAAACATATACCTTTTCCTGTTAATGATGTAGTTATTGATGCTGTGATATTAAGAGATTTGCCGGACAACAAAATGAAGGTTCTTTTGGCTGCGGTCAAGAAAGATTTTCTTAACCAACGGTTAAAAATTTTGCATGATGCTGGTTTAGAGGTAGATGTGGTGGATATTGATTCTCTGGCACTTATTAATGCCTTTGAATACAGTTATTCGCAAGACCCTGCCTATAAAGCAAAAACAATTGCTCTGCTTAACATTGGTTCTGCCACCAGTAACTTAAGTATTGTTGATGATGGGTTACCTGCGCTTAGCCGTGACATATCCATTGGTGGGAATAATATTACTCAACGTATCGCTGATGGTTTGGGTCTTGAATTTAAACAGGCTGAAGAATTAAAGATTAGTGCAGAACCCCAGAAAAAAGAGCACATTCAACGGCTCATAGAACCTGTACTTACCAAACTTGCTCAAGAGATTCGCACTTCTTGTGATTACTATGAATCGCGCAGTATTACTTCTGTTGAGAGGGTTCTTTTATCTGGTGGTGCAAGCAGATATCCTGGTTTTGATAAGATGCTGGAAAATTATTTATCGCTTCCTGTAGAGTATTGGGATCCCTTTCGTAAAATTTTAATAGCAGAGAACTTAGACCCAGAAAAGTTAAAACTTATTTCAGGACAACTTGCAGTAGCGGTGGGGCTTGCTTTAAGGACAAGTTAACTATGCTTCAGATAAATCTATTACCAGATGAGTTTCGGACAAAAAAAGACACAACTGGACTGAATCTTGAGCGAATTGTTCTTGTTGTAAGTATTGTGTTGAGTTTAGTGATTTTCCTACATCTTGTATTGGGCTTTATTCAGATATCCCGAATATTTCAACTTAAGGCAGTCCAGCAAAATTTGAATGCACTAGAACCCCAACGTAAACAAATAGAAATACAGCAAAAACAGCAGCAAGATCCAGCGCGAAAAATGATTAGCGATTTCCTAAACAATCGCATTCTTTGGTCAAGGAAATTAAACACAATTTCTTTACAACTACCTGCAGGTGTATGGCTAAATGAAATGAGTATGTCCAATAGTGAGCTTTATCTTGATGGGTCGGTAGTCTCGGTATCAGGTCAGGGCAATGAAATAGATCTTATTAATCGTTTTATGTCAGCACTCCGTTCAGATAAAGATTTTATGAAAGATTTTAGTGCTTTGGAGTTAGGACCGTTAAATTCACAAATAAAAGGAAGTTTTACTGTTCAGGATTATAGTATAACTATTAAAGCAAAGCAAAAAAGTAACTGATTATGCGTATTCTATTAGAGAAACTTAACCAGTTAGACAAACAGAAACTTATTGCTTTAGGTATCGCATTAGGAATTATGCTTATTCTGGATATCTTTTTTGTTTTGGGTGCACAAATAAAACACGCTGCTTCTTGTAAGGCAAAAATAATTCTAACCAAACGAACAATAGCAGACATCAAGAGACAGGCACAGCAGTTATCCGAGAAACGACTTAATGATGAAGGCCAACAAGTAACATCAAGGCGGATTATTGATGAGACAGAGTTACCCCTTTTATTGCAAGAGATAACTTTAATGGCAAAGACAAATAATATAAAAGTTGGTCAAATAGTGCATTTGAAGCAACCTGTAGCTACGCCAAAACAGCAGGGTTCAAATAAGAAAACCACTGATTTTCAATCTCAGATCACTCCGTTATTACTTAAGTTAGATTTAGTATGCGGTTATCATGATTTCGGAATTTTTCTTAATGCCTTGGAAAATAGTGATAAGCCATTTTCTTGTGATGAATTTAAGATAATGCGAAAGCAAGATGAGTTTCAGAAACTACGGATTACTTTGAGCTTACGCACCTTAATTAAACCACAATGAAAAAGAAAAACATAAGAATATTAATTTTTTTACTTTTGGTATTTATCACAGTAAGTTGGTATTGTTTTAGCCAAGAAGTTTATGACTCACAAGGTAGACCCGATCCTTTCATCCCTTGGGTTACAGACGATGGAAGATTACAGATTTTAGTGGCTCAACCAAGACAAGATAAATCAGAAAATCGACTTAAACTTGAAGGTATTATGTATGATAAGCGTGGTCTTTCCTATGCTATTATAAACGGCGAAATTGTTAAAGTAGCAGATGTAATTGATGGCTATTGTGTTTTACGTATTGAAGAGAAAAAAGTAGTATTAATCAAAGCAGGTCAGCCCCAAGAGATTATCTTAGAAGAGGAGGGATTATGAAAGAGGGTCAAAAGATAGGAAAGTTGATACTGATGTTATTACTTTTGTTTTATAGTCCTTCTGCGTTAATAGAAGCGCAAGAGAAAGCAGGTTCGTCTTCTGAAGCGAATTCACAGCAGGTTGAACAAACGTCGGTGGTAAGCTCAGTAGAAAATGTAACTTTAGATTTTAAAGATGCAGATATAAGAAATGTTTTAAAGATAATAGGTCAGAAATCAGGGATAAATATCGTACCTACTCCTGATGTGATAGGAACAGTAACCATACGTTTAGTAGATGTACCTTGGGATAGGGCATTGGATATAATCCTAAAAAGCAATGGTTATGGTTACCAAAAACAAGGTAATGTCATTTTGGTAACCAAAATTGAGAATATGGCAAAAATCCAGTCAGAAGAACCATTACGGACAGAGATTATTAACTTAAAATTTCTGGATGCCCTTGATGCACAGAGAATTATTATTCCTATGCTGTCACCAAGGGGAAAGATATCTGTTCTTTATTCCCGTGGTCAAAAAGGATGGAAATTTGGTACATTTAAAATCGGGCAACAAGAAGCAGGTGCTAGAATGCTTGAGAAAGAAGAAGAGTCAAAGTATAACGAGCCTGTTTCAGTAGAACGAACTTCAAGTGGAGGTTTTGTTACTACTAAAATTGAACAAGAGCGTTCTATACGTTCAAAGACATTAATGATTACTGATACTGACTCTGTACTTGACCAAATTATTAACGAAGTTTTACCAAAGATAGATAAACCGCAAAAACAGGTGCTTATTGAGGCGCGAATAATGGAAGTAAATGTAGATAAACTGCGGGATATTGGTTTTGATTATGGAACGGGTTTAAGCGGGGGTTCAACTGCTACAATTACTGGGGTAAAAGTGAGGAAAAACACTATCGGTGCTAATGTCCTTGGTTCTGCCTCTGAGGTAAAACCTTCTAATTTTGATCCTAAAGCATCGGGTATTACTGGGTACCAAACATTTGAGGCAGGGTTAAATATCCTCTTTGAAAAACTTTCTGGAACACAGTTTGAGGCAGTAATTCACGCCTTAGAAGAACAGGTGCATGCCAATACCTTATCCGCACCACGTATTATGACTTTGGATAATCAGGAAGCAGCCATGTTTGTGGGAGTGTATAGACCAATTTTAAAAAGTTCTTTGACCTCTTCTAGTGAAGATAGTGGAGGAACTACTACCACCATAGTTCAAAACCAAGAGTATTATCAAGAAGTAGGTATTCGTTTACACGTTGTGCCACAAGTAAATGAAGACAACTACATAAATATGATAATACATCCCAGTGTTACTACCATAAGTGACTATGTTACCGCCACCAACAAAATATATACCTCTTCTTCAGCTGAACCTTTTTCAGCAGATACTGATTATCCTGTTATTGATGCCAGAGAAATCCAGACACAGATTATGTTAAAAGATGGCGAAACAGTAGTAATTGGCGGTTTGTTAAAAGATATTCAGACAAAAAGTACTATCGGAGTTCCCTTTTTAAGTAAAGTACCACTTTTAGGAGCGCTTTTTAGAAGAGAAACCATTGATACAGGTAAAATAGATCTTCTTATTTTTATTACTGCGCATGTTGTAAAAGAGAATGAATTTTCTCCAGAGACAATTTCGAAATTAGAGCAACGAATGAATACTGTGGCAGCAGGAAAAGATAAGAAAACAAAAAAGAAAAAGTAAAATTTCTGTTACATATAACTAACTAAAATATCCCTTAAGGCCAGAAATAGATTTCTGGCCTTTATTTTTTATTTATCTAATATAACTTAAAAAAACATTAATTAAAAAATGGCCAAGCAGGATAAAATAAAAATAGCCGGTTAGTTTAAATTTAAACTGTTAAAGAAAGGCAAAACAGATACGCCAAATAATATATTACTTCTTTTTTGAGGATACTTAAAAAACCTTTGAAAAAAATTTTTAAGCTTGGTATAATACTTTGACTTAAAATTGAAAGGGCAATGAAATTTATTATTGAATTTAAGTTTTGTAAATGTAAAAAAATGCGTTTTATTTCACATTTAGATTTGATGCGGCTTTTTATGCGTGCTTTACGACGAGCAATGATACCTGTTATGATTACTCAAGGTTTTAATCCGCATCCGAAACTGAGTCTTAAAAGGGCCCTTAAACTTGGAATTGAATCTGATAACGAAATTGGGCAAGTAATATTGAAAGAGCCTTTATCCGCAGAGGAATTTATACGCAGAATAAATGCAGTTTTACCTGATGGTGTGCGGGTAATTTCCGCAAGGATATGTTAAAGATATGTCAAAAGAGATTTTAATTAATGTTGAACCACAAGAAAAAAGAGTAGCAATTTTAGCAGACAAGATACTTGATGAGTTCTACATTGAGCGACCCAACGAAAAAACTATTGTTGGAAATATCTATAAAGGAAAAATTGAAGCAGTTATTCCCTCAATAAATGGGGCATTCGTTGATATCGGTCTATCCAAGAAAGGTTTTCTATATCTGTCTGAAATAGAGTCTGCCTATGAGACAATTGACAAGTTGACAGAAGATAATTTACTTGAGTATCAACCAAAAACAGTGAAGAAAGGTCAAGAGGTTTTAGTGCAGGTAGTAAAAGAGTCATTTGGAACAAAAGGACCACGCCTTTCGTGTCAAATTGGTATTGCGGGAAGATATCTTGTCTTAATGCCACTTGACCCAGGTTTAGGAGTTTCAAGACGAATTGAAAATGAAGAAGAACGTAAACGCCTGCGCCTCATAATGGAGCAGTTAGAACTTCCTAAAGAATTTGGTTTTATTGTGCGTACTGCAGCTATGGAAAAAACAAAACATGAGCTTTTACGCGATGCTAATTTTCTTATAAAACTGTGGCGGAGAATAGAAAAGACAATCCCAAGACAGAGAACACCTTCTTTGGTTTATGAAGAATATGATTTGACCTTACGTGTAATTCGTGATTCCTTCACTGAAGATGTATCAAGATTAATTGTAGATTCAAAGGCAGAATATTACCGTATTTTGAAATTTATTAATTCTTTTATGTCACCATTGCGTAAAAAAGTAGAACTATATAAAGGTAGTGATCTCTTTGGTGATTACGATGTAGAAAGACAAGTAGCAAAGATTTTTGAAAAAAAGGTTTATTTAAAGTCCAAGGCGTATATTGTGATTGAACCTACTGAAGGTTTGGTAGTTATAGATGTTAATACTGGTGGATTTAAAGAAAGAATAAACCAAGAAGAAGCAGCCTTTAAAGTTAACTGTGAGGCGGCTGAAGAAATTGCTCATCAGTTACGCCTGCGCGATTTAGGAGGAATTATAGTAATTGATTTTATAGATATGGAAAAAGAGGAACACCGACGCCAGGTCCTACGCCTGCTTAAGGAGGCACTTAAGGCAGACAGGGCCAAATATGATGTATTGGGGATATCTAAATTTGGGCTGGTAGAAATGACTCGTGAGCGTGTGCACAACACGGTGGCTACTATCTCATACCAAGACTGTCCATATTGTCAGGGTAGGGGTAAAGTTAAGTCTGCCCTTACTATGGCTATTCAAGTAATTAAGCAATTACGCAAGTTTTGTGCAAATAAGCGGTTGCGTCGGGTGTCGGTTACAGTGCATCCTGACGTTGCAGCGGAATTAATTAAGGAGCCACAAGGATTAAAAAATATTGAGCGCACTTACCATTTACGCGTTGACCTCATTTCTAATTCTTCCTTTAAAGTAGAAGATATCGCTATTACTTAAATCATTTAAACCATTTATATTTTACCTTGATTTTATAAAGTATATGAGATATAATAATTTTTCTAACTAATTAAAACATATATAAGGAGGAAGAAAAATGTTTGCAGTTATTGAAGTTGGAGGAAAACAGCAGATTATTTCAGAAGGTCAGGTAATTTTAGTAGAAAAACAAAATGCAGGAACAGGTGAGACTATAACCTTAGATAAGGTTCTTTTAGTTGCTGACGGTGATAATGTTAAAATAGGAAAACCATACTTAGAAGGTGTCTCTGTTGAGGCAGTAGTCCTTGCGCAAGAGAAAGGGCCAAAGAAAATTACTTTTAAATACCGTAGGCGTAAGTCATCACACACAAAAAAAGGTCATCGTCAACAACTTACACGTCTTGAAATCAAAAAAATTAAGGTTTAGCTGTGTTTGTAGACCAAGCAATAATCAAAGTTCAAGCAGGTTCAGGAGGAAAAGGTTGTCAAAGTTTTTATCGCGATAAATATACTCGGTATGGTATACCCGATGGAGGAGATGGAGGTCGGGGCGCAGATATCATTATTCGTGCTGACCGCAACTTAAGAACATTGCTTGATTTTAAATATAACCGTCATTTTGTGGGTGCTCATGGTGGACATGGCTCAAGTAAGAATAAACGTGGAAAAGATGCACCTGCCGTAGTGATTCGTGTACCTTGTGGAACTGTTGTAAAAGATGCACAGACAATGTGTGTTTTGCGTGACCTTGAGTTTGATGGTCAAGAAATTGTTGTCGCTCGAGGTGGTGAAGGAGGCAGGGGTAACCAAAAAAATCGCCAGGTAACCTGTGGACAGCCGGGAGAAACGCGAACCATACTTTTAGACCTCAAACTTATTGCTGATGTAGGAGTAGTTGGTTTTCCTAATGCCGGTAAGTCAACTTTAATAGCAGCACTTTCTAATGCTACCCCTAAGATTGCACCTTATCCTTTTACAACCAAGACACCGATTTTAGGTGTAGTAGGTGAAGGTGAGACAACTTTTATTATTGCAGATATCCCAGGTTTAATAGAAGGCTCAGCACAAGGGAAAGGTTTGGGAGATCGTTTTCTTCGGCATATAGAGCGCACCAAGATTTTAGTTCATCTTATTGACATGGGAGGACAGTCAGGTCGTGACCCTATCTCTGATTATAAGATTATTAATAAAGAACTTGCTGCTTACAGCAAAGAAGTAGCTCAAAAACCTCAATTGATTGTCGCAAATAAAATGGATTTAGAGCAAGCAGAAGAAAATTTAACTCGTTTCAAAAAAACAGTGAGAAGGAAAATTATTCCTATTTCCGCTTTAAATAAAACGGGTTTAGATGATTTAATAGTGCAGATAAGAAAAAAATTAAGTCAGTATCAATGAAGGCAAAACGTATAGTAGTAAAAATTGGGTCTAGTATATTTTTTGATGATAAAGGTAATTTCGCAGGTGAGGTTTTAGATAGTTTTGCCAGGCAAATAAGTATATTACATAATCGAAAATATCATTTTTTAATTGTTTCTTCAGGTGCTATTGCCTTGGGTATGTCTATTTTAGGTTTGCATTCAAGACCCAAAGAACTTTCTCAATTACAAGCTGCCGCAGCTATTGGGCAAAATCAATTAATGTCATTATACTCGAATTCCTTTAAAAAGTTTGGACTACTTTGCGGTCAGGTTTTATTAACGTGGGATGATTTTACTCAGCGTAAAAGGTATTTAAATGCCAAAAATACTTTAGAGGCCTTACTTGCTTTTAAAATAATTCCGATTATTAATGAAAATGATACTGTTTCAACCGAAGAAATAAAATTTGGTGACAACGATCAGCTTTCTGGCTTAGTAGCAACTTTAATAGGCGCGGAACTTTTGATTATTCTTTCCGATGTAGATGGTCTTTTTGATAAAGACAAAAAAACCGTGATTCGTCGGGTAAGCACCATTACACCTGAGATAATGTCTTTGGCTTCTTCCACTACAAAAAAAACATCCGTAGGAGGAATGGCTACCAAGCTTAAAGCTGCTAAGATTGCTACGGATTCAGGTATTGGTTGCGTAATTGCTTCGGGTAAGTTTCCAGATGTGTTACTACGTTTAGCCGAAGATAATACTGCAATTGGCACATATTTTGTTCCCAAGCAAAAAGGGTTACCTCAACGGCAACGTTGGATTGGTTTTGGTGCTCGGCCGAAAGGTTCAGTTTTTGTTGATGATGGAGCAAAGAAGGCACTATTTGCCAACAAAAGTCTTCTTTCAGTTGGTGTTTTTCGTTGCTGTGGAAACTTTAATGAAGGCGATGTCGTAAGTATCTGTGACAAAGAAGGCAAGGAATTTGCACGAGGAAAAGTTGCTATCTCATCAAAGACATTAGAGAATTCTTTAGGAAAGCGTTTAGAACGAGAAGTTATTCATTGTGATAATCTGGTAATCCTGCAGTAAATTATGAAAAAGAATACCTTTTCTATTATTGAGATGGCGAAAGCAGCCCAAAAAGCTGCCCAAAATTCTCTGAGGTTATCCAGCCAGTTAAAAGATAAGGTATTGCAAGAAATGGCTGAATCTTTATGGCAGAAACGCACCCACATTATTAAAGAAAATCAAAAAGACTTAAGCTTAGCACAAAAAAATAAAATCAGTAAAGCAATGCTTGACCGACTGATGCTAGATGATAAACGCATTCAGTCAATGAGCCAAGCTTTAAGAGATATTGCTACACTTTCTGACCCAGTAGGACAAGTGCTTAAGGCCTGGTGTAGACCCAATGGTCTATGGATTCATAAAGTGCGTGTGCCCATAGGAGTAATTGCTATTATTTATGAAGCGCGTCCCAATGTTACCTCTGACTGTATTGGACTATGTTTTAAGACCTCAAACAGTGTTATTTTGCGCGGAGGAAGCGAGGCAATCAATTCTAATATTGCTATTTATGAGATTTTAAGGTCTGTTTTAGTCAAGAACAATATTGACCCAGCAATGATTAATTTTATTACCACCGGAGACCGTAGTGTTGTGGATGAACTGTTAAAGTTAAATGACTACATTGATTTAGTGATACCTCGTGGTGGAGAAGAATTAATAAAGAAAGTAGTATCATCCTCGCGCATACCAGTAATAAAACATTACAAGGGTATCTGTCATGTCTACGTTGATGAGTGGGCAGACTTAAATATGGCAGAGAAGATTTGTTTAAATGCAAAGCTACAAAGACCTGCGGTTTGTAATGCAATGGAGTCACTTCTTGTGCATCAAGATGTCGCACCTCGTTTCATACCTTTGTGTCTTAAAAAATTCTATGAGGCAAATGTAGAGATAAGGGGCTGTGCTTTGACACAAAAGATTGCCAAAGGTATTCCCATAAAACTGGCTACAGAACAGGACTACCGAACAGAATATTTAGATTTAAAAATTTCAGTTAAGGTAGTTAAGTCTTTAGAGGAGGCAATTGAACATATTAATACCTTTGGTTCACATCACTCCGATACTATTGTTACTGAAAATTATAACTCCGCATTGGAATTTTTACGTCTTGTTGATTCAGCCTGCGTATATGTTAATGCCTCAACACGTTTTACTGACGGTGGGCAGTTTGGCATGGGTGCAGAGATAGGTATTTCTACAGATAAATTACACGCTCGCGGGCCAATGGCTTTGGAGGAATTAACTACTTATAAGTATATGGTATTTGGTTCAGGACAGGTGCGTAGTTAATAGTCAAAATGTTAATAATTAAATACGTCTGAGGAAGTGAATAAATGTTGATTGGTATAGTGGGTGGAACTTTTAATCCAATACATATTGGTCATTTAATTCTTGCAGAAGAAGTTCGTGAGAAAAAAAAGTTAGATAAGATAATTTTTATTCCTACTTATCTTCCTCCTCACAAGGACAACCACGATATAATAGAAGCTTTTCATCGCTTAGCCATGGTTAGATTGGCAATAAAAGGTAATCCTTATTTTGAGGTAAGCGATCTTGAGGTAAAGAGACAAGGTCGCTCTTATACTATAGATACTTTAAGGCAATTACGCAGCCAATATAGGAAAGATAATTTATTTTTTATAATCGGTTCAGACTTATTTAACTACCTTGATGAGTGGAAAGACCTTAAGCAGATTACTGAGATTGCCAAATTTATTGTAGCTACCAGACCCGGTTATCCATTAGAGAAGATTTCCCAAAAGCTTGGCTCATTGCGTAAGAGAGTTTCCGTTGTTGCTATACGCGCAGTAGATGTCTCTGCCTTTGAAATACGAAACCGTATTCAAAAAGGTAGTTCATTTCGTTATCTTGTTCCTGGGCCTGTGTATGATTATATTGTAGAAAAGAATCTCTATAAAAAATAAATCTACTGTTTATTTTAGGGTAGGTTAATTGAATAAAAATAAGTTTAAATACCTATGCAATTAAAGATTGCACCTTCAATATTGTCTGCTGATTTTAGTCGATTGGCAGAAGAGATTAGGAAAGTGGAAACCGCCGGAGCAGACCTTTTGCATATTGATGTAATGGACGGGCATTTTGTTCCCAATATTACTATTGGTCCTGTGGTGGTTAAGGATATAAGACGCGCTACTAAGATGCCTTTGGATGTGCATTTAATGATAGAAGAACCCCATAAATTCATCGACGCCTTTGCCAGTGCAGGTAGTGATATGCTAACTGTTCATATTGAGGCAGTATCTGCCAACCAACTTGAGCGTTTAAGAGCAAAAGTAAAATCAAAGGGGTTACTTTTTGGACTTTCACTTAATCCAGCAACACCCTTTACCAAAATTAAGCCAATTTGTAAATTAGCTGATTTTATTCTAGTAATGTCGGTGAATCCTGGGTTTGGAGGACAAAAATTTATTTCTGAAGTGATTCCTAAAATTCGACAATTACGCCGTATTTTTTGCGGAGATATTGCAGTTGATGGTGGAATTAATGATAAAACTGCTGGACTTGTTTGCCAGGCAGGAGCAAATGTATTAGTAGCGGGTTCTTATATCTTTGGCTCAAAAGATTATGCTGAGGCAATAAGGAGATTACGATGCAGATAAATACAACTACAATAAAGTTTGGTACTGACGGTTGGAGAGGGATTATAGGTGATGATTTTACTTTTGCAAATGTGCGTTTAGTCAGTCAGGCAATAGCAGATTATTATAAACATACATTTAAAGAGAAAAAAATACGAATTGCGGTTGGTTATGATACGCGGTTTCAGTCAGATACTTTTGCACGTTTAGTGGCAGAAGTTCTATCGGCAAATGGCATTGAAGTAATTCTTTCTGATAGAGCAGTTCCGACACCTACGCTTAGTTTCGCAGTAAAAAATAGAAAGATGACTGCTGGGATAATGATTACTGCCAGCCATAACCCAGCTTTTTATAATGGAATTAAAATAAAGACAGCTGAAGGGGGGGCAGCACCTGTAGAACTTACAAGACAGGTGGAAAAACTTCTAGGTGCTAATCCTATTCTTATTGAACCATCTGCTTCTGTACTTGAGGATAATCTTACTGGTGAATATATTGATTTCTTACGCCGATATGTAGATATGAAACAGCTTAGACGGGCAAGGTTTAGGGTTCTTGTAGATGCAATGCACGGTAGCGGAGACAGTTTTCTTGCTGAGGTTCTTAAAGCTACCCCTGTTAAACTTGAATTTCTGCGAACAGAACCTAATCCCTCATTTGGCGGTTTAAGGCCTGAGCCAATATTAGAGAATTTAAGAGTTTCTTATGAGAGAATGAAAAAAGGTGATTTTGATTTAGGTATCGTTTTAGACGGTGACGCTGATCGTATAGCTGCCTTTTGTGGAAAAGGAGAATTTATTAATCCTCAAAAAATATTGGGACTTTTGATACTTCATTTGATTCAGGATAGAGGTATGAATGGTGCAGTGGTAAAGACAGTAGTAGGTTCTAATTTAATAGACAATATTTGTAATACCTTGCATCTTAAACTGTATCAGACACCAGTTGGTTTTAAATATATTTCTGAGCTTATGGTCAAGGAAAATATCCTTATCGGTGGAGAAGAGGCAGGGGGGATTGGATTTAAAAATTATATACCTGAGCGCGACGGAAGTTTGGCAGGTCTGCTTTTACTTGAAATGATGGCTTTTCGTAAAAAGCCAATGCTTGCTTTACTAAAAGAAATGGAGCGAGAATTTGGTAGATATTATTATTTACGCACAGAGGTGCATTTAAAAAAGCAATTAGATTTAAATATGTTGCGTGATATTAAAAATATTTTTGGAAAAAAAGTTTCTTCCATAGACGACACAGATGGAATAAAATTCATTTTAGAAGACCGTTCCTGGCTTATGTTAAGGGCATCTGGCACAGAGCCGATTATCCGAGTTTATGCAGAGTCCGAAGAAAAGAATACAACAGTTGCTATGTTAGAGTTTGGTAAAGAGCTTATTTCTAAATATGTTGTATAAACTTGGAAAAATCTTTTTTTGGGTAATTCTAAAAATTTTTTTTAAATTTAAGGTAAGGGGTGTAGAAAATATTCCAAAAGAAGGAGGTTTTATTTTAGCGGTAAATCATGCTAGTTTTCTTGACCCTATTGTAATAGGGGTTGCATCTCCTAGAGAGCTTTTGTTTTTAGCAAAAGAACAGTTATTTGTAAATCCTTTTTTTGCATGGTTGATAAGACAAGTTCACGCGGTGCCACTTAAAAGAAATAAGATGGATATAACAGCAATAAAAAAAGCAATTAGTTGGGTAAGTAGAGGTGGAGCCTTATTGATTTTTCCAGAAGGTAAAAGAACTGAGGACGGCTCAGTAGGGAAATTACAAGAAGGAATCGGATTTTTAGCCCAGCGCCTTAAAGTGCCAGTTATTCCTGCTTATTTAAGCGGCACATACAAAGCCTTACCAAAGGGCCATTGGAGAATACGTCTGGTTCCTTTATCTGTTACTTTCGGTAAACAAATAGTTATGGAAAGGAGGATGGCGTATCAGGATTTTGCCGATGTAGTCAAATACGCCATAGAGAGTTTAGCATGAAGGCTGTAAAACATCCTTGTTTAAATGGAAACAGATATTACGTTGAGGCAACGGGGTGTTTTTTTTATTCTTATAAAATTATTTTTCAAAAAAGATTACGCCGAGGAGTAATCCCAAGGCAGAAGGAGGTGAATTCCTCCTTGTAGAGATAAAAAGAAATTATTTTTTAGGTAAAAGAAAATTAGAAATTCAAATCTTAATAGAAAGGGTGATTAAAAATGACAGAACGAACAGAAATGGAACAATTGTATAATGAAAGTATTAAAATAATACAGGAAGGTAGTTTAGTAAAGGGTAAGATTGTTACAATCAAACCTAAAGATGTGTTGGTTGATGTAGGTTTTAAGTCTGAAGGGGTTGTGCCGATTAACGAATTTAAACAAGAGGAACTAGAAATAGGAAAGGAATTAGATTTTTTTGTTGAGGCTATTGAAGATGATGCTGGGCTTATGCTTCTTTCTCGTGAAAAGGCACGTTGTATGCAAGGTTGGGATAAGATTGTTCAGCATGCTGAGGCAGGGACTCTTGTAGAAGGAACGCCAGTTAAGAAAGTAAAAGGTGGTTTTTTGGTGGATGTACTTGGGATTGAGGGATTTTTACCTGCTTCTCTGTCTGCTTTTAAGAATATGGCCGAAAAAGATATTTTGGGAAAGAAGTTTAAATTTAAAATAATAAAAGTTAATAAAGTCCGTTATGGGATAATCCTTTCACGAAAAGAGGCAATTACCAAAGAAAAAGAAGAGATTCGTGATAAACTATGGTCTCAATTAAAGATTGGTCAAGTTGTTCCAGGCACTGTCAAAGCTATTACAGATTTTGGTGCATTCATTGATTTAGGTGGAGTTGATGGTCTGTTGCACATTACCGATATGTCTTGGTCAAAGGTTTCCCATCCTTCAGAAGTGGTAGCAGTAGGCGACAAAATTGATGTAATGATTCTTAATCTTGATCGGGAAAGCGGGAAGGTATCGTTGGGACTAAAGCAGAGAATGCCTGATCCTTGGCAAGATGTAGAATCTAAGTTCAGTGTTGGAGCAAAAGTAAAAGGAAAAGTGGTAAGTATCTTACCTTATGGTGTGTTTGTAGAGTTAGATAAGGGTATTGAAGGGCTTATCCATATCTCGGAGTTTTCTTGGACAAAAAAGGTAAATAATCCTAATGAAGTATTTGCTATTGGAGATATGGTAGAGGCGCAGATTTTGACTATTGATAAAGATAATCGGCGAATATCTCTTTCTATAAGACAACTTGAGACAAATCCTTGGCTTGAAGCAGAGACCAAGTTCCCTGTTGGCTCAGTTGTTCAAGGTAAAGTAAAAGGGTTTACCAAATATGGTGTTTTTGTGGAATTAGATGCCAATTTAGAAGGGATGATTCATATCTCAGATTTGTCTTGGACAAAAAGAATATCTAATCCGCAAGACGTCCTCAAAAAAGGGCAGAAAATCGAAATTAAGGTTCTTTCAGTAGATACCCAGAATCAGAGGATTGCTTTAGGTTTAAAACAGATGCAAGAAAATCCTTGGCCAAAAATTGCTGAAAAGTACAAACTGGATACCCAGCTTGAGACAGAAGTAGTCAGTATAACTGATTTTGGGGTATTTGTTAAACTGGAAGAGGATTTAGAAGGGCTGGTTTTTTCTAATGAGATTGATCAAGACAAACTTAAAGCCCTTAAACCAGGTGATAAACTCAATGTTAAAGTTATTAAAGTAGACGTAGAGCAGGGGAAAATTGGTCTTTCTGCTCGTATTTAAGAACAGGTTTAACCTATTCTAAATACTGTTATAGAAAACTGAGAAAATCAAAAAGAATTTTATCTATGTTAGATTTAGAAAAGCAACTTGAGATTATAAAGCGCGGAGCAGTAGATATTATTTCTGAAGAGGAACTGGTTAAAAAACTAGAATGCTCTTTACGAGAAAAACGTCCTTTGCGTATCAAAGCAGGATTTGACCCCACAGCTGCTGACCTACATCTTGGCCATACGGTTCTTCTACGTAAGATGCGTCAGTTTCAAGACCTTGGCCACGAGGTTTATTTTTTAATCGGTGATTTTACTGCGCAGATTGGTGACCCTACAGGTAGGTCACAGCTTCGTAAGACACTCTCCAAAGAAGAGGTTTTAGCTAATGCGAAAACCTACAAAGAACAAGTAGGTAAGATTCTAAATTTAAATGACCTTCGTGTTGTTTTTAACAGCCAGTGGTTTGAGAAAATGTCTATTGCAGAATTTCTTGGTCTTACTATGCATGTAACTGTTGCTCAGATGCTTTCCCGTGAAGATTTTAAAAGACGTTTGGAGAACAAACAAGACGTTTCTTTACTTGAATTTCTCTATCCAGTTCTTCAAGGTTATGATTCAGTGTATTTAGAGGCAGATATTGAGCTAGGTGGCACAGACCAAATTTTTAATCTTTTAGTTGGCCGTGATATGCAAAAAGACTTTTCTCAACAACCACAGGTGGTCATAACTATGCCACTTCTTGAAGGAATTGACGGCGTAAATAAGATGAGTAAATCATTGGGTAATTATATTGGAATTAATGAGCCTGCTGGGGAGATGTTTGGTAAAATAATGTCAATTTCTGACGAACTGATGTTAAAATATTATACGTTACTTACCGATGAAGACCTAAATTTCATAAAATCGTTGCACCCTAAAGAAGCAAAAGTGCGTTTAGCTAAAATTATTGTCAGCCACTACCACGGTGAAAAAGAAGCTGTTCAAGCAGCCGAAGAGTTTGATAAGGTCTTCCGAGAGAAAAAACTTCCTTCACAGGTACCAGAGTTTTCTTTAGATAATGAAATGTTTTTGGTAGATATTTGTGTTGACTCAGGGTTAGTTACTAGCAAAAATGAGGCTCGACGGCTTATTCAACAAGGTGCAATAGTATTTAACGGAGAGAAGATTAAAGATATATTAGCAAAAATTTCTTCATCTGGCATATTGAAAATCGGGACAAGGCGTTTTTTAAAAATAAAAAAAGTTGAGGATGCTTAAGCATACCTACGCAATTTTGTTAGCAGGAGGTCAAGGTAGTCGTTTTTGGCCACTGAGTCGCACCTTAGAGCCTAAGCAATTTTTGACGCTTGACCATAACAAGAGTTTATTTGAACAAACTATCCAGCGTGTTCTACCGGTAATTTCTCCCCAAAATATTTATATTGCCACATCAGAGTTGTATCGTTTTTCAATTTTAGAACTTGCCTGTTATTTTGGGATACCCCAAAGTAATATTATTTTTGAGAATGAAGGTAAAAACACTGCCCCTTCTGTAGGTGTTGGTGTAGCACTAATACATTGTCGTGACCCTCAAGCAAAAATAGCCGTACTTCCTTGTGACCACCGTATTCAAAACAAAAAGCGATTTTTAAAGATTCTAAGAAACGCTTTGGAATTGACAGAACAAAATTTGGTTATTTTGGGTATACCACCTACTCGTGCTGCCACAGGATATGGTTACATACAAATTGGTCAAGAAGTAGATAAGCAAAAAAAGGCTTTTTTTGTAAAAAGGTTTACTGAAAAGCCTGATTTTGAAAAGGCAAAGGCATTTTTAAAAAGTGGTTGTTTTTTCTGGAACAGCGGGATATTTATTGGTAAAAGTGAAGTGTTCCTGAGAGAATATAAAAAAAATCTACCAAAACTTTTTTATTTACTTCATAAGATATCCAATTCAAGTGATATTGAGAAAATCTGGCCAGAAGTTGAGCCAATTTCCTTTGATTATGGTATTTTAGAGAAAACTGCCGATGTTATTGTGCTTGTTGCTGAAGATTTAGGTTGGTCGGATTTAGGCAGTTGGCAGTCATGGGATGAAATTTTACCTAAAGATAAAAAAGGAAATTTTTTTAAAGCCGACGTCATTAACATAGATTCAAAAAATACCACTGTTTTTGGACAAGGTCGTTTGATTGCCGCCATTGGTTTAGATAATGTTATAATTGTAGATACTGCTGATGCAACCCTTATTACCAAGAAGGACAGAAGCGAAGAAGTCAAAAAAATAGTAGATACTTTAAAGAAGCAAGGTCGCAATGAGTACTATGAACATAAGACCGTTAAGCGGCCTTGGGGTTCATACACAGTTTTAGAAGTAGGCGATGGTTTTAAAGTAAAGGCAGTGGAAGTAAAACCTGGTTGCTCATTGAGTTTACAGTATCATAAAAAAAGGAGTGAACATTGGGTTGTGGTAGAAGGCATTGCCAAAATTACTAAAGGAAAACGTAATTATTTTTATTATGCCAATCAAAGCACTTATATTCCTAGTGGTTGTGTGCATCGTCTGGAAAATCCACATAAATCTCTGCCACTTAAAATTATTGAAGTGCAGACAGGTAAGTATTTGGAAGAAGATGATATTGTCCGTATTAAAGATAACTTTGGCAGATGTAAAAATAAGCCATAAAGGAGAATTTTATGTCTGAAAGGATTGCGGTAATTGGTGCTGGTTATGTAGGATTAGTAAGTGCAGCTTGCTTTGCTGAAATAGGTCATCAAGTCGTTTGTGTAGATAATGACCAAAAGAAATTAGAAGGGCTTAAGAAAGGGATTATTCCAATTTATGAGCCGGGTCTAAAAGAGATTGTGCAAAAGAATAAAAAAAATAAACGGCTTAAGTTCTCTCATAGTTTGAAAGAGGCAACAATTAATTCTGAGGTTATTTTTATTTGTGTAAATACACCCTCTTTGCCAGATGGGAGTGCGGATTTGTCTTTTGTAGAAAAAGTTACCCGAGAAATTGCTTCAGCAATGAACGGTTATAAAGTTTTGGTAGAAAAAAGCACTGTTCCTGCTCAGACGCACCAACGGATAAAGCGCACAGTAGAGATGATCAACAAAGCAAAAGTTGATTTTGATGTGGCTTCAAATCCTGAATTTTTACGTGAAGGCCATGCAGTTTTAGATACCCTTCGTCCAGATAGGATTGTTATTGGAGTAGAGTCAACAAGAGCAGAAGAAATCTTAAGAAGGGTTTACAAACCCATAAAAGCCCCGCTTCTTGTGACCAATATCACTACTGCTGAAATGATTAAGCATGCCTCAAATGCCTTTTTGTCCACCAAGATTTCGTTTATCAACGCAGTGGCACAAATCTGTGAACGCGTTGGCGCAGATGTAGAGAAAGTTGCAGAAGGTATGGGTTATGATAAGCGAATAGGCAGGGCGTTTCTTAATGCTGGTGCAGGTTTTGGGGGAAACTGTTTTCCTAAGGATTTAGATGCCTTCATTCATTTGGCAGAAATCGTGGGTTATGATTTTCAATTGCTTAAGGCAGTGCGTCAGATAAATAATGACCAGAAAAAACTAATTGTTAAAAAGATAGAAGATTTGCTTTGGATTATTAAAGAAAAAACTATTGCTGTTTTGGGATTAAGTTTTAAACCACAAACAGATGATATTCGTAATTCTATTGCTATTGAAATTATTAAGTTATTACTTGCAAAAAATGCCTCTATTAAGACGTATGATCCCCAGGCAATGAAGAAAGCAAAAGAAGTTATTCCTCAGGTAGAGTTTTGTAAAAATGCCTATGAGGCAGTCAAAGATGCTGACTGCCTTCTGATAGTAACAGAATGGCCAGAATTTAAGCAGTTGGATTGGCAGAAAATAAAAAAATTAATGCGTCAACCCATTATAGTTGATGGTCGAAATATGTTGGAGCCATCAGAAATATCAAAGCTTGGTTTTACTTATCGTTGTATAGGTAGAGTGCTTACATAGAAATTTTTAGAAGATGATAATATTAGGTTAGGCAGTTTTAAAAAGACAAAATGAAGATATTGATTACTGGTGGTGCGGGTTTTTTAGGGTCACATTTATGTCGGGCGCTTTTAGGTAATGGTCACCGCGTTATTTGTGTAGATAACTTTATTACTGGTCAAGAAAAAAATATTGAGGAATTAAAAAGAAATAAACGTTTTTCTTTTATCTACCACGATATAACCAAATCGCTTTATATTGAAGAACGGCTTGACTGGGTAATGCATTTTGCCTCACCTGCTTCGCCCAAAGATTATTTAAAACACCCCATTAAAACAATAAAAGTCGGAACTTTAGGTACGCATAATTGTTTGGGTATAGCTAAGGCACATCAGGCAAGGTTTTTTCTTGCTTCCACCTCAGAGGTATATGGGGACCCGTTAGTTTCACCTCAACCTGAGACTTATTGGGGGAATGTCAATCCCATTGGTGAACGTAGTTGTTATGATGAGGCAAAACGAGCGGCAGAGGCAATGACTTTCGCTTATTTTAGACAGCATAAAATAAATGTGCGTGTGGTAAGAATTTTTAATACCTATGGGCCTTGTATGCGTTTTAACGACGGTAGGGTAATGTCAAACTTTATTTATCAGGCTCTTACAGGCAAAGAACTAACTGTTTACGGTGAAGGTAACTATACCCGTTCATTTTGCTATGTTGATGATTTAATAGAGGGTATTTTAAGATTTATGGAAGTAGATTATCCTGGCCCTTTAAACCTAGGCGCAACCTATGAGTGCACGGTCTTAGAATTAGCCAAAAAAATTATTGCGCTTACGGGTTCAAAATCAAAGATAGTTTTTTGTCCTTTACCAAGTGACGACCCTAAACAACGTAAACCTGATTTACGATTAGCCAAAAAACTGTTAGGCTGGAAACCAAAAACCAGTTTGACAGATGGGATTAAAAAAACTATTGACTGGTTTAAAGAAGAATTAGAGAAAGGCCGTAAATTTCAGATAAGGAGCCCACAATGAAAGGAATTGTCCTTGCTGGTGGAAAGGCAACTCGTCTTTATCCAGTAACTGTGGCAGTAAGTAAACAACTACTTCCTGTTTATGATAAACCAATGGTTTATTATCCGTTATCTACGCTTATGCTTGCCGGTATTCGTGATATTCTGATTATCTCTACTGTTGAGGCCTTGCCACAATTCAAAAAACTTTTAGGGGATGGCAGCCATCTTGGGGTAAAGTTTTCTTATGCCCAGCAAGAAAAACCTGCGGGTATTGCTCAAGCATTTATTATTGGCGAACAATTTATTGGTGGGGAGACTGTTTGTTTAATTCTGGGGGACAATATTTTTAGTGGTCCAGGATTATCAAGAATGTTGCAGGAAGCAAGTGAACTTAAAAAAGGAGCAACTGTTTTCGGTTATTATGTTAAAGACCCTCAGCGTTACGGAGTCATTGAGTTTGACCAGAAGTTTCGGGTTCTGTCCATAGAAGAAAAGCCCAAGAAACCAAAATCAAACTTTGCGGTAACAGGGATTTATTTTTATGACTCTGAAGTTGTTTCTATAGCAAAAAAGTTAAAGCCATCAAATCGCGGCGAGTTAGAAATTACTGATGTAAACAAACAGTATCTGAAAAAAAATAAACTCTGTGTAAAAATTTTGGGTAGGGGCTATGCTTGGCTTGATACAGGAACTTATGATTCTTTGATTGATGCTTCTATATTTATTAAAACCATTGAGGAAAGACAAGGTCTTAAAATTGGTTGTATTGAAGAGGTAGCTTATAGAATGGGTTATATTACCGCAGGTCAATTAAGAAAATTGGCCAATAGTTTTGATACCTCCTATGGCGACTATTTAAAAAGTATTGCCGATGAAAAAGTTTAATAAGAAGATTCTTATTTTTGGCAAAGGTTTTATTGGAGAACGCTTAAGAGACTTTTTTGACTGTGATATTTCCAGTCGTATTATTTCTAAACTTGCTGACGCTGAAGAGGAAATCCAGCGTTTTAAACCTCAAGTAATTGTTAATTGTATTGGTTATACCGGTAGCCGTAACGTTGATGATTGCGAGTTGGATAAAGATATGACTTTAACAGCAAATACCTTTGTGCCAATTATTTTAGCAGAGGCAGCGCTTCGTAACGGCCTTAAACTAGTTCATATTTCAAGCGGCTGTATTTACCATTATGATTATCAGAAATCAACTCCGCTTAAGGAAACAGATATACCTGACTTTTTTGATTTATTTTATTCGCGTTCCAAGATTTATGCTGAACGTGCTTTAGAAGTTTTATCAAATCAATACAATATACTCATTTGTCGTATTCGTATACCACTTGATGATAGGCCACATCCAAAGAACATATTGGACAAGTTAATTAAATATAAAAGGGTAATTGATGTGCCTAATTCCGTAACTTATATTCCTGATTTTCTTAAGATGCTGGAACACCTTCTTTACATTGACGCCAAAGGCATTTACAATTGTTGTAATAAAGGCGGACTTTATTATCCTCAACTTCTTTCTGTTTATAAAAAATTTATTCCTGATTTTCAATTTGAGGTTATAAAGGTTGAAGTTCTTAAGATGGTAAGAACAAATTTAATTCTTTCTGTGGCGAAATTAGAGCAATCGGGCTTTGTGGTTAGAGAAATTAAAGATGTTTTAGAAGAATGTGTGCAAAATTATTTTAAAAATTTAAACACCAAATGAAAAAGATTCTGGTAACAGGTGGATGTGGTTTTATTGGTAGTGCCTTTGTGCGATTGACAGTCCAACGGGGTTTTAAGATTGTGGTAGTAGATTGTCTTGATTATGCAGGAGATTTTGAACGGATTTGTCAGGTAAAATCTAGAATTTGTTTTTATAAGACAGACATCTGTAATCGTTCAAAAATTGAAAGTATTTTTAGAAAAGAAAAGCCATCATTAGTTATAAACTTTGCTGCTCAGACTCATGTGGATAGAAGTATAAAAGACCCATTGGTTTTTACCAATACCAATGTTGTTGGTACCCAAGTTCTTTTAGATACATGTCGTAAAATAAATACTTTAGAGCGCTTTGTGCAAATTTCAACCGACGAGGTATATGGTGACATCTTGGAAGGTGAATTTAATGAGACTTTTGCTCTAAATCCCAGTTCCCCTTATTCTGCAAGTAAAGCCTCAGCAGATTTGCTTATAAAGGCATACATCCGCACTTTCCAGATACCAGCTATCATAATTCGTCCTTGCAATAATTATGGTCCTTGGCAGTATCCTGAAAAATTTATTCCCCGTGCAATTCTTTATTTAATGCTTAATCGTAAAGTTCAAGTTTATGCTCAAGGTAAAAATATAAGAGAGTGGCTTTTTGTTGATGATTGTGCCGAAGGAATTTTAGAGATTGCTCTTAAGGCAAAGATTGGAGAGGTTTATAATTTAGGGAGTGGTTTTGAGGCACAAAATATAGAAGTAGTAAGAAAGATACTTAGTTTAATGGATAAAGACCAGTCTGATATTGAGTTTGTCCGAGACCGTCCAGGTCATGATTTTCGTTATAAACTTAACACAGATAAAGTTCGTAGAGAAATTGGTTGGCAGGCAAAAGTTTCTTTTGAAGATGGTCTAAAACAGACAATTATTTGGTGTAAAGAGCATAAAAATTGGCTTGTTAAAAAGTATCAGAATATTGAGAGGTTTTATCAAAGATGTTATGGCAGATAATAGGAATGTTGGCAGCAGTTTTAACAATGTTTTCTTTTGTGCCGCAAATTGTAAAGGTTTATAAGACAAAGTCAGCAGACGACTTAAGCTTAGGTATGCTTATTCAACTTTCCTTGGGAGTTTTTCTGTGGTTAGTTTATGGTATACATCTTAAAAACGCTGTTATTATTTTGGCCAATAGCGTGACTTTTTTGAGCTTATCACTTTTGGTATTTTTTTATCTTTTATACGGCAAATCAGGTAAGAAGATTTGATGAAAAGAATTTACCAAAAAAATTAGGTGCTATTCTATGGCAGAAACATTAGGTAGTTTAGTGGATAAACTTACTATAAAAAATATACGTAAGTTTCATCTTAAAGAAATGTTAAAAAACAGGAAATCAGAATTTAGTAAGGAAGAGTTAAAAATAAAAATTAAAACAATAAACAAACAAATAAAAGATTTAGAAGAAGAAATTGATGTCTACGTTTACAGTAGTTATCAAACAGGAAAAGTCTTTAAGGATGAAAAATTAAAACTCTATAATCCGAAGTCCTTTATAGGCAGTATCCCTGTTCTAACAAATATTGGTGAGGCAATCTCTGTCCTTGCTCAAAAAAATCTTGAACTATGGCATTTAGAAGATGAGGCACGTAGAAAAGATGTTACTCTTTCTTATGTGGGAAAGATAAAAAAGAAGATTGACCTTGCCAATCAGCAACGAAATGATTTAATTGACCGTATAGACGAACTTTTTGAGAAGGTAGTAATTGCTTTAAATAAAAAATGAGGTTTGAATCAGTTCTTATCATAAATCCCTTTGGGATAGGTGATGTCTTATTTTCAACTTGCCTTATTAGAAATCTGATAAAGTTTTATCACGGTATAAAAATATACTATTTATGTAATCCCAAGGTGAATAGTTTCTTAGCAAAACAACCTTATATATATAAAACTTTTGTTTATGACCGTAATGAATGGGTTTCTCTACAAAGAAGGTCAGTAATACTTTGGTGGAAAAAATTCTATAATTTTATTAAAGAAATAAAAAAAGAGAAAATTGAACTCTGTATTGATCTGTCATTAAATACTCAATATGGTTTTTATGCCTGGTGTGCTGGGATTCCGTTTCGTATTGGGTTAGACTATAAAAAAAGGGGATTTTTCCTTCAGAAAAAAATACCTATAGATGGTTACGAACAAAAGCATGTCTGCGAATATCATTTAGATGTTTTGCAACTTATTGGGCATATACCCAAAGAATACCAGATGATGTTAGAAGTCTCTGAAGAACAGAGAAAATGGGCTGACAACTTTTTAGAAAATAATGTAGATCCACGGGATTCTTTGATAGTTGGGGTTGCGCCTTGTGGTGGCGATGCCTTTGGAAAAGATGCAAAAGTTAAACGTTGGCCGGCAGAAAATTTTAAAGAAATAATACAATGGTTACACGAAGAATTAAATGCCTATGTTTTTGTCTTTGCTGGTCCTAATGAGAAAGAAGATGTTGAGTATATTCTTAATCCAATAAAAAATAAAGAAAAGATTTTTAATCTATGTTATCTATCTTTAGAAAAAACAATTGCCTTAATTGAGAGAGTGGAAATTTTTATTGGCAATGACACAGGGCCTTTGAGAATTGCTAATGCCTTTCGCAAAAAAATTCTTGCTTTTTTTGGTCCTGTTGATGAGAAAGTTTATGGCATCTATCCGCCATATCCACAGCAATCAATTATTTTGACCGCTGCGGTTGCTTGTAGGCCCTGTTATAAACGGTTACGGCTTCCTGAATGTAATAATCAAAGACGTTGTCTTTATGATATTACTGTAGCAGAGGCAAAAGAAGCGGTATATAAGTTATTGATGGTTTAATTTCAACAATAGTTATTAGGTAAAATGAAAAAAGAAAAGCGTAATTTATTAAGGGAAATGATTATTAAGTTATGTTCTAATCTTGCCAGAGGAAAGATTTTAGATATAGGAACAGGTGATGGTGAATATGCCAAACAGTTATATGATATGGGGTTTGAGGTAGTTGCTTGTGATATTGATAATTCAAGATTTAAATATCTTGATTACCTACCTTTTAGAAAATGTGATATTACTAAAGTTTTACCTTTCGCTGATGAAAGTTTTGATATAGTTTTGTTAGTTGAGGTAATCGAACATTTGCGCAATCCCTATGAGGTATTACAGAATATCCACCGTGTTATAAAGCCAAACGGTTTTTTAATTATTTCAACTCCCAATATCTTAAGTATTAAATCGCGAATTCGTTATCTACTTGAAGGAAACTACGAATATTTTAGAGAGCCACCTTTGGAACAATCTCGAAACCCAAAGGCAAATATTTTTAATCTTCATATTTTTGCATACCGTTATCATGAGTTGGAGTATTTATTGTGTAATTCTGGATTTAAGATAGATGAAATTTTTACAAGTGTTTATGAAGGGTATTGGGCTCTGCCTTTAGTGCCATTTATTGTGCTTCAGACGTCCTTAAAAGCAATGCGTGCAAAACTTAAAGGGGCAGATGTAGATTATAATAGGATAAAAAATATAATCTTAAGTAAAGAGTTATTGTTTGGAAGACATTTAATATTAAAAGTACAGAAAGCTTGATTTTATTTCGACTGTATTAAAAATTGAGTTTTTAAACAAAAAAATATGTTTATTTTAGACTTAGGTTGTGGAAACAAAAAAACATATAACGCAATAGGGATAGACAGATTTAAATACCCTGGAGTTGATATTGTTGCTGACCTTAATTTTTATCCTTGGCCCATTAAATCAAATTCTTTTGATAAAATTATTTGCCGACATATTTTGGAACATCTTGATAACGTAGTTAAGGTTATGGAAGAAATTTATCGTATTTCTAAACCGAACGCAGTAATAATAATAGAAGTTCCCCATTTTTCTCATCCAGATGCTTTCCGTGACCCTACGCATAAGCATTATTTTACTTTTAATAGTTTTGATTATTTTGCTGATAATCCAATGTATCCTAAATATACCCAAACGCGTTTTAAGATAATCCGCAAAGAGTTTAAGGCAACTAGCGGAATAAACAGATTTTTAAGTAGCCATATTAACCCCTTACATTATGAGGAAAGGTATGCCCGAATATTTCC
>JAOAET010000027.1 GCA_026416665.1 Candidatus Omnitrophota bacterium | reverse complement strand
CGTTCAGAAGAAATAATTACTTTTGCACAAGCGCTTACTACTGCTATTGCTAATTTAAAAGTATTTATTGATTCAGAACGCAGGTCGCAGGATATGTTTCGTTTTAATGTGTTAAGTAGGGCACTTAATCCCACTGTGCATATAGATGAAATAGTAAAGATACTTCTTCAAGGTATAGAGGGTATTTTAAAATACGATGTAGCGGGTGTCTTTGTAGTAGGTAAAGACACACAAAAAATCTTCATTAAAAGCCTTACGCCAATAAGCCGTTACACTGTTAAGAAAGTGCGTGACCGTTTGATAGAACTGACCAATAGTTTAACCGGGCAGTCCCTTCAACTTTCTAAGATAGAGGAGTCTGTTTCTTTAGCAAACGGTAGAGCACAAAGAGGCAGTCTTAATTCTGTGATAGAGTTTCCCTTTATTACTAAAGGTAGGTATTTAGGTATATTTATGTTAGCAAGTTTTCAAAAAGAACTATTTTCTGCTCGTGATACCCAAAATATTTCTACACTGGTCTCACACGGTGCAGTTGCTTTTGAAAATGCCATGCTTTATCAAAATTTACGGCGTACATACTTTAGTATTATTCGCGCATTAACCAGTGCTATTGAAGCAAAAGATGAATATACCCGAGGACACTCGGTACTTGTCTCCAAGTATGCTACAGCAATCGCCCAAGCAATGGGTTTGTCTTCTTCAATGAGAGAATCTGTTCAAATAGCGGGGCTTTTACATGATTTAGGAAAAATTGGTGTTCCTGAGGAGATTTTAGTAAAAAAGGGTACACTTACTGAGAATGAATATGGCATAGTTAAGTCCCATCCAGATATTGCCATGAAAATACTTGAACCGGTAGAATTTCCACACTTTAGCCAAAATTATGATAGAGAAGATAATTTGGCGGCATTGACCTTGAATTTTTTTGAAAATATGGACTTATCCAATGAAGTAAAACAAATGATCTATCATCACCATGAGAAATTTGGTGGCGGAGGTTATCCTAAAGGTTTAGCTGGCGAAGAAATACCTTTAGGTGCGCGGATTCTTGCAGTGGCAGATACCTTTGAGGCATTAACTGCCAACAGGCCTTACCGTAAGGCGTTTTCTTTGCAGGAAGCATTAACTATTTTACGTAAGATTAGCGGTGAGCAGCTTGATCCTAAAATAGTTAATGTGTTTATTAGTATAATTAAAAAACAGGGGTTGCAGTCGCTTAAGGCACAGACAGAGTTTTAATTACCAGAAGATAAATATTTCTGCCTAATGTCCTATTTTTGCTAATAACATTAGTTGATACAGCAAGATGAACTACTTTAGGCAAAAGTTATTGGTAGGTCCTGGTAAAAATTTAAGCTAAGAAGTATCCCTTGCAGGGAAAGTTAGGAGGGGAAAAATGCTTATTGTCTGTAAGACAAGAAATTACGGTTTTTATATTCGCTTCAATCACTCAGCAACAAGTCAAGAAATTATTCAGCATCTACCCATCCATAGCTTTGTTCAAAAGTGGGCAGATGAGATTTATTTTGATATAAAAATTGATGCTCCTTCAGAAAGTGCAACTATGGATGTGTCTATAGGTGATGTTGCCTATTGGCCACAGGGAAGATGTTTATGCATTTTTTATGGTAGAACAGAAGCCAGTAAAACAGATAAACCTGTACCTGCAAGTCCAGTGGTTATTGTAGGGCGCACCCTTGCTTCGGTTGAAGAGTTACGCTCAATCCGTCCAGGAGAACCGATCAGTGTTTTTGTGCTGACTAAACAACGTTCTTTTTCTTGCGCAAAAGAGCCGTTTCTTGATTCGCGGAAATTAACTCAGGCAGAGATAGATGTATTGGTTAAGAAATTACTTGCGGAGAAACAAAAATCTTCTTTTAAGAAATAGATTTAAATTATATTTTTTAAAGGATATCTTTGGTGTTCCAAAAGTTAATATAGAGAATAAAAAGTTATTTTCTGGGTAAGGATGTAGTAGAAAACAGCAGAATTTGCTTGGAATATAGTTATCTTTTATTTATGGTATTATTGCAATAAGTAATTACTAAGAAGATTAAAGCAACAGAAATGTCTTATAACAGGAAAATAATATAATCCTTTCTAAAAGTGTTAGATAACCCAAACAAAGGAAGAGATGATACATAGAGGAATAGCTACTTTTGGACTTGATTACGGGACCTGTCCACGTTGGCTTTTTGAGCGAATGGTGAAATTGGGCAGGCACATTCTTGAAGTAATTGTTCAGGAATATGGTCCTGATGAGTTTATTAAGCGTATTGCTGATCCAGTTTGGTTTCAGTCTCTTGGGACAGTACTTGCATTTGACTGGAATGCATCGGGGTTGACTACTATTCTTACTGCTTCTCTCAAAGAGGCTCTGCGTGGTAAAGAACAAGAATTTGGTCTTTTCATCTGCGGTGGAAAAGGTAAAACTTCCCGCAAAACTCCTGAAGAAATTCAACATTGGGCAGGTATTCTTTCTTTACCGGAGCAACAGACAAATAACTTAGTTTATAACTCACGTATGGCAGCAAAGGTTGATAGTGCACTGGTGCAAGATGGTTTTCAAATTTACCACCATTGCTTATTTTTCTCACGAAGCGGTGCTTGGGCAGTAGTTCAACAAGGTATGAATATTCAGAACCAAACTGCTCGGCGTTATCACTGGTATTCTGAGAAAATTACTGACCTTGTTTGTGAGCCACATTCTGCAATAGTTAGCCAGAGATTATCTCCAACTTTAGATTTAACTTCACGCCAGAGTGCTCAGACACGCAAGATTTCAACAGAGTTGGTGCAAGGTGGATTTAACTGTTTGATGAAAGATATACAGATTATCCGAAAATATAGTTGTAGTCTTTCGAAAATGGTGAGTTTTTCTCCGGCTGATAACCAGAGGTTTACACTTCTCCATTTGGAGAATAAAGAGTTTCGATTACACCCAGTACTTACTGAAGACTTTTATAAAAGCACTTATCTTGAGAAAATACTATCAAAAGTTTGCCAGATAAAACCAGCAAACTATGAACAACTTCTTGCGCAAGAAGGAGTAGGCCCTAAGACCATGCGTGCTTTAGCATTGGTTGCCGAGGTAATTTATGGGGCTAAGCCTTCGTATGAAGACCCAGCACGTTATAGTTTTGCTCACGGCGGTAAAGATTCTACTCCTTATCCTGTAGATCGAAAGACCTATGATTCTACCATTCAATTTTTACAGAGAGTAGTAATAAAATCAAAAGTTCCTTGGTATGAAAAAAACAAGATGTTAAGCAGATTGAAAGTAGCTGTATGAAAAGAAAAGTTTATTATCATCATACTGATTGTGGAAAAGTGGTGTATTACGCTAACTATTTACATTTTTTGGAGGAGGCGCGGACAGAGTTTTTACAAGACAGAGGTATTGATATTTTAGATTTAATGCAAAAAGGAAAATTCTTTGTAGTTGCACGGCAACAGATAGATTATCATGCGCCTGCACGTTACGGGGATATTTTAGAAATTACAACGAAATTAATCTGTTGTAAGGGTGTGCGTATAGAATTAGAACATACCATAAAGAAAGAACAAATAATAATAGCAGAAGCAAAGACTACTCTTGCCTTTGTAGATAGCCAATTTAAGTTGAAGCCTTTGCCTGAAGACTTAGTAAGGAAATTACAACAATGATACTAAATCAAGAACAGATACGGGCTCTTATTCAAGAAAAGCAATTGATTAGTAACTTTATCCATCTTGAGACACAACTTACGCCTAATGGTTTTGATCTAACTGTAGCAAAAATATCTTATTTTTCTAACCAAGGGGCTTTAGACTTTTCAAATAAAGAAAGGGTGTTAGCAGATTATAAGGAGGTATCTCTTACTAAAGACGACCCAAAGCATCCTTATGGATGGTGGATACTTAAGCCAGGTATCTATAAAGTTTTAACCAATGAGATAGTTAGCTTGCCTTGTGATTTAGTAGCTGTGGCCTGTCCCCGTAGTTCTCTATTACGTATGGGAGCTTTTACAGTTACTGCTGTCTGGGATGCTGGTTTTAGTGGAAAAAGTGAGTTTGTGCTTGTTGTGGGAAACCCTCAAGGCCTACGTATAAAACAAAATGCGCGCATTACTCAACTTATTTTTATTCCAGTGAAAGAAACAAAAGCATATGAAGGTATTTACAAAAATTTGGTATAGTCAACTTATTTGGATTTTCTTCTTGGCATGCTGGGCAATCTGTATCTTAAAAGGTGTTGCCTTCTCAGATACAGTGTATCTGTCTAATGGACGAACAATTGAAGGTATTATTGTTGAAGAACATCAGGAACAAATTATTCTTGACATAGGCTTTGGAAGAATAGGGATAAAACGAAAGGATATTTCTCGTATACAGCAGGCTAATGAAAAAGAAAATAAACTCCTGAGAGAAAAATGGATCAATAAGCAGATTGAGCTAAAAAATAAAGAACAACAACAAGCCAGATTAGAACAAGATAGAGATAGAATTTCTTTATATCCTGCAGGGGGCAATGCTTACTGGACTGAGGTGTTACTTAACAATAAGGTGAAAGCCCGCCTCATCTTAGATACAGGTGCCTCGCTTACTTTTATCTCGCCAGAAGTAGCACATAAGTTAGGTATAGATATTAACTCAATTAAAAAGACCTGTGAAGCTGTTCTTGCAGATGGCTCAAAAACAACCGTAAAACTAATTAATCTTAAAAGTATACAAGTAGGTAAAATAGAGGCCTTTGATGTACCAGTAGCAATTATGAATCTTAGAGGAGAAGAAAATAAAGATGGGCTTTTAGGGATGTCTTTCTTACACAATTTTAAGGTCAATATAGATTATGAACACCAAACAATGACCTTAGAGAAACGCAAATGAAGTCTTATACAGAATATCTCTGGTTTAATACATCTAACCGCCAAGAGTTTATTAACATTACCACGCCAGTCCAGGAGGCAGTAACCAGAAGTGGTGTCCAGGAAGGATTATGTTTAGTTAATGCTATGCATATTACCGCAAGTGTTTTCATTAATGATGATGAATATGGGTTACATAAGGATTTTTGGCAGTGGCTGGAAAAGTTTGCACCATATTCGCCTAAGAATTATAAACATAATCAAACAGGTGAGGACAATGCGGATGCACATTTAAAGAGAACAATTATGGGCAGAGAAGTAGTAATAGCAATTACGAAAGGTCAATTAGATTTAGGACCATGGGAACAGATTTTCTATGGAGAGTTTGACGGCAGACGTAGAAAAAGAGTTCTTATTAAAATCATTGGTGAGTAGGCTAAATTGAATATGGATGTAAAAGAATTAGAGATAGCAAAAACTAAAATAATCTTATATCTTGCTTCCTCAGGAACAAGCACCAATGAAGAAATAATTTCTATGCCGCATAATTTAAATGAGCAAGCAATAAGGTCTTATTACCAACGTAAGTTTGAAAGGTATGAAAAGGAAAACTCAAAATCGCTTGCCTTTGAAATTTCTTTTTCTCAGTTATCCGGTGATGAAGCTAGAGTCTTTGCAAAGATTATTGCTCAAGAAATCTTTCGGTTTATTCAAAAGAAACATCCGCTAAAAAGAATTGTTTTATATGCTTCAGGAAAAACAGCTTATCAACTCTGTGCCAAACATTGTTTAGGTTATCTTGATTATGTTGCACACAGATTAAAAACACCTTTTGTATGTGTAGATGTAATTATTCGTTTAAGAGGTAATATTGTGGTAATTAAACGCAGCAACCCGCCTTTAGGATGGGCGTTGCCTGGTGGTTTTGTAGATTATGGAGAGAGTCTAGAAGAGGCTGCCCGGCGTGAAGTAAGAGAAGAAACTGGTCTTTTTTTAAAAGGTTTAAGACAATTCCATACTTATTCTAACCCGCAACGTGACCCACGTTTTCATACTATAACCACTGTTTTTACTGCCCATACTAAAAACAGGCCTCGTTCTGGAAGTGATGCTGCGGAGGTTCGTCTAATTAGTCCAAAGGATATCAAGAAACTTATTTTTGCTTTTGACCATAAGAAAATCCTTCAAGATTATTTTAGAAGCCTTTCAAGAAAGTAGTTATTATAGATGTATTTTCTAAAGAAGGGTTTTTTTCTTAAGATAGTGCAGTTGATTCTCTTCTTGCAAAAAGGGAAAAATTTTTAAATCATTGCCTTGAAATTAGCTTGTTGCTATGTTAAACTTTTAATAAAAAGTAATCGATAAAGCCAAACCCATTGAAAGATGGGGGCGGAAAGCCACGGGTCGGTTAAATTTTTGTTTTTATTATATCGATAGCCGGGTTGCCGATGAAAGCAACACCGGCTTTTTTAGTAGTAGGTTATAACTATAAGTCTTTCACAAAGGAGGGGTCATGAAAAAAGCAATAATTATTTAGCCAGGGATGTTAATAATAGGTGTGTTTCTGCTTATCTTTTGTTCTGACAGAGAAGTTCTTGCCAAAAAAGGAAACGGTCCTTTCTCTCTGGATAAGTTTATGGAAGAGGGGACCAAAGGTTTTTCCAAGCCAGGTTTGACAAAAGGGCAAAGTGGTGGGTTTAAAGTAGTTGGAAGTTCAACAGACACAATAGAGGAGAAAGGCGAATTTAAAGGTAATGCGTATGAAAAGAAAACAATTACTACTGAAACAAAAGAAAATACCTTCTCTACGGACACTGTTAAAGAAGGTTCAATAAAAATAGAGAAAACTACTACTTGTTACTATGATAAAGATGGAAGATTAATAGGTAAAGAAGAAAAGTTAATTCCTTTTTCTTTAATAGAACGCAGCTATGAATATGACAGTAAAGGAAATATTGTGAAAGAAATCATTACTATCAGTAGGGGTAATAATGTTAAGATTAATATAGAAAAAAATTATGTTGTTGATTCAGAAACAGGGAAAACTACTGAGTACAGCACAATAACAAAAACTTCTGATGGAGAAAAAATTTGTAAGCGGGTTGAATGTGAAAGGATTCTAGAGGCTAATGGCAATGTTCTATCCGTTAATTGGACAGCACAGTATAGTGATGGCAGAAAAATGACTATGGTGAAAGAAGAAGGAAAAGAAGATTACACCATTAAATATTATAATTCCGAGGGTAAAGAATGTAATAAAGAGGAATGGGGCAAAGAAGAAGACGAAAGTAAAGACGCAACAATAAAGAAATAGTTTTTTGGAGATATGCATGCACTTGTTTAAAAGATAAGTTTAAATGGGTAGTTAATAAGTCATTCTCTTATTTATTACACAGATATTTGTATTTAAGATACTTAATGTTACCTGTTTAAGTAGTTTTTCTTAATTAAAAGTGTCTTTTAATATAGTCTTTTGTTATTCTCCTGCCCTAAGTTGTCTTTCAGCATCCACCACATCACGATTAATTAGTTGAATAGCTTGTTTTATTCTTTCTTTAAGAATAGGTGAACATACAGGGTTATCGGAAAGCTGGCGCAAAATTTGCACAGCCATACGAAAATAACGCACAACTTCACCTTCATCAGTATCGGTGTGTACAAGTATTTTAGAGAAGTCCGTTCCACGTAGC
>JAOAET010000055.1 GCA_026416665.1 Candidatus Omnitrophota bacterium | reverse complement strand
TGGATGAAAAACATGCGTTTTCCTTTAGATTTTATTTGGATTGATTCTGAAAAGAAGATAGTAGAAATCACTCAAAATGTCCCTATATGTACTGTGGACAACTGTCCTGTTTATTCTGCTTCGGTTCCTATCAGATATGTTCTTGAAGTTCCTGCGGGTTTTGTGAAACGTTATGGTATTTCTGAAGGTGATACTGTCACTATATCACCATGAGTGATTTCTTGTATAAACTCAATCCTGCACAGAGAGAAGTTGTCCAATATCTAAATGGTCCTTGTTTAGTAGTAGCGGGGGCGGGTTCTGGAAAAACATTAGTAATTGAGTACCGAGTTGTAAACCTAATAAACCACAATATTAATCCTTCCCAAATTCTTCTTCTTACCTTTACAAGAAAAGCTGCTACGCAAATGCTTTTACGTGCCGCCAAACACAATTATCAAGCGCGTAATGTCTCAGGGGGAACATTCCATTCCTTTGCATATTCAATTTTAAATAAATACAGTAAGGTTTTGAAACTTAATACCTTTGTAATTCTTGATGAAGAAGACAGCCAACAGGTAATTTCTTGGTGCACTAAGCAGTTAGGGTTGGATAAATTAGAAAAACCTTTTCCTAAAAAAGACCAGCTTCGAAAGATATTTGCAAGTAGTATCAATAAGAATTTATCTGTTGAAAAAATTATTGAAGATGAATATCCGGTTTTTTCTGATTGGACAAGCGAGATTATTAAAATAAATAAAAAATATCAAGAAATTAAAAAAGAACATGGATATATGGATTATGAGGATTTGTTGGTTAATCTTTATTATATTTTGAAAGAACAAGAAAAATTACGTAGCTATATATCTCAGCAATTTTGCTACATTATGGTAGATGAGTATCAGGATACCAATACTTTACAGGCAGAGATAGTTTATTTGATGGCTAAGGAACATCAAAATATATGTGTAGTTGGAGATGATGCTCAAAGTATCTATCGTTTCCGTGGAGCAACCCATCGTAACATTATGACATTTGTTAATAAGTTTCCAAACTGTAAAGTATTTAAGCTTGAAGCAAACTACCGTAGTCAGCAAAAAATCCTTGATGTTGCCAACGCTATACTTTCTCAGATGCGCCATCGTTATTTTAAACAACTATATTCGGCAAAACAACTTACTGGGGAAATGCCTTATCTTATACTTTGTCGTAACAGTTTCAACGAAGCTAGTTGGATAGCTGACAAGATTTCGGAAAATCTAAATAAAGGGATTACACTGGCTGAACAAGCAGTACTTTTTCGCTCTTCTTATGTGTCCATACCTGTTCAGATAGAACTGCAAAAGCGTTCTATACCTTTTAAAGTATGGGGAGGAATGGCATTTCAAGAAACTGCCCATGTCAAAGATCTATTGAGCTATTTTAGATTACTTGTTAATCCTATGGATGAAATTGCGTTACGTCGAGTACTCTTACTTGTTGACGGTATAGGACCTAAGACTGCTCAGCAAATTATAAAAGAATTTAGATTTTGTAAAAATAATATCTCTTTAGCAAACTTTTTATCACAAAGATTCCATCGTCCACAACTTGAAAGACTTATTAGCTTATTTAAAAAGCTTGAAGATCCTTCTTATAATCTAAAACGAAAATATGAATGTCTGTTACATTATTATAAACCTATATTAGAAAATAAATATGATGATGTACTTGACAGATTACAAGATTTGGAGGTATTAAAAGAGATAATTCTTCGTTATGAGGATTTGAGAGATATTGAAAATTTTCTTGCAGATTTTGTTTTAGAAATTTCTGAAGACCAGCCATATTTGACGCAAGAAACAAAAAAAGAATCTGTTACTTTGTCAACTATTCACTCTGCAAAAGGTTTAGAATGGCGTGTAGTTTTTGTGATGGGATTAGTCGAAGGAGTATTACCTAGTAGTTTCTCTTTTGATAATCCAGATGCCTTAGATGAAGAACACCGTCTATTATATGTTGCCCTTACACGTGCGAAAGAGATGCTTTTTCTGAGTGCTTCTTATGAACAGTCTTCTTATGGTTTACCGCAAACTAAAAGACTGTCTAGATTTATAGATTCTAAATTTATTTTATCTTATTTAAAATCCATTATTGTTGACTATAATAGCTGTATTACTATAAGCAATTGCTATGAATAGACCAAATGTACTGATAATTGAGGCATCTGCTGGTTCTGGAAAAACATTTTATCTTAGTCAGGAATATGTTCATTTTTTGTTATCTGATCCATATTCAGTAAATAAAATTCATTCATTGCTTGCTATAACTTTCACAAATAAAGCTGTCTTTGAGATGAAAACTCGGATTCTTGAATTTTTGCGCTGTATTGCCTTAGACACTTTTGAAAACCACACTGAGCGTAAAAGCTTACTTTCTTTTCTAGGCAATGATATAACTGCTTTACAAGAGAAAGCCTCAAGAGCATTAGATTATATTATTAGACATTACAATTTCTTCCAGGTACAAACTATTGATAGCTTTATTAACACTCTTCTTGCAGGTTGTGCATTTCACCTGGGGCTAAGCCCAAATTTTTCAATAAAAACCGATATTCAAGAGCAAATACTTTATGCGATTGATTTTTTATTAGAACAGGCAAGAACCGATACTAATATTCAAAAAATTTTTCAGGAATTTCTTAGACAATATCTAATTTTAGAAGACGATCCCCACTGGATTGCAAAACAAGCTATTTATCGTACACTATCCTGGATGCTTTCAGCTCAGAATACTTATGCAGGTAATTTCATATTAGAAAGTAGAAATAATTTCTTTGAAGAAAAACAAAAATTATTTTTGCTCCTTAAAGAACTTAATGACAATTTACCTTTAGAATGCAACAAAAATTTTAAAAAAAGCCTCGGCAGGATTATAAAAAATAATCCATTAAGTATCTCTGTTTCTGATTTAGGAGATTTTTTTACACAAGATAATGTGCCGTTAAGAAAAGGTTATAATCCTGAACAAAATCTTACTAATCTCTGGCGAAAAATTAAAATCCAATGTAAAAAATTAGCAGAACTTGAAGCAACTGCATTATTTGACTGTTATATTCGTCTTTACCAATATTTCTTAAATATTTTCGAAGAATACAACCGTAGAAACAACATCGTTTTTTTAGGTGAACTAAATCGCTTGGCAAACAAACTTTTCAGTAATGGCTCTTTAAGTGTTCCTGAGTTATATATCCGTTTATCTTGCCGTTTTAGGCATTATCTTATAGATGAATTTCAAGATACAAGTTCTTTACAGTGGTATAATCTCTATCCGCTTATCAATGACGCTCTTGCCAGCGGAGGGTCACTTCTATATGTTGGAGATAAAAAACAAGCTATTTATCGCTTTAGAGGAGGCGAAGTTGATTTATTTGACCAGGTAAAAAAGTTGTTTGAGCATTATCAACCATTAGTTAAGAAACATAAAATTAACTTCCGTTCTGCAAAAGAGATTGTTGCTTTTAATAATCGTTTATTTAGCACAGAAAATATTCGCCGTATAATAAGAAAAATTTTTAGTGAAGAGCGCTTTATAATCTTAAAATTCGATGAAGAAGATGAAAAACAAATAGTTTCTTTTTATGCTGATTCAGCACAGCAAGCTTTAGAAACAGCAGATACAGGATATGTGAATTTAACATTAATCAGAGGACAAGATGCGGAAGAACGGAAAGAACAGGTTCGTCAACTAATTACACAAACTATCGTCGATTGCAGTAAACGTTTTGAGTATCGTAATATTGCTGTTCTCGCCCGCTCTAATGAAGATGTTCAACAATATGCCAATTGGCTTATTGAGTTGAATATCCCTGTTCAATCCGAAAAGACTATAAATATTCGTAAACATCCACTGATAAAAGAAATAATCTCGTTTCTTAAATTCATAAAAAATCCCTCTGATAATTTAGCTTTCAGTTCTTTTATTACTGGTAAAATATTTCTATCAAAAGCAAATATACTCTCAGAAAAAATATATGAATTTCTTTTTCGTTTAGGTTCTCTAGACAATTATCTTTCAGTTAAGTATTATCAGATATTCATGAATGAGTTTCCCTCTATATGGAACCAGTTAATTGCAGAGTTTTATAGCCTTGGCGGTTATATGCCTTTATATGAATTAGTTGTAAGTATTTTTGAACGATTTGAAATACTAAAATCTTTTTCAAAGTTTCAAGGTTTCTTTATGCGTTTCATTGAGTTAATTCATCTGAAAGAGAAAGAATATCCTACTATCTCAGGATTTTTAGACTATCTTCAAATAGCTCCTGATGAAGATTGTTATGTAGAAACTAGCCAAACAAACGCAGTGAATATTCTAACAGTTCATAAAGCTAAAGGATTAGGTTTTCAAGTAGTAATCGTCCCTGAAGCCGATATAGAAATTAAAGTAGGAGGAAATTTAGTTTATCATGATAAAGATACGCTTGCCCTTGTCCGGTTAAAAAAAGATAGTATTATTTTTTCTAAACAATTGAGTGATTTGTATCGTTTAGAAGTGAAACGAACGATTATAGATCAGTTAAATACCTTATATGTTGCTTTTACCAGGGCGGAGAAGGAACTTTATATTGGATTACCAGTTAAGAAAAATGAAGATTACCACTACCTTATAGAAGAAGGAAATTGTTATTTTGGAAAATTGCCAGATTCACCTAAAACAAAGATATCCTTGAAACGTGATATTGAGTTTCTTCCTAGTTTCTCTTATAAAGATTGGATCTCTTTGATAAATGAAGAATTTGTTTTTTCTCAACAAGAAGATGTAAGAACAGAAGAAGGAGAACGTTTACATAATATTTTGGCAAAAATAACATACTTAACAAAAGAAAACTACCTAGAAACTGTAAAAAAAGCTGTTCAATCAGTTCTTATAAAAGAAGCATTATTACAAGAAACGGAGAAATACACTGAGCATATATTACAACTTGTAATGAGAACGTCTTGGCAAGAGTTTTTCTTTGTCAATTGTACAGTATGGTGTGAACAGGAATTAATAACTAAAGACGCTACTACAAAGAGAATTGACCGATTACTTATCTATCCTGAAAAAGTTATAGTAATTGATTTTAAATCAAGTCCTAGTAAGTATCAACAACAAATCAACCAGTTAAAGCAATATTTAGAAATCCTGAAAGAGATATATCCTCAAAAAAAAGTAGAAGGAGTTCTTCTTTTTTTTGATCAAGATAAAACAGTAAGATTTTATGTCTAAAGTAGTAGTTTTCAGCAATCAGGTTAATTTTATTAATAGCCTTGTAGAATTCACAGATAACAAACTTCTTAAAAATGGTTATTCTTTAGAAAAGATTTTGTTCGTTTTTGGTGGACAACGACCAATTCTTTTTCTGAAACATGCCTTTTTACGAAAATTTGGAAAAAGTTATATCTCTCCTAAACTTTTTTCAATGGAAGAGTTTATCGATTTTATATTAGATGAATCAAGAATTCTAAAACCAGTAATTAAAGAACTAGACGCTTGTTGGTTAATTTATCAGCTAGCTAATAAATATACCAAAGGTATTGTTAAATCCAATCAAACCTTTGCCGATTTTCTCCCTTGGGCCAAACAAATTATTTCTTTTATTGAACAGTTAGATCTAGAAGATGTTGATAATCAAAAGTTGTTCACTATACAAAATGCTGCAGACATCGGATATGATGTCCCAGACAGTATCAATGATATTTTACGCCATTGTGCGACTTTAAGAGATTCTTTTCACAATGAACTGGATAAACGAAGTTTATATACTCGTGCTACGAAATATCTTATTTGTTCTAGAATTATAGAAGAATTTTATCCGAATAACATTGATGCCTTGCTATTCTGCAACATTTTTTATCTACATAGAACAGAAGAGCAAATTTTAAAAAAACTTTATAAAAAAGGAAATACTTGGTGCATCTTGCAAGGTGACCCAGAAGAATTTCCTTATATGCAACATATAGGTGAAATTATAGAAGAGCATATACCAAGCCCCTTTACTGAATTTGAACAAGAACCACAGTTAGAATGCCTTAAGTGCTTTGATACTCATTCGCAGATTGCAGCTATTACAGATGTCCTAAAAAAAATTCCTAATCCTGACGATACGGTAGTAGTTGTTCCGCAAGCAGAAAAAATCATACCGCTTTTAAGTCAAATTTCAAGTGTAATAAAAGAATGTAATGTAAGTTTGGGATATCCTTTAAATAGAAGTGCCCTCTTTAATCTGGTAAGTGCAATACTAAAAGCACAAGAAACCCGAAAGGGTAGACTTTATTATAGGCAGGATTATTTAGAAATAATTACCCACCCCCTGATAAGAAACCTAATTTACCAGGATAATCCTGACTTAATTCGTAATATTGTCAATACTATTGAAGGAATATTAAACGGTGAATTATCTTCGGATTGGAATTATACTATCTTCTTTGACCTAAATGAAATAGCTTCAAACGTTCAACTTTATGAACATCTAATGAAATTTACTACCGACTTAAACTTTAAAGATTTTGTTCAAATTGCTAACAAGGTTTTAGAAAGGTTACATCAAACTCTCTTTAGACAATGGGAAGATATCGACACTTTACTAAGTGCTAGTAAATGCCTAGATAATTTTGTTGCTATGTTTAAAGTAAGTGAAAAAAAACAGTTACATCCTTTATTTTTGAAGATGCTCCAGTTAATTGAAACAGTTAGTTTAGAGCTAAAAAATAGTAATTTCTCGAATCAGACACTTACTCAAAGAGAAATTTTTTTGATTTTAAAATACCTCCTTGAGCAAGGACAAATCTCTTTTCGTGGCTCGCCATTAAAGGGTTTGCAGATTTTAGGCTTTTTTGAGACACGAGCGCTCAACTTTTCATATGTTATAGTAATGGATGCGCAAGAATCCATTTTACCAAAAGTAAGTATTTATGAACCCCTTATTCCCCGTGAGGTAATGATATCATTGGGGCTTAACCGTCTTGAACAAGAAGAACAAATTCAACATTATCATTTTTCACGATTGATAAGTTATGCAAAAAAGGTTTGGCTTGTATATGAAGAAGGAGAAGATAAAGAAAAATCTCGTTTTGTAGAAGAACTTCTTTGGAAGCGACAGAAGAAAACCCGCAGATTAGATATAGCTAATATACGTGAATTTGCGTTTAGAGTAAGTGTCTTGCCTGAAAAAGACTGTATTAAAAAAACAGATGAAATTTGTTCTTACTTAAAGAATCTTATCTATTCACCTACTAGTTTAACTACATATTTACACTGTCCACGTAGATTTTATTTCCATTATGTATTAAGATTACAGCAAGAAGAAAAATTTATTGAAGAACCAACAACAATTATTATCGGAAATTTTATCCATCAACTATTTGAAGAGTTCTATCGTCCTCTAGTCGGTAAAAAAATTTACAATTTCAAAGAGTTAGAAAATAAATTGTATCAACTTTTTAACGAAAAATTTACATCTACTTTTGAGCGTCTAATGCGTGCTGATTCCTTTCTTCTTAAAGAAGTTATACGTTTCCGTCTTGAACAATTTATCAGAAATGAAGAGATGCGCGATACCTATAAAATTATTGCAGTAGAGAAAACTTTACAAGATAAACTGTTTGTCGATGAAAATGTATTTTCTATTTCTTTTAGAGTTGATCGAATTGACGAACTTAAAGATAGCAGCTTACTTGCATTAGATTATAAAACTTCTCTTAATCCTGAACAACCAAAAGAGATTACTAAAATTGAAAGAGCAGGCTGTGATAGAAAACAATTAAAGAAAACTTTGGTTTCATTCCAATTACCTTTCTATTTCTTATTCCTTCAAAAAGTTTATCCAGACCGTCTTATTAACGCAGCTATTTATCATCTGGCACCTTTAAAAATTAATTTTCTTTTAAAAAAACTCACCAATGAAAATATTTTTTTAGCGAATCAGGTATTTTCAAAGGCTTTGAAAAGTATCCTTAAAGAAATAATTAATAAAAGTGTAAATTTTGATGCTGATGAGGAGAATCCTTATTATTGTAAGAATTGTCCTTTTGTTTTGTTGTGTCGGTGAATTTTTTTTAGTAAACATTGTGTATTAAAAAAACAACTTTTTTACTTTTTTAAATTATTAAAAAAGGTCACTATTCTAACCCATTTTATCTTAACAAGTTATTGATACCCACATTATCAATTTCTTGGTATGATTTATGCTACAAATAAGTTAGAAAACTAATAACACTAAGGAGATATCTATGGATTTGGTTTATAGTGGGCCTGAACGGCGCGCCATAAAAAGAATAAGAATGAATTGTACGGTTATCTACAGAATGAATCAACCACCTAATGCTCGTTTTTTATTAGAAGGAAAAGACATGGTTGCACAGATGATTGATATAAATCGTAAGGGTATGGCGATGGTTACGGATATAGATATACCTCCAGCAACTGTTTTATCTATGCGTTTTACTCTTCTCAAAGTTCATGATGATTTGGTAAAATTTACTGGTCCTATGGAAGTTACCGGAGAGGTTCGTTCCAATGTGCCTTTGGAAAATAATCAACATCGTTTAGGAATATATTTTAAGAAGGTTCGTAAAGTTAATCTATCGCATTGAATTTAGAAAATTTTAATTTTTTAATTGGATTAGAATAAAAATTCGTATATAATAAAACCACCAGCCACAAAGGAGATAGTGGCTTTTTTATTAGATAGTTTATAACAGAATATAAAAAGGAGCTAAGATGCAACAGCAAGGTCAACAGTATCAACGTAATTATGAAAGATTTCCTTTAGGTTCACAAGCAATTATTGATACTGAAAAGATCCATGGTATTCTGTCTATTGTTGCTGATTTATCCAGTCGTGGAGCAGGAATTATTTCTACTGTTCCATTTGATCCTGGTGAAAATATTACTATTACTATAAACAGATGTTTCTTATTTTCTGAACCAATCCGACGTAAGGCAAAAGTAGTATGGAGTAAACACATTGAACAAAACCTTTGGCAGACAGGTGTGGATTTTGGTGTAGACAACCTAATTGATTTTGCTTCCTAAAATTTTTCTAAAATTTATTTTCTAAAAATTTACTGTGCAATTAGCAATTACTAGAATAGTTGCCTTAATATGGCTAATATTGGGTATAATTTTCTGTATTTTACCGGGCTTAGCAAAAAAAATATTGTTATTTCTGGCTGGAAGGTATATTAGAAAAACGTTAATAACATTACTTCTTTTGATACTTGTAACAATTTTTCAAATGTATTTTAAAAGATGGCCAGTATTGACGCTTATTAGCCTAATTCTTATCTTTTTTACTCTATTTAGGTTAGTTATGTTGATTAAACAAAAAACTGTTTATTATCTTAATGTCAAACTTGAAAAAATTACTATTCTACAGTATAGAACAATAGGTTTGTTTATCGCAATTTTTGCATATCTTTTTTTAAAATTCAGCAGTTAATCTAAATAATCTCTTCTAATTTTTCCCTTGCCAAATTCCTCATAAAATAGTATATTATATATTCTAACTAAACAAATTTTGGGCCCATAGCTCAGTGGTAGAGCAGGTGACTCATAATCACTTGGTCGGAGGTTCGAACCCTTCTGGGCCCAGAAGTTTGGGCGATTGGCTCAGTTGGTTAGAGCGCCACACTCACATTGTGGAGGTCATAGGTTCGACTCCTATATCGCCCATGTTACTTAGAAAATATATGAAGATAAAATGTCATCAACAAATTTAAAAATACAGTTAGAAAAACTTATAGAGTTACAAGCTCTTGACGGAGAAATATACAAGCTTAATGATGAGAAAAACGCAATACCACAACAGATAGATAATTTAATTAAAGAATTTGAAGAAAAGAAAAAACAACTTGCAGCTATTGAAAAAGAATATCTTAATGTTCAGAAAGAAAAAAAAGATGCTGAGTTAGAACTTGCCTCAAAGGAGGAATCAATTAAAAAATTACAGACACAATTGTACAGTCTTAAAACAAACAAAGAATATAATGCTATGTTGGTTCAGATTCAAGATGCCAAAGCAGATGCTTCTTTAATTGAAGACAAAATTTTAGAATCAATGGAAAAAATTGAGCAAGTTAAATCACGCATAGACGCAGAAAAGAAACATCTGGAAGAAGAGGAAAAAAAACTTAATGCTCAGAAGCAAGTTTTAATAGCTCGCCAGAAAGAAATTGAAGCAAATATTTCATTGTTACAATCAAAACGTAATCAGATTACACCATACTTAGAAAAAAGTATTTTGTCTCAGTATGAAAGAATTTTACGCAGTCGCGAGGGGTTGGCTATTGTTAGTGTAAAGAATAACAGCTGTTCTGGTTGCAATATGTTTGTTCCAGCTCAAATGATTAATCTTATAAAGATGTATGAGCGTCTGGTTACCTGTGAAGTTTGTAATCGCATTTTATTCGTTACCGATGAAAGTACTTAGTCTTTATATTGATGGTGCATCTCGTGGTAATCCCGGCCCTAGTGGCATTGGGGTAGTTATTTATGATAATCAGAAAGTTATTTTTGAAAAAAAAGATTTTATTGGTCATAATACCAATAATGTTGCTGAATACACTGCTTTACTTTCTGGCTTGGAACAAGCCTATCATTTAAAACCTGATGTTGTCATAGTAAGAACTGATAGTGAACTATTATGTCGCCAGCTTAAAAATATATATAAAGTGCAACACCCAAGGCTTAAACAACTTTATAACGAAGCACAAAATTTAATTTCTAAATTTAAAAAGGTTGTTATAGAACATATACCTCGTTTAGAAAACAACCGTGCAGATAAGTTAGCTTCTGAGGCTATCAAGGAATATATGAAGGAGCAGGCAGCAGGTGGCTACTCTTCTGCTTTGTCAGAAGGGAGGAAAGTCCGGGCTCCAGTGGGCAACGTAGCGGGTAACACCCGACCCTTTAAGTAAGTTATTACTTAAAGAGGATTAGAGCTACAGAGACGAGTAGTAGCAAATTAGGTTTACCGAGAATATCGTGGTAAACTTAATCATGCTACGAGGTGAAACGTCGCAATCTCTACGTGGAGCAAGGCCAAATAGGAGACAAGGAGAAGCCCCCTCCGATATGAGTCTCGGGTTGGCTGCAAAAGATCTACTGGTAACAGAGATCTTAAGAAAAATGGCCACACACAATAGACAGAACCCGGCTTATGCTGCCTGTCCGATTTCATTAATTAACGAAAATAAACAAGGAGGAATAATGTCAGGTCATTCAAAATGGAAAACTAATAAGGCAAAAAAAGCAGCTGCTGATGCCAAAAAAGGCGCGATGTATACTAAAATTATTAAAGAAATTACGGTTGCCGCGCGAGAAGGAGGAGGTAATCCCGAAACTAATGCCAAATTACGAACTGCCATTGCTCGCGCCAAAGAGGCCAATATGCCTCAGGAAAATATAAAGATGGCTATTAAGCGCGGAACAGGTGAATTACCAGGTGTTACTTATGAGTCAGTCACCTATGAAGGTTATGCACCAGCAGGTGTAGCATTACTTATTGAGGCTATTACCGATAATAAAAATCGCACAACTGCTGAGATTCGCAACATTATGTCAAAGAAAAATGGTAACTTAGCAGGAAGCGGATCGGTTTCTTGGATGTTTTCGATGAAAGGATGTATCAGCGTAAAAAAAGAAATTATTAGTGAAGACGAGTTATTATCAATAGTGTTAGATGCTGGCGCTGAAGATGTTAAAAGTGAATCGGATACCTATGAAATATATTCAAAACCTCAGGATTTTGAAAATGTTAAACAAGCTCTTCAGAAGAAAGGAATTCCTTGGGAGCAGGCAGAAATAACAATGGTTCCTTCTAGCACTATAAAACTAAATGCAACCGATGCAAAAGCTGTATTAGCACTGATTGATGCTCTAGAAGAACACGATGATGTTCAACAGGTATATGCAAATTTTGATATCCCTGATGAAATTATGGAACAAATTTCAAGTGGGCAGTAATGAGAATACTAGGGATAGACCCAGCTTTAACGGTAACAGGTTTTAGTATTATTGAATCTACAAAGAATAAACAAACCTTACTTTGTGCAGGAACAATCAAAACCGAATATAAAGAAACTTTCGCAAGGCGTTTATTACTGCTTTATGAAGAAGCAATCAAAATAATAAAACAATTCCGTCCCGATATCATGGTGATTGAGAAAGTTTATGTACATTATCGTCATCCAACAACTGCATTTATTTTAGGACATGCACGTGGTGTTTTTTTACTTGCAGCGGCCTCTTGTGGTATAAAAATTGAAGAACTGCCTGCAACTAGAGTTAAAAAAGCTATTGTGGGAAAAGGGCTGGCTTCAAAACAACAGATAAAACGCATGATAAGTTGCCAATTCCGTTCATTACCTTGCGAATATTCTGAGGATGCCAGCGATGCACTTGCGTTAGCAGTTGCCTATAATAATATCACCTCAAGGAAACATATCTTTAATATATGATAGCCAGAATTACAGGAACCATAAAACAAATAGGTGAAAATTATTTATTAATAGATGTTAATGGATTAACCTATGAAGTTTTCTTACCTTTAACTGTAATGGAGCGCCTTAATTCCACAGTAAAGGAGGGTTTACAGGTTAGTTTAGTAACTTATCATTATTACCAAACAGATCCTTCTCGTAGTATACCTGTTCTTATTGGTTTTACTAATAACATCGAAAAAGAATTTTTTGAAAGTTTTATTACTGTTTCGGGAATTGGTCCTAAGGCAGCTTTAAAAGCTCTTAATAAACCTATCTCTGAAATTGCCAGAGCTATAGATGAAGCAAATATTGAATTTCTAAAATCCCTTCCTGGGATTGGTACTCAGAGGGCTAAAGAAATTATAGCAAAACTACAAAATAAAGTTGCAAAGTTCGGATTACTAAAAGACAGTCAGACCGCTTCTATTGAAAAAGTTTCTCGAGATAGTCAAGAAGAAGCTTTAGCTGTGTTATTACAATTGGGTTATAAAAAACATGAAGCAATACAAATGATCGCTAGGGTTTTGGAACACACAAAAAAAGAACTAAAATCCACAGAGGAATTATTAAACGAAGTGTACAAACAAAAAAGAATTGAAAGATAAAATGAAGGATATTATAGTTGAGTCAAAACAAAAAGAGAGTATTTATGATAAAAGACCTTTTGAAAATATTCCTGAAGATAACCTTAAAGCAGCCATCGAAGCAGTATTATTTTCAACTGATAAACCAATATCTTGTGACCAGATTCGTCGGATTTTTAATTATGTAGATTCCCAAACATTGCTTAAAAAAGTATTAGAATTGAAGGAAGAATACGAACAATCAAATAGAGGGATACGTATCTGTGAGGTTGCGGGTGGATTCCAAATGATTGCCTCCCCTCATTTTTCTCATTTTTTACGCAGATTATACAAGGGGCCTCAAAATCAAGAAAGGCTTTCTCAAGCGGCGATGGAAACATTAGCTATTATTGCATATAAACAACCTATTTCTAAATCTGAAATAGAGGTATTAAGAAAAGTAAATATAGATGGCGTTATAAAAACACTTCAGGAGCGTAATTTAATTCGAGTGTTGGGACATAAGAAAACCCCTGGAAGACCTAAAGTATATGGCACCACGCGGGTATTTCTTGAGTATTTTGGTTTAAATTCTTTGGAAGAGTTACCCAAAATGGAAAAATTTCCTCCTAACGCAGAACAACAACAGTCATTTGCAGAACAATTTAACAATTTGCAAAACAACAAGATGTGTGAAAAAGATGAAAAAGGAACTGGTAAAACTGCGTAAAGCAATTGATAAACTTGACCGAAATATTATAAAGCTTCTTGTTGAAAGGGCAAAAATTTCTTCGGCAATAGGCCAGTTAAAAACAAAAGAAAACACCAGTATTTATTGTCCTGACCGCGAACAATATGTTCTAAGAAGAGTATCTCAACTTGTAAAGCCCCCACTTACTTCTAAAGCGGTAACCAGTATCTATCGTGAAATTATGTCTTCAAGTCTAGCTTTAGAAAAACCTTTAGTTATTGCCTATCTTGGTCCTGCCGCTACCTTTACTCATCAAGCTGCGCTTAAAAAGTTTGGTTCTCTGGTAAACTATCAAGCATGTGATTCTATTTCATCAGTTTTTGTTGAGGTTGAAAAAAATAATGCTGATTATGGGGTTGTACCAATTGAAAATTCTATTGAAGGTGCGGTTACTCATACACTGGATATGTTTATCGACTCTGATTTAAAAATCTGTGCTCAGATATTATTAGAAATTAGTCATAATCTTTTATCTCATTTCCCCATAGGTGAAGTTGAACGAATCTACTCTCACCCGATGGTTTTTGGTCAATGCAGGTTATGGTTACAAAAAAATTTACCCAAAGCTCAACTTATTGAAGTTTCAAGTACTACTCATGCGGCTCAAGAAGCGGCAAAACAAAAAAAATCAGCAGCTATTGCTTCTACTTTAGCCGCTGAATTATATCAACTACCTATTATTGCTCACAATATCCAAGATTCTGGACATAATATTACACGTTTTTTCGTAATCGGAAAAACTCAACCTAAACCTACTGGTCATGATAAAACTTCTCTTATGTTCTCTATAAAAGATAAAGTTGGCGCCCTTTATGAGATGCTTGAACCTTTTAAACGATTTGGTGTCAACTTAAGTAAGATAGAATCTCGGCCTTCTAAAAAGAAGGCATGGGATTATTATTTCTTTATTGATTTAGAAGGACATCAGAACCATCGGTATATAAAAAAGTCTTTAGAAATATTAGAGGGTAGATGTAAATTCTTAAAGATACTGGGGTCGTATCCAGCATCTGAGGACAATTATGAAGTGGGTTAGAAAAAATATTGAAAATTTGTCGCCGTATGTGGCGGGGAAACCAATAGAGGAAACTAAACGTCAACTTGGGCTTCGAAGAGTAATAAAATTAGCTTCTAATGAAAATCCTTTTGGTCCATCGCCTAAGGCGGTTTCTGCAATCCAAAAAGTTATTGGAAATATAAACCGCTATCCGGATTCAAATAATTACTATCTAAAACAAAGTTTAGCCAAACATTATAATTTAAAATCACAAAACTTCGTAATTGGTAATGGGTCAGATGAGTTAATTGATATTATAATAAAAACATTTGTCAATGAGGATGAGAACATTATTACTTCTGAGACTACTTTCGTAGAATACCAAATTATTGCTACAATTAATAATCGGCAAGTCTTTACTGTGCCACTTAAAGATTTTCGCTACGATTTAAATGGCTTGCGAAAGAAAGTAAATTCTAAGACCAAAATTATTTTTATTGCCAATCCCAATAATCCTACAGGAACCTATGTAAACAAAAATGAACTAGAAAATTTCTTAACTGCATTACCTGAACATGCCTTGGTAGTGTTAGATGAAGCTTATGACACATTTATCGATGTAAAAGATTATCCTACTGGCATATCTTATCTTGATAAACCGGTTATAACCTTAAAAACCTTTTCTAAAGCTTATGGACTTTCAGGATTACGTGTTGGTTATTGTATTGCTGACGAAAAATTCACTCAATATATGGAAAAAACAAGACAACCTTTTAACGTGAATATGCTTGCTCAAGTTGGCGCTGAAGCGGCACTTTCAGATAAACTCTTCCTTAAAAAAACTCGGACTCTTACTTTAGAAGGTAAGTATTATCTTTATCAGCAATTAGAACGTTTAGGACTGGCTTATGTTAAGTCAGTGACTAATTTTATTTTAGTTGACGTTGGCAGAGATTGTTGGGAAGTATTTCAAGAACTTCTTAAAGAAGGAGTTATTGTAAGAGATATGAAACAATATAACTTAAATACCCATATTCGAGTTACTATTGGCACTGCTGAAGAAAACGCTTATTTTATAAAAAAACTGGAGAAAGTTTTATTAGCAAAGAAAGGATAGAATATGATAATTGTCCTTCGGCCAGATGCCACACAACAACAGATAGACCACATAATTGAAAAAGTTCAAAAGCTGGGTTTAAAGGTACATATCTCAAAAGGAACAGAACGCACCATTATCGGTGTCATCGGTCCTGAGGATTTACTTCAGGTAACACCCTTAGAAGTTTTCCCTGGTGTAGAAAAGGTAATGCCGGTTTTGGCACCGTATAAACTTGTGTCGCGTGAATTTAAACCAGAAAACTCAGTAATTAATGTGGGCAAAGGAGTAAAAATTGGCTCAAGAGAAATTGTAATTATGGCAGGACCTTGTGCTGTGGAGAATAAAGATCTTCTTTTCGAGATAGCTTCTGCAGTTAAAAAAGCAGGCGCACAAGTACTGCGGGGAGGGGCATTTAAACCACGAACTTCGCCTTATAGTTTTCAAGGAATCGGTGAAGAAGGATTAAAATGGCTTAAAGAGGTAGGCGAAACCTTACAATTGGTTACTGTTTCTGAAGTAATGGACCCTCGGGATGTAGATTTAGTGGCACGTTATGTAGATATTTTACAAATTGGTGCAAGAAATATGCAAAATTTTAGTCTTCTTAAAGAAGTCGGTGCCACTCAAAAACCTGTTCTCTTAAAACGTGGCCTTTCTTCTACGATTAAAGAGTTGCTTATGTCCGCTGAATACATCCTCTCTGCGGGAAACTTCAATGTACTTCTTTGTGAGAGGGGTATTCGAACTTTCGAAGATTTTAGCCGCAATACCTTAGATATTACTGCAGTTCCTGCAGTAAAACAACTTTCACATTTACCAATTATCGTTGATCCAAGCCACGCAGCGGGTAAGTGGGGATTGGTGGCTGCTTTAGCTAGAGCAGGGGTTGCAGCAGGGTGTGATGGGTTAATGATTGAAGTGCATTCAAAACCCGAAGAAGCCTTCTCCGATGGGGCACAGTCATTGGTTCCTGAAAATTTTTCATCGCTAATGCAAGAATTACGGCGTATTGCAGAAGCGGTAGATAGAACTATTCTATGATACTATTTGAAAATATTGCCATTGTAGGAACAGGCCTTATTGGAGGGTCGCTGGCATTAGCTATTAAAAAATACAAACTTTGTAAACGGATAATTGGTGTATGTCGACATAAGAGTAGTGAAATAATCGCCCAAAAAATGGGCATATTCTACCGAGTTTCTCGTTCGCTTAAAGATATAAATGATGCCGAATGCGTAATTGTTGCTACTCCACCAAGTGTCTGCTATGAAATAGCACCTCTTATCGCAAAAATTGTAAAACCCGAAGTAATAATTAGCGATGTGTCAAGTACCAAAGAAAATATTGTTAAAGAATTCGAAAAATATTTTAATTTTTATTTAGGCAGCCATCCTCTAGCTGGTTCTGAGAAAAGAGGAATTATTTATGCAAACGCTGAACTTTTTAAAGGAAGTATATGTATAGTTACACCTACAAAAAAAACTAATTTAACAGCAAAGAAAAAAATAGTTCAACTATGGAAAATGGTAGGGTGCAACGTTGTAGAAATGAGTGCCGAAAAACATGATAAGATACTTGGACGACTAAGCCATCTACCTCACGCCATTGCTTTTTCTCTAATGAACATAATTACCAAAGAGGAATCAAAACTTGCACCACCTAGTTTTAAAGAAATGACCAGAATCGCAGGCTCTGATGCTAATCTTTGGTCAGATATTTTTTTAGAAAATAAATCAGCATTACTATCAGCTATGGATAGCTTCGAAAAAAAATTTTTATTTTTTAAAAAAGCAATTTATGAAAAAAATAAATTTCTTTTAAGAAAAATTATTTTTTCTGCAAAAAGAAAAAGGGAGGGATTTCTTAAGTGATTATTGCTATTGATGGACCAGCTGGTGCCGGAAAAAGCACCGTAGCAAAACGTTTGGCAGACCAGCTGGGTTTTTTATACATAGACACGGGTGCTATGTATCGGGCATTAACCTTAAAAATCCTAGATAATAAAATTGATTTTGAAAATATTGAACGGATAATTGAGGTTGCGCGTAATACAAAAATAGAATTGGTCACTGATAAGACATCGATAACAAAAGTAATTTTAGATGATGTTGATGTATCCTTAGCAATTCGTCAACCCAGAGTAACCCAAAGTGTTTCCTTAATTGCTAAAATTAAAGAGGTTCGACAAATAATGGTTTGTCTGCAGAGGCGTATTGCAGAAAAACAAAACTGTATTTTGGATGGGCGTGATATTGGAACAGTGGTTTTTCCTAATGCCCAAAAAAAGTTTTATATAGATGCCAGTTTTTCTGAAAGGGTAAAACGTCGCTATCTTGACCTTATTAATTTAGGTGTTAAAGATGTCTCTTACGAACAGGTTGCAGAGGATTTAAGAAACCGTGATACTATTGATTCTACCCGCGATATTGCACCTTTACGTCGTGCACCTGATGCAATCTATATTGACACAACTAATCTTACTATAGAAGAAGTGGTTCAAAAGATGTTAGAAGAAATCAAGAAGCAAGATGGATAAATCCCTTATTAGAAATTTTTGTATTATTGCCCATATTGACCATGGTAAATCTACTTTAGCTGACCGCATTTTAGAATTAACAGGAGCCTTAGATCGTCGAACTGCTAAAGAGCAAGTTCTGGACGATATGGAATTAGAACGCGAACGAGGTATTACTATCAAGGCATCAACCGTGCGCTTACAATATAATTCTAAAGATGGAAAAACTTATACTTTAAACCTTATTGATACACCAGGCCACGTTGACTTTACCTACGAAGTATCAAAATCACTGGCTGCCTGTGAAGGTGCCATTTTATTAATAGATGCAGGCCAAGGAATTGAGGCACAGACCGTTGCAAATTATTACCTTGCTCTTGAAGCAAATTTGGAAATTATTCCTGTAATTAACAAAATTGATTTACCATCTATTGATTTACCTAAAGTTAAAGAAGAAGTTCAATCTGTTTTAGGATTTAGAGAAGATGAAATTATTCTAGCTTCAGCAAAAGAAGGAAGGGGAGTCTTAGAAATTCTTGAGCGTGTAATTGCAGTGGTGCCTCCTCCACAAGGTGAACCTGATCATCCACTTAAAGCGCTTGTTTTTGATTGTCGCTACGATATCTACAAAGGTGTTGTTGTTTTTGTCAGAGTAGTAGATGGCACATTAACCAATCATACTCAAATAAAATTAATGCATTCAGGAAATGTCTACAAAGTAGAAGAATTAGGCATTTTTAAGGATTTAAAGTATTCTGCGGTCGAATCTCTTTCTTGCGGAGAAGTAGGTTATTTGACCGCAAATATTCGGCAACCTCGTGAAATTACTATAGGAGATACAATTACTGATGTAAAAAATCCTTGTTTAACACCATTAGCTGGGTTCAAATCAGTCAAACCACTGGTTTTCTGTGGTATTTATCCGGTAAATGCAAGTGACTTTTCTGATTTAAGAGAGGCAATGGAGAAATTAAAACTATCTGATGCATCTTTTGTTTTTGAACCTGAAAACTCACAGTCATTTGGAACAGGTTTTCGTTGTGGATTCTTAGGACTTTTACATATGGAGATTGTTCAGGAACGTCTTGAACGTGAATATAATCTAAATCTTATCTTAACTGTACCAAATGTGTCTTATCGTATCAAAGTCACCGATGGAACTATTTTAGAAGTAGATACCCCTGCAAAATTCCCAGATCCAGGTTCAATAGTTGAATCCTATGAGCCGTATGTGAATTTGTTGGTTATTATCCCCGTTGATTCTATTGAACCGGTATGTGAATTGGTTAAGTCACGACGAGGAAATTTCATATCGCAAGAACATCTTGGGCAAAACAGGGTTAAAATACAGTTTGAGATACCTCTTTCTGAAATCATTGTAGATTTCTATGACCGTATAAAATCTCTTACGAGGGGCTATGGCTCCATTGATTATGAGTTCAAAGACTACTATCCAACCAAACTTGTAAAATTGGATGTGCTGCTTAATGGTCAAATATGTGATGCCTTTTCTTCACTTCTGCCAAAAGAGAAAGCAGAGGCAAAGGCACGTGCCTTGGTTAGTAAACTAAAAGAACTTATTCCAAGACAACTTTTTGAAGTAGTAGTTCAAGCCGCTATCGGCTCTCAGATAATTGCTTCAGAAAGAATTCGTCCTGTAGGAAAAAATGTTACAGCAAAATGTTATGGAGGGGATATTACACGCAAGCGTAAACTCTGGGAAATTCAAAAGAAAGGAAAAAAGCGCTTAAAGACCTTTGGGAAAGTTGAGATTCCCCAAGAGGCATTTCTGGAAGTCCTTAAAATTCAGTAATAGAAGAGGAGTTATTATGGATAATAAGAAAAATAAAAATGATAAATATAATAAAAACAAAATTAAAGCAGTTATTAAGGAATGGGTGGAATCAATTGTTGTCGCTTTAATCTTGGCTTTATTTATTCGAACTTTTATCATTCAAGCCTTTAAGATACCTACAGGTTCAATGCGCAATACTCTTTTAGAAGGCGATGCTATTTTAGTTAATAAATTTATTTACGGTGCAAAAGTCCCCTTTACAAATTTCCGTTTACCCGCTCTACGGCAACCTAAAAGGGGGGATATTATTGTTTTCGTTGCTCCTTCCGACCCAAAAAAAGATTTTATTAAACGCCTGGTTGCGCAAGGTGGAGAAACCGTAGAAATAAGAAATGGTTCTATTTACGTAAACGAACAAGAATTAACTGACCCAGTTTTTCGTAAAAATTATTATTATAACTGTCGGGATATTGATTCTTTCTGTAAATATGGGAAACGAAATCAAAAAATTCTTGTGCCTGAAAACAGTTATTTTGTGTTAGGAGACAATTCTGGTTCCTCGCAGGATTCGCGTTACTGGGGATTTGTGCCTTACCAAAATATTGTTGGTAAAGCAATATTAATTTATTGGCCACCTTGGCGGATAAGGATTCTAAAATGAATTTAGCTAATAAGGTCTCTACCTTTAGGATTTTAAGCGTGCCTTTTTTTATTGCTAGTATTCTTTATTACGATTCTAATCACCAATACTTGCGTTGGGTTGCGCTTGCAATTTTTTTGGCTGCGGTTATTTCGGATGCTATTGATGGTTTTATTGCCCGCACTTCAAAGCAACACTCATCTGCTGGGCTTATTTTAGATCCGCTTGGTGATAAATTGCTCTTAATCAGCGCTTTTATTTGTTTATATTTTGTATCTTTTCCTATTCGTTTTCCCTTATTTGTAGTTTTTATTGTAATAAGTAGAGACCTACTTATTATTCTCGGAGTGGTAGTTTTATTTATGGTAAAACAAAGAATAGATATACGACCTACATGGTGGGGAAAATTAACTACCACTTTTCAGATGCTTTCTGTAATTAGTATATTACTACAGTTAAAAATCTCCTTTATATTTTGGTCAATTGCTATAATTTTTACTATTATCTCAGGAATAGATTATATCGTAAAAGGGTTTAAACTACTTTATGCAAACGATAACCATATTTCTTCTTAGTTATTTTTTAGGTTCTATTCCTTTTGCCTACATCTTTGGGAAAATTCTAAGAGGCATTGATATAAGAAGATACGGTTCCGGAAATGTAGGAGCCACTAATGCCTTCCGTGTTCTGGGAAAACCGATTGGTTTATTAGTGTTATTCTTAGACGTTACAAAGGGACTGTTTACTATTATATTGGCTAATAAATTTTATAGGACTGGTTTTCTCCCTTGGGAAACAGTTTTGGTTATTTCAGGCATTCTCTGCGTTATCGGACATAGTTTAACTATATTTTTACGTTTTAAAGGTGGAAAAGGTATTGCCACAAGTATTGGGGTTCTGTGGGGTCTATCCTTGTATTTACCCCATTTAGGTATGATACTTATTATACTAATTTTAATTTGGATTTTAATCTTTACTTTAACCCGCATTGTTTCAGTTGCGTCTATAATTTCAGCTTTATTTCTTCCTTTGCTTTGTGTTATTTATAAACAACCAACTTTTGTAATCTTTACATGCTTATTTTTGTCAACTTTTGTTTTATATAGGCACAAATCAAATTTAAAACGTATATTAAAAGGTGAGGAAAAACCTCTTGATTTTGGAAAAAGAAAGCAATTATGAAAAGGCTTTCATAAAAATTCCTTATTTACTTGAAAATATAGAAATTTCAGGTTATAATTTAAATGCATATATATAGGTAGAACTGGTTACTAAATTCTACTTTTTACAAAAAGAAAAAAATAATTTTTTTATAAAATTAATAAAAAATTTAATAAATATTTAATAAAGAATAATATATGTAAATAAAACACCCCACCAGTCAGTCCGCTGGGTAGCGGAAAAGGAAGGTAAGGGGATGGTCGGGTCACCGTATAAATCTATAATTTGATTGTGGCCCGACCATAAAAAGTGAAAAAATATGCGGGACCTCGTCTTCAGAAATTTAACTTCTCCTGACCACAAACGGAAGATACTTTCTAGTTCAGAAATTTTTGATAAAGAAGGAACGCGTACTATCATTCGTAGACATTTTATTTACATAGTAAAAGAAGTAACTGACAAGCAAATTGAAAAACAACCACCGATTCTTGCAGTATTAAAAGAAAGAAATACTAAAGAAAAAATCGAAAAATTTTTTTGTAGGATGAAAGGTAGTGTCTATGCGGTTTCAAATGGTAGAGTTTATCTTATAACTTTTATGCATACATTAAAAATTCTGCTATGCGCCATTCCTAAAGAAATGATGAAATATACTTAATAAAAGTAAAAAAAATAGTATAATAGATTGTGTCCGGTTTCTGGTAGGAGGTAGCCAGAAGTTTAGCCACGGACAAAAATAATACCGGATTTCTGAAAAATTTAAGGGGTCAAGTCCGGTATTTTTTTTATATTTAATTTAAGGAGAAAAATTATGGAAAGAACAATAAAAATGATTTTGATTATTTGTGCAATTATCTTTGCTTATCCTATTTATGTAAATGCGCAATCTCAAGCAGTAAATGCCCTTATTGAAATGGGTATTAATTATTATAAAAACGGTTCCTATCAAGAGGCCTTACACGAATTTAAAAAAGTTTTGTTGGTTGACCCTAATAATCCTACCGCTTTAGAATACATAGAAAAACTTACCGAACCACCAATACAGAAAATAACTGAAAAGAAATGTTATCCTCAGGTTAAAAAATCATTAACTAGAGAAGAGATTATTACTTTAACCCTTGAAAAATTAAGTAGAACCTCTTTTGAAGATGAAAAAACGCAATTAGCACAAAAATATCCTGAACATTATTCACCTGGTTTTGCCCAGTTTCAAGTACCTAAAGAAGAATCCATATCTGCTCAAAAAGAAAAATCCGATGCAGTAAATATCTCAGGACAATTACAATTAGCTTTAGGTTATGAGGATGATCACTTAATTGCCAAAAGGGCAAACTTTGATTTAAATGAGAAGAATTGGCGAATTCAGTCGCAAGAAGGATTAAATAGAAAAGAAAATACCTTTGATCCCGCTATTTATAGCCGTTTGAAGTTTAATATTGATACACCCGAGACACAAGAGGGTTTTGGATTCCACACAGGTATAAATTTTGACCCGTGGACATTCATTGGTAAAACAGATAGCATTACTCTAACAGGTGATGGCGGAGACAGTGCAAAAATACAATTAAAATATTGGTCAAATACCTCAAGAATCCTTAACGAGTCGGTATATACACTGTTAAATGGAGATTCATTCAATATCCCTGAAATAAAAGTAAAAGATGGAAAGACTGTTCCCACCACCATAACTTCTACTTGGGGAAATATATTTACTATTCCAGAATTAAAAATCCATCGTGAAATTCAACCAGTTAGAGAGCTGTGGGTAGATTATAAAACTGCTGATGTTTTAAGTATTCGTATATTTCCTTTTGCTACCGAAGCCCAAGCATATACCTCCGATGACCCTCTAAAACTTTCTAATAATCATATTTACTGGGAAGATTCTCCTTGGTTAAGAAAATGGCAACCAGGTAATTTTAATTCTAACGCAAGTCCAGTCAGTTTCAGAAAAGGTTATTGGAATAATTCTATTTCCTTTATGGTGCGCGATTCAAACGGAGTAAGATTAACTCAACTACGCGGTTTGACTCTAGAGGCAAAACCAACCGACTATACAAAATTTAGCACCAGTTGGGCATCTCCGAAAGATCCTTGGCAAGATTACTCTGATTATGATAATATTGCAGGAGCAACGCGTCTGGTTCAGTCTTTATCAGATAATATAAAAATTGGTGCAATCCATACTCTACGCCTTGGCTTTAATGAAGATGAATCTTCAACTGATATGCGTAATAATGTACTTGGTGTTGACGCGCTCTATGAAGTAATAGAAGGGATAAAGTTAGCTGTTGAAGTAGCACACTCTGCCTCAGAATACGATTTGACTAATAGTGTCTTTAGAAGCAAAGCACGTGGAAATGCATACTATTTTTCTTTAGTAACCCGCTATCCTGGACAGTCAATTTTGGATACGTCTTATGATGCAATTCAACCAGAAAAAAACGAAGAATTTTTCTCTAAAATAAGGCTATTTGCATCTCATATGGATGAGGGATTTGACCCAGCACTAGCAAATTACCACCAAACAAGACGTGACCAATTCTGGAGTCGACATATCCATTTTAGAAGACCACTTGAATATTTTTACAGTGGACTTTATTATCCACCTTCTAGTTACAGCGATATTAAACCATTTGCAATTGGAGATGGTATTGATATTGGAAGAGACGTAATAGGTTTACGGTGGGAGGCCTCTTGGAAAGAAAAAGTAGATAATCTTTTTGATATCCGCAATGTCCATACTACTGACGGTAAGTATGTTGAAACTGTTACACGAGATGAACTAACCTGGCACATCACTGATAACCTTACAGGTAAAATTCTGGGAATTTATCAGGATATGCCAAAAACAAAAGCGGCAGTAGACCCTTTTATTTATGATGCAAAAACCGGTATTTATTTAACTGATTGGTCATTAACTCCTATTGCTGATGGAAAAGACCCATCTCTTAAAACTGGTTCTTTTGGCCTAGAATATGCCTTTACTGATTGGCTAACAGTAAATGGAATATACGAACGCACTAATGATTATACCGTTGCCTATGATAACTTTCCTCGTGGTATTTTAAATAGTGCGCAACCATCTTGGGTGTATTATGAAGCTGGAAAAACCTATTTAAGAGACCGTGTATTTCTGTATGACCAACATTTATTTCCTCAGCCACCGTATCCTTTTTATGATATCTTTAAAATTGGTGTGCGCTTTTTACCCATTGAAAAGCTGGAAATCTACCTTGATTATACCCGTAATGAGTTTGAGCAGGCAGGACCAATATCTGACGATATAAATCACTTTGGGGTTGAAATTGGCTATTTGCCCTTGAAAAAGTTAGGATTATATCTGCGCTATACTTATTCAATGTGGAATGACCTCGATCGAATATTAGCAGGTGATTCTAAGAAGGTAGGTCACCATAATATATTTTTTGAGACAAGATATCGCTTCTGTGAGGACGACGAGTTAGTTTTTGATTACGGTGTATCACCTAATTATCCATTATTGGAATTAACTGTTGCTGATCCTTTTGGCGGTGGCTTACAGACTATTGATACACAACATATTATTCGTTTATATTATAGACGAAGATTTTAAGGTGAATTATCTTGACTTAATTTGAAAAAAGAGCTATACTTTAAAACATAAAGAAACCGGTTTGGGGAATAAATAGGGAGGCCGGAACGATAGAGGAATAAGAAGGGTCGTTTCGGTTTTTTTTATTGTAGATTTCCTATAACAAAAAAATATCAACTCTTAAACTATAAAAAGATGAAAAAACTTTTTGTTTCTATTTTACTTATATTAGCTGGATTGATTTTATCTTTTCATTTAGCGGAGGCTGCTTTTTCTATTTCAGCACGACCATTAGAAGGTGGTTTTGAACTGCGCTTTGGTTCTATTAGTGCCAGCCAGCAAACTATTTCTAAAGAATTGATAATTAATATTACCTCAGATATTGGAAGCCAATATCAAGTAGTACAAACCTTACTTGACCCTTTGACTAATACAGAGGGTGTAACTATTAAACCGCATCAATTAACTGTTTTTACCCTAAGAGGTAGTAATCTTTTTGGTAGCTTGCGTTTATCTGACCCAACAGAAGTTTCCTTAACTAGAAATATTTTGTATACCTCTGATTCAAACGGCTCATCTGATTCATTTCGTTTAGTATACAGTCTATCCGGACCTTTTTCTCCGGGTTTTTACAAAGGAAGATTTGCTTTTACTTTAGAACCTATTCAGTCACAAGTTATGCCAATAACAATTATCTTACCTATATCTGTTGAAGTAAAACAAAACCAGAATATCCAGATAGAATTTTTTCCTGAATCTTCTTTATTACGACTTACGCCTCAACCCGATGGCTCGCTAAGTGGTTTCTGTGAACTAAGAATTACCAACACTTACTCTTATCCATTAACAATTTCTCAAATGCTTTCTTGTGCTTGCCAAAATCAGTATTCGGATATCTTGCCAGAAAATACTATTCAGTGTTTTTTACAAAAAGATAAAGATGCTAATAAAACTTTACTTAGACCTTTATCTTTAAAGCCCGAAATAATATATACTTCAAGAATTTCTGAAAAAACTGATTATTTAACCATTGTTTATAGTTTATTGAACCCCGATAGGTTTAAAACAGGTAAATACCATTGTAGACTTTCTTTATTTGTTAATGACTATAACAATATCCAGAAAATACTTAAAGAATATGATCTTGAATTTAATATCCCCAAAGTCTTCAATTTAATTGCCGAACCCACAAAATCAGGTATAATAGAATTTGATGTAAAACCGAATGTTTTTCAGATACAAACAAATGAAGTAAAACTAACTATTATTTCAAATAGTGGCAAATCCTACCAAGTAAGTCAAAAACTTAGTTCGGAATTAGTTAATAAGGATGGAGTAACCATTCCAAAAAAAAATTTCAGAATGCGTTTAGTAAGTAACGATACTAAAGGAAATCTAAAATTTATTGATCCTATACCAGTTGAAACACAAGAAACCGTTTTATTTGTCTCTGACAAAAAAGGTTCTCCTGATTCATTTACTATTATTTATGAACTTATTCCTTCGTTAGAGATACCCGCAGGAGAATACACAACCTCTATTACCTATATAATTTCAGAGTGTTGAACCAAAAAAGTGTGGACATCAGCAAAGAAAGGGGGTGAAAAATTATGAAAAAAATTATAACCAAAATGCTGTGTCTTATCCTGACCATGAGTGTAACCGCAGCTGTCTATGCCCAAATTCGAACCGCAAATATCCCTGTTCGTGCTACTATAGGCAATGTTTCTAGTATTACAGCGGCTATTACTCGCGTAACGGTAGGCAATCCCTCAGTATATGAACCTGCAAGTGAAATCAACTTTGGGCAATTACAATTGGATAATACTTACCGTATATTTCGTTCACTATATTATTTCTTCGTTGATGTTGGAATAAACACAAATGCAGCAAACTGGACTGTAACCCACAATGCTGAATCAGTAACCGGACCAGGTGGCAGTAATTTGGATAATCACATCAATGTATCTTTTGTTCGTCAAATTACTAACACTTCTGCCGCAAACTTGACTAATGGCTATGTCAGTTATGCCAACAGTAATGGAAAATACTATACAAAAAACGACTTACAAAATGGCTGGTTAAGAATATACTATGGTATTGCTACCGGAAGTGGAGATAACAGTGGAGTAACGCCAATTTCACAAAATAAAACTCCCGGAAATTATAGCGGTTCAGTTTATTTAACTCTAACTCCGCAATAAAAATAAAGGCGCTCTTGTTTAATAAACAGGGGCGCCTTATAAAAAATAAAAAACTATTGAATAAAAGATTATGCACAAAGGCAATTCTTATCAAAATTATATAAAAATTTTTTGTGTAGTTTGTTTAATCTTTTTTAATCCCTTTTTTATATCTTGTATTTTTCCAGCTAGTCTTAATCTTGACCATACAAAGATTCGTTTATTACTTAAACCCAATGAAACAAAAAGTAGTACCATTGAAGTAGAGAATCCCACTAATCAGGATATTCTCGTTAAGGTCTATGCTCAAGACTGGATATATACTAGTTCACATGATGGAGCAAAAGATTTTTACCCTTCTGGAACATTGCCACGTTCTGCATCGCGATGGATTAGTTTTTTCCCTAATGAATTTATCTTGCCTGCTATAAGTAAACAAAAAGTAAAGTATACCATAAAGGTCCCCTCTCAAGCTGAGGGAACTTATGTCACTGTTCTTTTCTTTGAAACAGATATAGGTAACCAATCTCGTCAAGGTACAGAAATGAATATTAAATTACGCATAGGTTCACTTTTCTATATTGATGTTGAACCATTGAAACGTGATATAACCTTCAATTCTTTATCAATATTACAAGATAAAGAATCTTTAGCTTTAAAGTTAACAGGTATAATACATAATATTGGTAATCAAGATATAACATTAGATGGTCAATTTCATATTTTGGATAAACAAGGGATGGTTTTCTGTAGAGGAGAATTCAATCGGGTATATACTTTACCTGGAGATAGTCACTTAATTGAGGCAATATGTCATCAAAAATTATTAAAAGGAATATATGACATTGTAATGACATTTGATGCAGGGAAATCACAAGAAGAGACTGGATTCAAAGGAGGTCCAATAATTGTGAAAGAAATTGCTATAGAAATTGATGATAAGGGGAATTTAATTTCATGGCAGGCATCAAATTAATAAGTTACTTTCGTATATTTACATATCTTTTTATTAGCATAGGAGTCTTTTTAATTCAAATACCCCCGATATATGCTTCGTACCTTGCCTGTGAATTTTTTTTTGAAGCAGGAATTAAGTATTATAATGCTGGCCGTTATGACTTGGCTTTGCAGGAATTTAAAAAGGCACTTCTGGCAAATCCGGATTTTACACCTGCAAAAGAATATATTAATTATTTAACTACAAAACAAAAATCTTTTATATTTTCTAATAATTCAGAAGAACCCATAAAAGCTTTTTACCCAGAAGATACTGTTCCACTTAACAACTTTTCGAACACTCAAAAACTATCTAACAGAATAACTGGCTTAGGGCAATTAGAAGTCAATTCAGAATATAACTTTAAACAAGATACAGTTTCTTCTCAAAGAGTTTCTTCTCAAAAAATTTCTCCCTCAAAAAACCAAAAAGACAAATCCATAGATAAAGAATTCCCTCAAAAGGTAGAAACAAATAATCAAGAGGGAATTACTAAAAAAATAAATTTTAGCTTAAAAGATGAAGAAATTCAACTGGAAAGAGGCAAAACCGCAATTGTAGAAGTAGATGAAATACAAAGGTTTCTTTTGTTAAATCCAAATATAATATTAATAAAGCGTATCAACAATAATCAAATTTCTTTATTTGCTAAAGAATATGGCTCTACTGTTTTACATATTTGGGACCAAACCAATCGCTATACTATTAAGATTTATGTTATTCCACCTAAACCAACAGAACCTACATATGCTGAAGAAATTGCACAAAAGCAAGAAAAGATGCGTAATTTTAAAATTGAATATAACGTCGATTGGCTTTCTTACTATGACGGAAAAAATCTAAGCAATCTGGAACGCTCTTACTATCTCTATACACATAACTTATCAATAAGTGGTGAAACTCCTTACGGTTTATTTTCGAGTAAGTTTATTTTACAGCAAATGGAAAATTCGTTAGAGAATCCTTGGTCATTAAGTATAGCGTTAGACAATGGTATATGGCAAAAGTTTCGTGGTTTTTCTTTACGTGCTGTGGATTTTACTCCCACTCTTTCTAATCTTTCTTTTGGTGGTGCATATCTTCGTGGATTTCAGTTTTATTCACCAGTTAAAAAGAATATGTTTGACTACAATATCTTTTGGGGACAAGAACGCGCAAGTGGCTTATGGAGTTCATTTGTTTTACCGCAGTATAACCAAGAACGAAATATTTATTTATCTGGCATTAATTTTAGTTTTAATCCTGTATTGGGACAAAGATACGAATTTTCAAGTTTCTTTGGATATGGAAAAGACAGAGACAAAAATTTACCTAAAAACACTTATGATGTTAAATTTCAATTTGAACATCAAAGAAAACAATTAATCTGGGAATCTGCTTTTGATAGTAAACATTTTGCTAATCTAATTGATTTCGGACTAACAGCTAACTATTTTAAACTCCACAATCAAATACGCAATATTTCTACTTCATTTTTTTCTCTTACAGGTTTGGGTTGGAGAGCAGGTGAACTGGGGATACTTAGCACCTTAAGCTTAAACCCAGTAAGTTGGTTAGATATACAAACAAGTCTTGATATCTTTCGCGATCGCCGCTACCCAAATCCTTCTAAAACTTCTAAATATAATCAAGATTTTTTTATAGATGTTACAACATATTTAAACTCACAAACTCGCGCAAGGGTTGATTATACCTTTTTGAATAACCCAGGCCGTTTAACTGCTTTGGTTGCTCATAACATAGGGGTTGGTTTATACCACATTTCTAAAAGTATACAACGCTTAAATACTTATTTTACCTATCGCTACCAAAATTATTCTTATAAAAATTCTTCTGAAATTGATTACTATAATCATAAGTTACTTACGGGTTTTAGAATCGGTTTAATTGGTCAATTATATTATTTCTTAAGCCACGAAACCAATTGGACAAAACGTATCTATTCTGATGAACAGGCACAACCTTGGGCAATTGAAACTGGTTTTGATTTTAATAGCCAACTTAAAACTACACCATTTTTCTTAACAGAGCGCCTAGTTTATCGTAATGAAGAAAAGACATCCTCTCCAATATGTCTTCTTGCAGGGCAAGATTATCTGGAGTGGTATCAAGAATTATCTTACAGCATAAAAGATGAACTACAGACATATTTATCCAGTCGTTTGCGTTGGATTTGGCCTGAAGATAAAAATAAAACTAAATGGGCAGAATGGGACATCCGCGCAGGAGTAAGGTATCTCTGGGATACAGGGTTCAAATGGCTTCCTGTTGGGATGATTGAGGGATATGTCTTTAAAGATATAGATGCTGATGGCATAAGAGATATAGAGGACCCGCCTATTAGCGATATAGTAATAATCACGTCCATTAGCCAAACACGTATTTCCAACAAAAATGGTTATTTCCTATTTCCTAAAGTAAAAGGGAAAAGTATACTAGTAAGTATTGATCCAGCTTCTATTCCTACTAACTACGTATTAACTACTCCTGAGAAACAAGAAGTAACTGTCTTTCAATCACAAGTCAGCCGTGTTGATTTTGGATTAGCTATAAAAACAGAAATACGCGGTATAGTTTTTGAGGATGTGGACGAAGATGGAAAATTTGGCAGTGTTGATATACCCTTATCTAAAGTTAGGATATTCATTACCCCTGATATTCAAGCAGTAACAGATAGTAGTGGTTTGTATCTATTTAATAAAATTAAAGCAGGTTTTTACCGTTTAACACTTGATCTTTCAAGTCTTCCCACTGAATACCTCCCGGAAGTTAGTATTTACAAGGATATTACACTTGAAGAAGGCTCAACCATTGTCTATAATATCCCAGTTAAAAAAGTAAAAGAAAAGGCTCTTTAAAAGAGCCGATTAAGAACCAATCCCTAATAACTATTTTTTATTTATTTACTATAAACTGATTTAACCAAAACAATTACACCTCCTTTACTTATTTCTTGTTTTTCCTCTTGAATTTGATCAGATTTCTGGGATGAAGTAGGGTCATCAAGCCGTGGTTCTTCGTCTAATCTATTCTTAGGATCAATAGCAACAACCGAAAACTGTGAAGAAGACTCTTGTGGTGGAGCATTCACCCCTGGGATAGCAGGGATAGAGCAGGAAATTTTTATCCGCACACTATCATTTGAAAAACATATGCTTCCATAGCCAAATATAATCATACACATCAAAATTATTGTTTTTCTTCCCGCTCTATCCATAAATATCCCTTTGTCCTTCCGTGGCTGGTGGGTTTTTCCCTCCGGGCTTTACTCATTTATATGTGTAGCATCCTTGTTTACTCTGGCTGTAAAGAATTATTCTCCAACAGCTTTAAACTCTTAATAATTCTCTGCTCAAGGTCTTTAGGTTCTTTTAGATTCTCTCCGTTAATTTTTAGACCACGAAGAATATCCACTATCCAAGCAATAAGTTTTGCCCGTGAAAGTTTAGTACCTGAACTAAAAAGTGCATCTTTTCCTAATTTATCAAGAAAATCTACTTCTTCACGCGTAAGAAACGTAACTACCCTTTGGCTTTTTTCATTTGTATACTCACCCATAACCGTCTCCTCCTTAATCATAAGATAAATTAAAAAACCCTAGCCTACTTTTCGACCTGCCGCATTAAACGCAACCAAAAAATTGGCAGACCGCCTACGCGGCAGGCGGGCAAACCTAAGCTAGGGCAACAAAAAAACCCTAAAGGCTTTCTTTAGGGTTTTTAGTACATCTTCCCCTTTGGCAGCGCAGCCACCCATTTAAGTAAGCGGGTCTGTCGCTTTGCGCCCTAGCATTTCTGCTAGTTTGCCTTTATCAGTAGGACTACCTAGATTTCAAAGATTTCTTATTTCCAAAAAAAAGTATAACACAGAATCTGATCTTTTCAAGAAAAATTTTATAAATAGCCAACTTTGTTTTTTTAAAAAACACAATATTTATAAAAACTAAGCAAGGATTACATCTATATCAGTAATTTGGCGGTTACGAATTTGCTCAGCATAAGGGGCGGGGACTATATTTGAATTAAATTCTGCAACAGTAGTTTGCTGGTTTTTCAGAATAACTTTAACTGGTTTTACTGCTTTTCCACCAAATGTATCTTTTCTAGAGGAATTATAATAAGTTATGGTAATGGTCCCCAAAAATTTAAATGAATATTTTTTATCCTTTGAAAAAAGCCATCCTGCCAAAATAGGAGCAAGGCGAAAACTTAATTGTTCTTTTTCATCTAAAAAGAAAGGTTGATTACCTACGTTCATACGTAACCACATTTCTAAGAACTCCGCTGTTGACCCCGAAAGTCTTGCAACAAAACCGTTTCCGTGAAGCTTAGGATAGGGAAAAGCACTGGAAACAATAAAAGAAGAGTTTTCTAGAATACTTCGTCCATACACTTCAGGTTCCTGGAAACAAACTAAACAATTTCTTAAATCCTGATAGAACTCTTTATAAAGACCTTTCTTAAGAACTTCTAGCAAATATTTATATTCCATATGTAACCAAACAGACTGATTTTCAAGCCAACCAGCAGTAAATGCAGTACAGCGACCAATCTCAAGCGGCATTTTCTTTAGCGAACCAGTTACTCGATACATTTTTAATTTCTTATCATAAAGAGAACTATTTCTAGTTGCTTGGTAAATTATTTTAGCATCTTTTTGATTATCTATAACTCTAAGCGCATGCACTTGTGCTTCAAGGAAATTCGCTAATCGGTATTGTTTAAACCGCTTAGGTTTAATAACTCCTTTCTCTGATTGATACTCCAGGGGTTCATTAATAAAATAACCACAATACAGCGGTTTATTCGGATACCTTGAGGCGGCTAAAGCGACATCTATCTTTTTTATGGCGGATTCTAAAATAGCTAAAGCATCTTTTGCGGTAAACTCATTTTCATTACCGCTTACCCCTAGTTTTATTTTTTCACGGAAAGATTCTTTCAAGCAATAAGTTTTATCCCAATAATCCATATCACGCGTTACATCACCTGTTGAGAAGTACTCATTTATGCATTCCGAAACTGCCATCAGAAATTCATAAATTTCTGAACAAAGATAGAATTTTTCTACCTTAGCTTGTAAAATTAATTTTTTTAGAAATAAACAAAGTCTTTTTAATTCAAATGTCTCACAACTAGAGGAACCAAATAGAGCAGGTAGACCATTTAAAGCATCAAACCAATTAGGTTTATCTGCCTCCATCTCTATACCCACTCCAAATGGATCGAAGCTAGCCAACTTGTTTACTAAGATACAAAACAGTTTATTTATAAGTGTAGTATAATAAACAGAACCTAAACCAAACTCCGAATGAACGCAATGTACAAAACTTTTACGGGAAATGATTAATTTTTTCTTTTCTTCATCAATCACAACTGAATTTAGTTGGCGTAATTTACCTTCATATAATACATATTTTTTACTCCTAGGGGCAACTACATGCCAGTTGTCATAGAATGTAAAAACTTTTTTATCAAAAACTAAATTTCTTAGCTCCTCTGGGTAAAGATTAAAATAATTTTCCAAAAGATCAAGATTGTAATGCCAATGGTCTATCCAAAATCCCTCACCGTGTTCTGCTTCAAAGTTCTGATGACAATAACCTATTACTAAAGCAATTAATTCATCATAGGTTAGTTTTATTTTTATTTGCATTTCTTTAACAAACATAACCAAACTTCCAGGCGTAAACGGTTTTTCCAAAAAAGAGAGAACTCTCTTACAATCTTCTTCCTTCATCACCTTATTTAAAGAAAGCTGTAAATTTTGCCAATCATCAACAGTAAAAGATGCCCCTTTGACTACCAAAGGATTAAAGCCATCAAGTTGTATAAGATTTAAGAAAACAATGATATTGAAATCCTTTATTTCTGGATGAAACCATACATCAACTCGACGATTTTGGTTAATATCACGATAATTACCATTACCTTGCGAAAAATAAGTTGGTTGAATTTGAAACTTGTTGTAGTCTCTTTCAAGGTCACCATGTTTACGTGAATAAAGATAAAAGACCGCTTTATTCTGCGCCAAAGAAAATGTTACAGGTGTACCGCCACGCAAAAGATTGTCTAGATAAGTCTGTTGACAATAATAGTCAAATGCCCAAGAACTAGAGTTAGTTTTAATTTCATTTTGTAATTCTTTAATTATCTGTTCATTTTCTTTTTCCTTCTCGTTAAGGTAACCAACAGTGAGAATTTTTTTAGTTACTTTTTTATTAAGTTCATCCAAATCTTTACAGTGACCGATTACACTAAAATAGGTTTGTTTATTTTTAATATCAAGTTTAAAATTAGTATGTAGAAATCCACAAGGTGTTTTACATTGAATTTGTTGCTGTTTTGGATAAATAAAGTTTTCAGAAGAAAGAAATAAACGCGGAATCGAAAAGTCATTAATTAGCCCGAAAATGATATCAGGATCCACTATTGGTTTAATTATTTGAAAGTTTGAGTTACATTCCTTAAAGGCCATATAGAAATTGCCACCTTTAATCTTTAACACATAAGGGCGATCAATAGGATCCACATCAATCTTATAGAAAGGTATTGATCTGGTTAAATTTTCAACATGCATCCAAGCCTCAATAGTGCGCGACAGTTTTTTCAAAAAGAGATTGGCAATTCCATAAGGCACAATTCGTGGTAAACCATCTATTATTTCTAGCTCTATAGGTTTATCAGATATATTCTCTATAGTAACAACTCGAACTAATGCAGCAAAAATATCATTAGGAATCGTAAAGTATTTCACCGATGTTTTCAAACCAATCGTATAATTAATCTCTTCTAATTGTAGATCATAAGAACTCATACATATATAATTGAAAATTTTATATTCTAAATTAGATAGACCATTGTGAAAAGGTTCGTAGTAGAAACATCTGCGGTTAGAGTGGCATTTTATGAATGTTCTAAAGCCAAGAATAGAAGTCTGTTGCCATGCTTTATTTGCAGGTTGAAACTCTAAAATAGCATGGTCTTTCCCGTCGATTCCAAAACAAGCTATACCTTGACCACGGTTTACATAAAAAACCCACATCGGGATGCCGTATTTACCTGCAATACCAGGGAAAAAATTTGCTAAAGGTTTTGCAGAATTATAATTTTCTATGATAAATTTTCCCGTCTCAGTTAACTTGTATCTTACTTCTTTATCTCTTGAATTTTGGCGCATTTGCTTACTCCTTTGAAATATATTAAATTATTGGTTAATTAACATAACTTATTATTTTAAGATAATTCATAACTTTGTCAATGATAAAGCTACAGTTCGGTGGCTTTCTTGACTTTTTGGGAAATTGGTGATAATATAATTTTCCAAATGATTAAATCTTAATAAATTATGAAACCATTAAGCCAAACCTTACAATACGTAGCAAAATTAAGCCGTCTTGACCTAAATGAAAATGAGCTGCAGAATCTATCTCAGCAGCTTCAGACAATACTTGATTTTATCGATCAACTTAAAAAAGTTGATATTGCCAATGTAACTCCTACTAGTTATGCAGTAGATATTACCAATGTTTTAAGAGAGGACCTACCTATTACATCTTTTCCTTTAGAAAAATCTCTTGCTAACGCCCCTAGAAAAAAAGACAGTTTTTTTGTAGTAAGAAAGGTTATTGATTAAAATGGAACTTTGTGATTTAACTGCTCATCATTTACTATCTCTGCTTAAAACAAAAGAAATAAATGCTCAACAAATTTTAGATTCTATTTCACAACGCATTAAAAAGGTGGAAAACCAGATAAAGGCTTTTGTTCGCTTAGATAGTAACAGATTTCCTGTAGAGACAATTAATCAACATACAATTACCACATCATGCGAAAAGATTTTAGACGGCATACCTGTTGCTATTAAAGATAACATCTGTACCGAAAATTTCCTAACCGAGTGTTGCTCACAAATTTTACAAGGATTTAGACCACCTTACGATGCAACGGTAATTACAAAACTAAAAGAAGCCGGCGCCATAATCTTGGCAGCAAAAACTAATATGGATGAGTTTGCCTTTGGTTCTTCTACTGAGAACTCCTGTTTTGGCCCAACACGCAATCCTTGGGATAAAACAAAAGTCGCTGGTGGCTCTTCTGGCGGTTCAGCTGCAGCAGTCAGTGCCTCAGAAACAATTTTGGCTATTGGTTCTGACACAGGAGGGTCTATCCGACAACCTGCCTGTTTTTGTGGAGTAGTAGGCATGAAACCCACTTATGGTAGAGTGTCACGTTATGGTTTGATTGCTTTTGCCTCAAGCCTTGACCAGATAGGTCCTTTGGCAAAGGATGTTCATGACTGTGCTTTGCTTTTACAGGTAATTGCGGGTTATGACCCTAAAGATTCTACTACAATAAACATAGAAGTCCCCAATTATATTGCTGCTCTAGAAAAAGATATAAAAGGTATTACTATAGGAATACCTAAAGAATATTTTGTTGAAGGCATCGATGAAGAAGTTAAAACAATTGTTTATGAGGCGATTGAAGAACTTAAAAAACTTGGTGCTACAATTAAAAATGTAGAACTTAAACACACTCATTATGCTGTTCCGGTTTATTATATTATTGCTACTGCTGAAGCAAGCTCAAATCTCGCCCGATTTGACGGTGTGCGCTACGGTCTGCGTCTTGAATCAGAAAATTTAATCTCTATGTACTCAAAAACTCGTGGGAGAGGATTTGGTGCAGAAGTTAAAAGAAGGATACTTTTGGGGACATTTGTATTATCTCATGGCTATTACGATGCCTACTATCTACGGGCTCAGAAAGTAAGAACCCTTATAAAAAAAGATTTCGAAGATGTGTTTAAATATGTTGATTGTTTAGTTACTCCTACCTCTCCGACTACTGCTTTTGCAATAGGCGAGAAGGTCAACAATCCTTTACAGATGTATCTATCAGATATATTTACTATATCAGCAAATTTAGCAGGGGTACCCGCTATATCTTTATGTTGTGGTTTCACAAAAAATAAACTTCCAGTAGGATTACAAATTATTGGTAAGGCATTTGATGAAGAGATGCTTTTTCGTGTGGCCCATGCTTATCAAATGCATACTCAATGGCATAAACAAAAACCACCATTGTAAATATGAATATAAATATCCAATATGAACCAGTTATCGGCTTAGAAGTACATGTACAGCTTAAAACCCAGACTAAAATATTTTGTGGTTGTCGAACAGATTTTGGGGCCCCAGCTAACAGCCAAATTTGTCCAGTGTGCCTAGGATTACCTGGAGTATTACCGGTTTTAAATAAGATAGCACTAAAATACGCAATAAAAGTAGGGCTTGCCTTAAACTGTTCAATCGGAGAACTTATTCGTTTTGACCGTAAACATTACTATTATCCTGATTTACCCAAAAATTTTCAGATTTCACAATATGAGTTACCTGTTGCCAAAAATGGGTATCTTGAAATAAGCGGTAACGGAAATGTAAAGAAAATAGGTATACGTCGAGCGCATCTTGAGGAAGATGCGGGTAAACTTATCCATACCAATGAACTAACTTTTATTGATTACAACCGCACAGGAATACCTTTATTAGAAATTGTTACTGAACCCGATATCTTTTCACCCGAAGAGGCATACGAGTATTTAACAACCTTGAAAGGAATTATTTCATACTTAGATGTTTCCGACTGCGATATGGAAAAAGGTTCCTTGCGCTGTGACGCTAATATTTCTTTAAGACCTAAATGGACAAAGCAGCTGGGAGTAAAAACAGAAATTAAAAATCTTAACTCCTTTAAAGCGGTAAGGGATGCCTTAACATTTGAAATAAAAAGGCAAAAGGAATTATTAGAAGCAGAAGAAACTATTGAACAAGAAACACGCCTCTGGGATGAAAAAAAACAGAGAACTTTTGCTATGCGTAGTAAAGAAGAAGCAAAAGATTATCGTTATTTTCCTGAGCCCGACATTCCACCTGTTATTATCACAAACCAATTGTTAGACGAGATTCGCGCAAGTATACCAGAGTTACCCAAGGCAAGAATGGAACGTTTTATGCGGGAATTTAATTTAAATTACGCCGATGCCCGGCAATTAACCTTAGAAAAAAATATTGCTGACTATGCAGAAGAACGGCTAAAAGCCTATCCTAAAAAAGATAAGAAGACTGTAGCTAACTGGTTAATTGGGCCATTAACTCAAGAAGCTAATCAGAGAGGAAAAAATTTATCCGAAATCCCTGTATCAGCAGATGCCTTATGTGAACTTATTGATTTAGTAGAAAATGCAAAGATTTCAAATCTTGCGGCAAAGTCGGTATTAACAGAAATGATCGATACGGGTAAAAATGCATTAACTATAGTGAAGGAAAAAAACCTCATTCAGATTTCTGACGAATCTACTTTAACTAAAGAAGTAGAGCAGGTACTTCAAGAAAATCCTCAAATTATTTTGGAATATAAAAAAGGTAAAACTAATTCTATTATGTTTTTAGTTGGACAAGTGATGAAAAAGACAAATGGAAAGGCAAACCCTAAACTTGTTCAAGATATGTTAAGACGGAGGCTAGAAAATGCGTAATAAGTTATTAGCAATAATGCTGGTGATTTCTTTCTCATTGACATTTTTATCTTTAGGAAGGGCTGTTCAAGATAAAAGAAAAGTGAACGAATTGTACAAACAAGTAGAGTTATTCTCCGATGCACTATCCATAATTCAAACAGATTATGTAGAAGAAGTCAAACCTAAAGAGCTTATCTATGGAGCCTTAAAGGGAATGCTTTCTTCACTTGACCCCCATAGCCAATTTCTTGACCCTGACACCTATAATGAACTTAAGGTTGATACTGAAGGAAAATTTGGTGGCTTAGGAATAGAGATCACCATTAAGGATGGGTTATTGACAGTAGTTACTCCGATTGAAGATACTCCTGCTTGGAAAGCAGGAATTAAAGCTAACGACCGTATTGTGAAAATCAATAATGATCTTACCAGGGATATGTCTCTTACTGATGCTGTAAAGAAATTACGTGGTAGGGTAGGTGAACCTGTTACAATTACTATCTTAAGAGAACAAGAAAAAAAGCTTATGGAATTTCGCATTGTGCGGGGAGTCATCAAAATCCAAGATATTAAAGAAGCGAAGATACTTGAAGATAAAATCGGTTATATACGTCTTATTGAATTTAGGGAGAACACTGCACAGGATTTAATTCGTGCACTTGAGAGATTAAAAAAAGAGGGTATGAATGCTTTAATTTTAGATTTACGTAATAATCCCGGCGGACTGTTAGATTCTGCTGTTCAAGTTGCTGAGCAGTTTTTGGAAAAGGGAAAGGTCATTGTTTCCACAAAAGGTCGCATTACTTCTCAAAATATGAGTTTTTCAAGCAATGCCACTAATCCCATTGTTGATATACCTATCATTGTTCTGATTAATGAAGGTTCGGCTTCAGGTAGCGAAATTGTTGCTGCTGCGTTACAAGATTATAAACGCGCCATAATTGTTGGGACCAAATCTTTCGGTAAAGGTTCTGTCCAAACGATTCTGCCACTACAGGATGGTTCTGCACTAAGACTTACCACTAGTAAATATTTTACCCCATCCAACAAAGTTATTCATGGTGTAGGTGTTCAACCTGATATTATAGTTGAAGAAGGAAAAATTGAATTGACTCAACAGGAAGAGTCTATCCAACAGAAAAATACTTTGGCACCTCAGCAGATATTTGAACAAATTGAAAAAAAAGTAGAGAATGACAAAGTAATAAAAGAAGAATCATACCGAACTGATAATCAGCTTATGCGCGCTGTTGACATTATAAAAGGAATTCGATTATATCAATCAATTCAAAAAAATAAATGAAAGAGAAGGTATATCAGGCAATAATCGGGTTGCTTTTTGCCTTATGTCTAGTAGAGGCAATAATTATTGGTATTCAAAGAAAACAAATAGCCAACCCAATTTCTGCTGTTAGAAAACCTACAAAATTTGACCTGCGTGCAAAAAAACTTTATAAGGGGAAAATAGCTATTGTTATTGATGATGCTGGATATACATTTAATAACTTACAAATTTTAGAAGGTTTTAACTATCCCCTTACTTTCTCAATTCTACCGGAGGCACCATATTCTAGACAGATTGCTGAACAACTTCATCGGATGAATTTCCAACTTATATTACATTTGCCTCTGGAACCTTATGACGAAAAACATCTGGAACCAAATACGATAACTACTACGCTTGATGAAACATCTATTCGTTTTATTATTAACTCTCAGATTAAAAATATACCTCATATCCGTGGTGTTTCAAACCATATGGGCTCAAAAGCAACTGAAGATTACAAAACTATGGAGATAGTATTAGATGAAATTAGGAAAAGGAAATTATTTTTTATTGATAGCCTCGTTACCCCAAATTCAGTCTGTGAGCAAATAGCTCAAAAGAAGAAGATTCCTTATGCACGTAGAGATATTTTTCTAGATAATATTTTAGATTCTGCAAATATTCAAAAGCAGCTTGAGATATTAGCGGAAAAAGCACAACAAAATGGCTTTGCTATAGGTATTGGCCATGACCGAAAAGTAACCTTAATGGCACTAAAGGAAGAAATACCACGACTAGCAAAAAAGGGATACAGGTTTGTTTTTGTCTCTGAACTTGTCCATTAAAAATAAAGCTATGAAAGTATTGGGAATTGAGACATCCTGTGATGAAACAGCAGCAGCCGTGGTAGAAAATGGAAAACATATCCTATCATCTGTAATAATCTCTAGTCTATCTTACCACAGACGTTTTGGGGGAATTATCCCTGAAATAGCTTTTCGTAAACAGCTGGAAGCAATATCTTTTGTTGTACAAGAGGCATTAACGAAAGCAGATATCAGTTATAACGACATAGAACTGATTGCTTACACACAAAAACCAGGTTTAATAGGCTCTTTATTGGTTGGCATATCTTTTGCTCATGCTATCGGTACCTGTTTAAACATTCCTTGTCTTGGAGTCGACCATATACATAGTCATATATTTTCTTGCCTGATAAAAGAAAATCCACTTTTTCCTTTAATTGCTTTGGTCGTCTCAGGCGGGCATACGAGTCTTTACTACTTATCAGGTTATAACAGATTTAAATTTCTAGGAGCAACCAAGGATGATGCTTGCGGCGAAGCCTTTGATAAAGTTGCTAAAATCTTGAATTTAGGATATCCAGGTGGTCCAGCAATTGAACGTGAAGCAAGGAATGGTAACCCCCTTCGATATAAATTTAAGTGTTCTAATACTAAATTACCTTTTGAATTTAGTTTTAGTGGGATAAAAACAGCGGTACTTTATGAAACAAAAAAATATAGAAAAATTCACGACCAACAGAAAAAGGATATCTGTGCTAGTTTCCAATACAGTATATTTACTGTTTTAATTAAGAAAGCTATTTTTGCCGCAAACAGCTATAGGGTAAAAACTATAGTAGTAGGTGGTGGAGTAGCAGCAAATAATTTTTTTCGCCAGCTTTTTGATAAAGAATCTTCTCGCTTCGGCTTACGTGTTGTTTTCGCTCCTAAAGAATTATGCACTGATAACGCTGCTATGGTAGCAGCGCACGGATATTTTAAGTATAAGAAATTTTAATAGGCATAACCAGGGGAGTCTAATATGTTGACTGATAGTGTAGTAACCGTTCGCTTAATCCTTTCAGTTATTCTTGGTGGGTTGATTGGTTTGGAACGACAAATGCAACGTAGAGCGGCGGGTTTAAGAACTCATATTTTAGTTTCTTTAGGCTCCTGTCTTATTATGTTGACATCACAGTATGTTTTTGTTATATATAAAGATGTAACTGCAATAGACCCTGCAAGAATTGCTGCGGGAATAATAACGGGTATTGGATTCTTAGGTGCTGGAGCGATTATTCGTGAAAAAGAGGAAATAAAAGGTTTAACTACAGCAGCAAGTCTGTGGGTGGTCTCAGGTATAGGGCTTGCTGTTGGTGTTGGTTTCTATAATGCTAGTTTTATCACCACTATACTTACATTAATATGCCTATTTATTTTAAGAAAAGCCGAAAAAAGGCTACTTAACAAACCAAACAGTAAGGAGGAGGAATATGGCCCTTCGTAGAAAAATAGATGAAAAATTTCTAGACGTAGATGCCTCGATGCAAGGAACACTTACTTTTAAGGATCCTGTTAACTTAAAGATTAATGGAAAGTTTGAAGGGACACTGGATGCAAGAGGTGTGTTAACTATCGGTCCTAACGCAATGGTTACTGCGGATATAATCGGTGATACTATCATCATTGAAGGTAAAGTGCGAGGTAAAATTACTGCTCGTGAAAGTTTGGAAATACTTTCTACGGCTGTCGTAGATGGAGATATTTATCCTAATCGTCTTATTATTTCTGATGGAGGTATATTTAACGGCCGCTGTCAGATGTTGGCAGAGATTCTTTCTGCGGAAGAGTTGGCTCGTTATTTAGAAGTTGAAATCAATACTATTATTGATTGGGCTAATCAAGGAAAGATCCCGGCTATAAAACAGGCTAACGAATGGAGATTTGAACGCAAGGCAATTGATGCTTGGATTGCTTCAGGCAAAATAAGCAAATAAAAATGTCTAAGGATAAATTATTAACTGTTCGTGAAGTAGCGCAGATACTTAAGTGTTCTGAAAAAGAAGTCATTGACTTGGCTGAGGAAGGGAAAATACCTGCCTATAAAATCGGTGGTCAGTATCTGCGTTTCCAACGCCAACAAATCGAAGAGTTTAAACAGAAACAACCAATCGTGTTATCTTCTTTGAAACAAGAAAGCCTCTGGGATAAGTTAATTGATTTTTTTTATTTCAATGATTTTTACATTGTCTCTGCACTAATAATTATTTTACTTTTTTTTATCATCATAAGGTCAAATGCGTAGGTTTAAAGTTTTTCGGAGAATTTTTCATTTTCACGGTTTTTTGGAAAGTCTTACCTTAGCTTTAAACGGTATCGTCTATCTTTTTTTATACCATCGAAACATGCGTATTATCTTTCTAACGGGTATTGCTGCATTTTTACTTGGTATCTATTTTAGGTTAAAGGGGATAGAGCTAATAACTCTGTGCTTAACTATTACTGTAGTATTTATGGCAGAAATGTTTAATACCGCTATTGAGCTTTTAATTGATATGACTACACGTAAATATCATACCTTAATTAAACTAGTCAAAGATATTGCTGCGGCAGTTGTACTTTTAGCCAGCCTTAATGCAGTTGCTGTTGGTATAATTTTATTCTCAAAACACATCTTTAAGAAATAAAAAACTATAATTATATTTTGGTTAATTTGTTTTTTACAAGTAAAGACTTCTTACTTCTTAAAACTTCTTTCTAAAAATGTAATGGAGTTCTCTAGAACGTTCGTTAATTTCTGCTTTACCTTCAAAATTTAAGAAATTCAACCGTGTCTTTTCTTTTACAATATCTTCTAAGTCTTTTAGTTTAAAATACGGATAAAACATGTCAAAACCTAGCATATCACGCCAGTCTTCACGTAGCTTATGTTGTTCACTAATGTCAACGGCAAATGCTTTAGATTTTAACCTTTCAAATAGAGAAAACCAATTTGTCTTTTCTTCCTCAGTATTTTTATGCTGTGTTCGACTCTCTTCAATCCATTCTGAAATTGACTGTTCAATCTCAGTGTTATTTCCATTTTTATAAGGTGGTTGATTTAAAAGATGAAAATCCTCTGCACCAACGCTGCCAATACAAAATAACAGGGAAGCCACAACTGTAATACTTCTTATTACTTTTTTCATTTTTCCTATCTTCCTCCACTTAAATTATAGCATATAACTTGTTGATTTACAAATAAGTTACGATAAATTTAGTCCCCGAAAAATATGGATAGTAACTCTTTGCTAAAACTGCCTAAATAAGTTATTGATTGAACCACTCCATCCACGCCAGCTTTTAATTCTACTGCTGGAGCTCGCCATAAAGCATACAAGCGATATCGCCATAAACCTCTTTTTTGTGGTTTTTCTTTACCGTATACTTCATACTGCCACATCCTTTTTATATCCTGCGGGCCTTTAAAGAAAATTGCCTTAATTGGACTTGCTAACACATTAAGTGCATCCCTTCCCATATTAATAAGATGGTGCTCAATGGTATAAGCAAAAGCTGTCTGTTGATAAAATAAAATTACTATCCAAGTTATTAATATAATTTTTTTATTCATTTTTTAACTGCCGGGCTTTTTCAAAATAAATCTTTTTATCTTTAAGTTGATGTATAAACATCTTTAACGGCGCTTCTCTACTGCGGTAAGGGAAAAATCCAAACTTACGCGCTTCACGATAAGCTTGTTTTATTGTCCACCCATCTACTACGACCCGATACATAGCAATCATTGCTCCAGTTCTATCGCGTCCACTATCACAATGAACAAACACAGGTTGGTATTCTCTCTTCAATAATATTTCTAGAAACTCCAATACTTGTTTCTCTTCAGGTTGCTGATATACACTCAAAGGTATAGAAAAAAAATTCATCCCCATGTTTTCAATTATTTTTCGTTCTAACTCAACATGATAATTTTTACCACGAAGACTTACTACTGTTTTAATACCCAGTTGTTTTAAAAACCTAAAACCAGCTTCTTTGGGCTGACCACCACGGTAGAGGTTTTCAGATACTTTATAAAAATTAGGTATATTTTCAAAAGGGTCTTTTAAATACCCCAAATAGGCACAACCAGTAATAAACACTACTCCTAGATAAAAAAACATTAATATTTTTTTCATAAAATTTATTATAGCATAATCATAAAAATGTTTTATAATATTATATGGTAATAAATAATGTGATAATGGGTAATGTAAAATTATTGCATTAAGAAGATTTTTTTGATAATATAAACAACTCCATAAATTAAGAATGGCGGAGTAGCTCAGCCCGATAGAGCAGGCGGCTCATACCCGCTTGGTCGGTGGTTTAAATCCACTCTCCGCCACTAATCCTAACTATTTATTGGTGAGCCATCTACTAAAAAACGACCACATTTTTAGGAAAAAACTTCTTCTTAATTAAAATCAAAAATAAAAAATTTTTCTCTTCTTAGTTTTTATGTTACGGGAAAATATTTTTTAATTGCAAAAGAGTTATTTGGTATCTAAGTCATATTAAGTTTGTTATCTAAAAGGAGGTAAAAATGAATATGGTCTCTAAGATTACCATAGTAATTTTAACTTTAGTTATATTCATTGCGTTTTTTTTACCATGGGTTGGAGTGGAAACTATTGTGACAAGTAGTATAAGTAAAATCTTGGCTAAACCAACAAATCCCCTGATTACCATTAGCGGTTTCCAGGTCCCTATTCTTGCCAACAGCTCTGAATCTAAATTGATAATTACGATTGTTCAAATATTTAACCCATCTATTAAAAATGTCGATAAGAAAAGTTACCTAATCTGGCTTGTTCCAGGATTTTCAATTTTCTTTCTCTTATTAATGTTATTTCTGGGCAGAAATAAATGGATTAACCTATTAGTAGGAATCATTAGCATAGCTATAGCTACTGGCACAACTTTAAAAATTTTGACAACTAATTTAGATAAGGCTGTAGTAAAAGTAAATTTACTCATCGGAGTATGGCTTACACTTTTTTGCTATTTTCTTTTTGGTTTAATATGTTTGGTAAATTTTTTTATGGTGACTTTTAAAAAAAATAATAAATAATTTATATCTGTTAGATATGAATCTACTGTATCTATTTCTTTAATATGCTTAAACATGTGAAGGAAACTGTAGAAAAATATCATCTGCTAAAGCTAAATGACAGAGTGGTTGTTGGGGTTTCAGGAGGCCCTGATTCAGTAGCTTTACTTTTATGTCTTATTGCTCTCCAAAAAGAGTATAAATTGAAAATTCATGTTGCCCACTTTGACCACGGCTTACGAAAAGAAGCTCAAGATGATAAAAAATTTGTAATAAAACTTTGTAACAAACTGGCAGTAGACTACACCATAGGTAAAATAAAGAAAAAAAACATTGCTGGCTCATTGGAAGAATATTTAAGAAATGAACGTATTTCTTTTCTATGTCGGGTGGCAAAACTTAAGTTCGCTAATGCTATAGCCTTAGGCCACACACTTGATGACCAAGCAGAGACAGTATTAATGCGTCTACTACGAGGAACAGGACTACAAGGATTAGCAGCTATTTGTCCATGTCGTAATTTATTTGGGATACGCTTTATCCGTCCATTGCTTGAGGTTTCAAGGTCTCAAATTGAATATTTTTTAAGAAGGAAAAAAATCATTCCTCGTATTGACCATACCAATTTAAAAGACATTTTTTTTAGGAATAAAATTAGAAATCATTTAATCCCTTACTTAGAAAAAAATTTCACACCAGCTATTAAAACATTGCTTTCGCAGTTAGCAGACAGTGTTCGTTTTGATTATGACTTTATTTTACATTCAACTGAAAAATTTCTTCCTAGAAAAAATGTTAAACGCATCTGTCTTAAAAAACTTTCTTCATTGCACCCAGCTATCGCAAGACAATTAATAAGATTGATGTATGTACGCCTTAAAGGAGATAGCCGAAAGCTTACTTTCAGGCATATACAGTTAATAGAAAATCTTTGTTATTATGAAAAAGAAGGTTCAATTGTAGATCTACCAGCAGATATTAGCGTAAGAAAAAAAGCAAATACAATAGAATTTTTTTATAGAGAATCTAGTAAATCATAGTAAAAATAAATATTCAGTAACTTCTTGATTTTGAAATAAGTTATGTATATAATAAGGCAAACATCTAAAAGGAGTAGGTATGAATAGTAACGGGAATAGATTAACCAAAAAGAATAAACCTTTAAAACGTATTCCATGGGGGTGGTTTTTACTTCTTGCTTTAATATACCTTTTTATTTTTTCACCACTTCCGCAAATGATGAAAACCAAAGAGATACCGTATTCAGAATTTTATAATTTAGCAAAAGAACCAAAACCCACTAATCAAATTCAGTCTGTAGTAAAGACTGAGACGGTTCTGACTGGCAAATTAAAAGATGGAACAGACTTTCTGGTGAATATTCCTGAAAATGACCAAGTGCTTCTTGACCTACTACGTAATAATGTCGAACGGTTTGAAATAAAACCACCTAGATTAGTAGGTGTTTTACTTATCAACCTTTTACCAGTTGCTTTACTAATTCTTTTTTGGTGGCTAATGGCTTCTCGGGGTGAACAAATAGGAAACCGAATAATGTCCTTTGGAAAGATTAATCCTAAGGTTCATTCAGAAAAATCTGCTAATCGGGTTACCTTTCAAGATGTTGCTGGTGTAGATGAAGCCAAAGAGGAACTTAAAGAAGTTATTGAGTTTTTAAAAGACCCCAAAAAATTTCAAAAACTTGGAGGTAAAATTCCTAAAGGTGTTCTTCTAGTAGGTCCTCCAGGTTGCGGAAAAACACTTATTGCCAAAGCAGTAGCAGGAGAGGCAGGAGTTCCATTTTTCAGTATTTCAGGGTCAGATTTTGTAGAGATGTTTGTAGGAGTAGGAGCAAGCCGTGTGCGCGACCTTTTTGAACAAGGCAGGCGTGCTGCCCGTGCCTCAGGTAAAGGTGCAATTATCTTTATTGACGAAATCGATGCAGTCGGAAGACAGCGGTTTGCCGGAATTGGTGGTGGACATGATGAACGTGAACAAACTTTAAATGCCCTGTTAGTGGAAATGGATGGTTTTGACACAACAGGAGGTCTCATTCTCATTGCGGCAACCAATAGACCTGATACCCTTGACCAGGCATTACTTAGACCTGGCAGATTTGACCGGCATATTGTAGTTAATTTACCAGATATAAAAGGGAGAGAAGAAATTTTAAAAGTTCATACTAAAAAATTAAAACTTCATCCCAACGTAGATTTAAAATCTCTAGCAAGCCAAACACCTGGTTTCTCAGGTGCAGACTTAGCTAATCTTTGTAACGAGGCTGCTTTGTTGGCTGCCCGAAGAAATAAAGATGCTATTGAAATGATAGATTTTGAACAATCTATTGAACGTGTTTTAATGGGTCCTGAGAAAAAAAGTCACATTATGTCAGAAAAAGAAAAACGTATTACTGCTCTTCATGAGTCAGGACATAGCCTGTTATCACTTTTGTTGCCTGAGGTAAACCCGGTGAAAAAAGTCTCTATTATACCGCGTGGTATGGCAGGAGGTTATACCTTTACTCCGCCTCTCGAAGATAGACACTATTGGACTAAACAACAACTGCTTGATGAGATAACAATGATGCTTGGTGGTAGAGCAGCAGAAGAGATTATGCTTAATACTGTTACTACAGGTGCTCAAAATGATCTTGAAACTGCAACACATACTGCGAGAAAAATGGTAACCCAGTTTGGAATGTCCGAACGTCTAGGGAATATCACCTTAGGTAAAAGAGAAGGGTTAATTTTTTTAGGGAGAGATATTATTGAGGAACGTAATTATAGTGAACAGACCGCACATCTTATTGATGAAGAAGTAAAACGTATTGTTGATTTATGTTATGCAAGGGCATTGGAACTTCTCAGACAAAATCAAGACAAACTAAGAACTCTTTCAGAAACACTTCTGACGAAAGAGGTCTTAGATGGCCAGACAGTAAAAAATTTACTAGGAATACAAAAACAAGACGTCGTATAGATGCTAGCCCGCATCCTTCATATTCAAAATAAAAAAGATATAGAAGAGATTTTTTCTTCCCTTTTGGTTCATTCTTATGGTATTCGCATTATGCAAGACAAAACAATGCAATATCTTATTTATCTCGGTCCACTAGTCTATTCTGCTTGTCTTATTTTAAAACAAGAGATGCTTTCCTGCGGTGGAGATGTTGCGGTTCCTAAAAATATTCTTATTGGAAAATCTAAAAAAGCTTATTGTGTGTTAATAGGTAATCATTCTCAATACAAAAGATTATTGGAAAAATTAAAAATACAACCTTTCGGATTATCAGAAGTTACGCAGCTATTAGACAAAATTATTCACCAGGAAAACGCTGATAACTATTGTATAAAGTGTGCGAAGCGTCAGATCGATATAATAAAAAATAAACCACTGATAATGGGTATCATAAATATTACACCTGATTCTTTCAGTGGTGACGGCTTAGCTAATCAAAACATTGAAACAATTATAGAAAACTGTCATAGAAAAATTTCAGAGGGGGCCGATATACTTGATATAGGAGGGGAGTCAACTCGCCCCCAAGCCAAACCTGTAGATGTAAAAGAGGAATTACGTAGGATAATCCCTGTAGTTCGCCGCATTTCTCAAGAAATTAAAATTCCTTTATCGGTGGATACCTATAAACCACAAGTAGCTAAAGAGGCCCTTGAGGCAGGAGCAAATATTATTAATGATGTAACTGGTTTGTGTGACCCTAAGATGCGTAAGATAATTAAGCAGTATCGCGCCGGCTGTATTATTATGCATATGAAAGGCAATCCACGTACTATGCAACGTAATCCTACTTACAAAAATGTAGTAAATGATATTATGTCATTTTTTACTAAAAGAATAAAGATTGCCATGGCTGATGGTATTGATATTGACTCTTTAATGATAGATCCAGGTATTGGTTTTGGTAAAACTTTAGAACACAATCTTACTATTCTTAAGTACCTTGCTGACTTTAAAACTCTTGGTTTACCAATAGTAATTGGGACTTCAAGAAAATCTTTTATTGGAAAAATCATCTCACAACCACCAGAAGGACGCTTATACGGAACCATTGCCTCTTGTGTGTGGGCAGCAAATCAAGGCGCAAATATTTTAAGAGTTCATGATGTAAAAGCAATACAAGATGCACTTAAGCTTACGTTTGCAATTAAAACGGCACACTACTTATGATCGAAACGAATCTACAGAAAATTTTCTTTTTTTTGAAACCTATTATCGAAATTAGTATTCTCTGGTTTATTATTTATCATCTTCTGATTCTCTTGTTTGCCAGTAGCCGCGCACGACAGGTTTTCAGAGGAATTCTTATTTTAGTGCTTTTGTATTTAGTTGCACAAGTCGCAGAACTTACTACTGTATCTTGGCTTCTAAATAAACTGTTTGCGATATCCGTAATTGCTGCCTTAATTATATTCCACCCCGAAATAAGACAAGGTTTTGCTAAACTAGGACAGCAACATTTTTTTGCCATTAACATACCGGAAGAAGATACAGATGTAATCCTTAAAGAAATAACTAAAGCCACTGATATTTTGTGCAGAAAAAAAATAGGGGCATTGATTGCCATAGAAAATCGAGAATCTCTTTCTGCTTATGCGGAAAACGGTGTAGAGCTTGATGCAAAAATCTCTGCAGAATTAATAGAAGCAATTTTTAGCCCTAATAATATATTGCACGACGGTGGAATAATTATTCAACAAAACAGAATACGTGCCGCCGGTTGTATATTCCCTCTTCCAGAAAATACCGATATAAGTAGAATTTTTGGCACACGACACCGAGCAGCTTTGGGATTAAGCAATGAAACTGATGCCGTGGTGATTATTGTCTCTGAAGAACGTGGCGATGTATCTTTAGTTTTTCAAGGAAAATTATATAAAGATTTGAGTAGAGAAGAATTGTTTCAGAAAATAAAAAGCTTTCTGAAATATTAAAAGTTATGAAGAAACAGAAATTCCGCTTAAAGCATTTATTTACTTACAATACTGGTTTGAAAATAATCTCGCTTCTGTTAGCTGTACTCCTGTGGTATTTAATTAAATTTGGTGTCCTAAAATCATAAAAAAATTAAAAGTGATATAATGCGTTTAGGTGTTAATATCGACCATATTGCCTCGTTAAGACAACTACGAAAAGGTAAAGAACCCAACATTGTTGAAGCAGCACTTATTTGTGAACAAGCAGGTGCTGATTCTATTGTTGTGCACCTACGTGAGGACCGACGCCACATACAGGATACCGACGTGCTTCTATTACGAAAGGCCATTACAACAAAACTTAATTTAGAAATGTCATCTGCAGAAGATATAGTAAGATTTTGTGAAAAAGTCAAACCTGACCAGGCAACTATTGTCCCAGAAAAAAGACAAGAAGTAACCACAGAAGGGGGACTAGATGTTTTAAAAAACTTTTATAAAATTGTTAGGGTAATCAGAAGACTAGAGAAAAGAAACATTGCTGTAAGTTTATTTATTGACCCAATCAAGGAACAGATTGATGCGTGTTTGAAACTGGGTGTTCATCGCATAGAACTGCATACAGGCCATTATGCTAATGCCCGAACACCTCACAGTTTAAAAAAGAATCTTAGACAAATAAAAGAAGCAGTATACTATGCGCATAACCTAGGTCTTCATGTATATGCTGGCCATGGTTTAGATTATAATAACGTAGGAGCAATTTCCTCTATTAATGTTATTGAAGAGCTAAATATTGGTTATTCTATTGTCTGTCGGGCAGCAATAATTGGGTTATTTAATGCTGTCGCCCAGATGAAAAAAATCATAACAGAAAAATCAATATGAAAATTATCGGAACAGGGGTAGATATAACCGAAGTAACCCGACTTCGCAGAGCCATAGAAAAATGGGGTGATTCTTTTCTTAAAAGAATATTTACTACTGAGGAGATAGAATTTGCTAAGACAAAACATGTTCCGTATCAACATTTAGCAGGTCGTTTTGCAGCAAAAGAAGCAATTTTTAAAGCCTTAGGTAACCCAAAATTATCCTTTAAGGAAGTTCAAATTTTTAATGATGAAGAAGGAAAACCATATTGTCTTGTACAAAATAATAAAGCAAAAAATTATACCATTTACATATCAATTTCGCATGTTAAAAACTATGCAGTTGCCTCCGCAATTGTTACTCAGGAAAAAAAACTCCCATAAAGGTGATTATGGCCATGTTTTAATTGTTGGTGGTTCGCTTCGTTTTTCTGGAGCAGTAGCGTTAGCTGCGGAAGCTGCTTCTCGAAGTGGAACGGGATTGGTTACAGTAGCTATTCCTCGTTCTATTGTTAATATTTTCTTAAAGAAAAAACCCAAAGAGATAATGACTTTACCACTTAAAGATACTAAAAATGGCACATTATCTTTATCGTGTTTTAATCAAATAAAAAGTTTTTTAAAAAATATAGATGTATTAGCAATTGGATGTGGACTAACCCAGGAGTCACAAACCCAAAGATTTATTAGAAAAGTAATTAAAGAAGTATCCTGTCCTCAAGTAATTGATGCTGATGGAATAAATGCCCTTGTGGGTCATCTAGAATTAATTAAAAATAGGAAGCAAGATATTATCTTAACTCCTCATCCCGGAGAAATGGCGCGTCTTTTACATATCTCAGTTGATAAAATTCAAAAAGACAGAAAAAATATTGCACTGGAATTTGTTCGTAGGTATAATGTAATTCTTGTGTTAAAAGGTTATGAAACAATTGTAGCAAGTAACCTCAATGGAATATTTGTAAATAATACAGGAAATCCAGGAATGGCAAAGGGCGGTAGTGGTGATGTCTTAACAGGAATTATTGCTGCATTTCGTGCGCAAGGTTTAAATGCTTTTGATGCTGCCAAGTATGGAGTTTATTTACATGGTTTAGCAGGTGATATTGCTAGCAAAAAATTTACTCAGATAGCGATGACCGCCTCTGATATTATTACGAATATTCCCAATGCAATTAAAAAATGTTCAAGAAGATTGCCGGCTTAGCTCAGCAGGTAGAGCAGCTGTTTTGTAAACAGCGGGTCGGGGGTTCGATTCCTCTAGCCGGCTCTTTGAAAGTGGGCAGGTACCCAAGTGGCTAAAGGGGACAGACTGTAAATCTGTTGCGCTAGGCGCTTCAAAGGTTCGAATCCTTTCCTGCCCACCATCCTTAACCATAGATTTAAAGTTGTGAAAAAGTAAAAATTTTGCTTAATTGTAAAACTTTTATGCGGGAGTAGTTCAATGGTAGAACAATAGCCTTCCAAGCTATATATGCCGGTTCGATTCCGGTCTCCCGCTTTAGGTAAGAAATATGGTAGAAAAACAATTTTTAGAACCAGTTTTCATTGATGCCTTTGATTTAGATGATGCCTGGTTTCAGTGCTTATCTCAGATTCTCGAAAAAGGATATGTTTATACTATTACACAAGGTAGTTATAAAGGACAAAAAAGACTTGAATTTGATTTTGTAACAGTCCGGGTTCGGCAACCTGCCCATCAAATTATACCAATTATACCCGAAGGAATGTGTATCCCCGCACCTACAGATATGGAATACATTAATAGTTATCTCAGTTATCTGTTAACTGGCCAAAAAACAGAAACAGAAGACTACACCTATGGTGAACGACTAGTAGCTCCTAAAGCTCGTATCAAAGAAAGAGTAAATGGAAAAGAGATGATAAAAGAGATTCCTTTGGACTGTAATCAGATAGAGGAAGTAATCGCCATATATAAAAATAAAGGATTTGGTACAAATCAAGCTACTATGGAAATCGGCATGCCCTCTGACCTTAAACTAGACGATCCCCCTTGTCTAAGACTTATTGATACACGCATTCGCTATGGAAAACTGCATTTTATTTTATACTTCCGTTCATGGGATTTATGGAGTGGTTTTCCTTCTAATTTAGGTGGCCTACAACTGGTGAAACAGTATATGGCAGAAGAAATTGGGGTAAGCGACGGAGAAATTATTGCTGTAAGTAAAGGGCTACATCTTTATGATTACAGTTGGGAATTAGCAAAAATACGTACCAACAAGCAGGATTTAGTTATAGCATAAAGGTGATATATGTCAGAAAATTATGAAGGACCAGAACGTAGAGAATTTGTTCGTATTCCCTATTCTTCGCCATTATCTTATAAAGTCTGTAAACCAGAAACATTACTTAAACTTTTTCAGGGATATACCGTTGATGTTAGTAATAAAGGTTTACGTTGTACTATTAAACAACCCGTAAATATCAATGACATTGTATGGTTATCCTTTGATAGAAGTGTATTAACATTTTGTGCGGAAATAGAACGCTATTCCTTAATTTATCAGCATGGTATTATAGCCAAAGTAGTCAGAATTCAACAAATTTCTGATACAAGTTTTGATATAGGTGTAAAATTTTTAACTATTCGCGAAAAAGACTCTCAGGAGATAACTGAGAAAACTCGTCTTTTAGGCCCAGATGCTTAGCCAAATACAGAACATCTGTATCTTAGGTGATGGGGGGTGGGGTACAACCTTAGCTATCTTACTTCACCAAAAAGGTTTTACAGTAACTTTATGGAGTGCTTTTAGAGATTATGCATTTTTTCTTGACAAAAATAGGGTAAATCCTAAATTTCTTCCAGGTGTCAGAATTCCTAAAAAAATAATTATTACTTCGGATATAAATAAAGCAGTAGAAAAAACACAGGTTGTTGTACTTGCTATCCCCTCTAAGTATATGCGCTTAGTTTTAAGAACCCTAAAGAGAGAAGTTGCAATAGAAGAAATCCATAAGAAAATTTTTGTCAGTGTCGCTAAAGGCATAGAAATAGCTTCTTGTAAAAGAATGTCTGAGGTCGTAAAAGAAGAACTGGGTAATGTTAAGTTAGCAGTATTATCTGGTCCCACAATTGTGAAAGAAGTAAGTCAAAATTTACCTACCTCTGTTGTGATTGCTTCAGAAGATAAAAAATTACGCTTCTTACTACAAGATATATTTATGAGTGAACGCTTCAGGGTGTATACATCGGATGATGTAATAGGTGTAGAGCTAGGCGGTGCTTTAAAGAATATAATCGCTATTTCTTGCGGTATTGCTGACGGTTTAGGTATGGGCACTAATGCCAAAGCTGCTTTGGTCTGTCGTGGCCTAGTCGAAATTGCGCGTCTTGGAGTTTGTTTAGGTGCAAAGAGAGAAACTTTCAGTGGAATAAGTGGATTAGGTGACCTGATTACTACTTGTTTTAGCCCCTACAGTCGTAATAGATTTGTGGGTGAACAAATTGGACAAAACAAAACTCTTAGACAGATATTGAAAAATATGCAGATGGTTGCTGAAGGTGTACCTACTGTAAAAGCAGTGGTCTCTTTGGCAAAACAAAAAAATGTTGAGATGCCTATTACCAAGCAGGTATATAATATTTTATATAAAGGTGTCAGCCCTGTTAAGGCAGTACGAAAATTAATGTTGCGAGCTAAAAAAGAAGAATAACAAAGAAATATTCGGGGCGTGGCTCAGTTTGGATTAGAGCGCTTGAATGGGGTTCAAGAGGTCGGTGGTTCAAGTCCACTCGCCCCGACAAATACAACTGAATTTCTAAGAGAATAATATGGAAGAAAAAAGAAAAGCTTTCCGTATAAAGTCTTCTCTTTTTATCCAATATAGTTTTTTTGAGGAGGGAAATCTTCCAAAATGGGACATCTCCACAGTGCGTGATATAAGTGAAACAGGCGTATCACTTCTAACAGGTAAAAGATTTAATCCTTCTGATACTATAGTATTACGAATTAAAATACCTTCTCGTCCTTTTGATTTAACAGAAGTCAAGGGTAAAGTTGTGGCATCAGAAAATACAGATTCTAACAATACTTTTCTAACCCGTATTCAATTTGTTGAAACTAATAAAGAAACACAAAATATTTTAAAAGAATATATTAACTGGGTTATCAAAAATTATCAAGACAAATAGACCGCTAAATAAAAAATATTTATATCTGTTCTCTACAATCCTTATTATTCTTAACGGTTCAAAGAAAGGAGTGGTATATGAACTCATATATAGGCCCTGAACGTAGAAGATATACCAGAATAAAAGGTCGTTTTATTGTTTCTTACCGCATTCTCGATGAAGCAAATAATATAGATATTACCCAAACTAAGAATCTTTCTATAGGAGGTATGTTACTTACAACAAATAGAAGGTTTGAAGATGGAACAGTACTTGCAGTAGAGATACGCCTTCCTTTCGAACGTAATCCTATTATGTTAATAGGAAAGGTTGTGCGTTCAGTGGAAATCACCAAGGACCTTATTTACGATACTCACTTAGAGTTTCAGGCAATAGACGAAAATCATCGTGCCATATTAAATAGAACAGTAGAATATTATAGTAATAAAAAATAAGAGGAAGTTATATGAAAGAGTTTAACCTAGGTATTATTGGTTTAGGAAATGTAGGCAGTGGAGTGGTACGGATACTTAATGAACGCCGTTTTATGTTAGCACAAAAGATTGGCAGTAGCATTCAGATAAAAAGAATATGTGATATAAACTTAAAAAGAAAACATAATGTCCATGTCTCTGAGAAAATCTTTACTAAAAATGCCTATGACATTATTAATGACCCACAGATAGATATAGTTGTAGAATTAATTGGGGGAATACACCCTGCCTATGAATACATATTCGAAGCACTAAAAAAAGGTAAAAACGTAGTAACTGCCAACAAGGCCTTGTTAGCTGAATATGGTCAGCAGTTGTTTACTCACGCCCTCGACTGTAATAAGAATATTTACTTTGAGGCATCAGTAGGTGCTGGTATTCCGATTATTAAATCATTAAGAGAAGGACTGGTAGCCAACAAATTTCACTCTGTTTTTGGCATCGTTAATGGAACTTCTAATTTTGTACTTTCTTGTATGTCAGAAAGCCACTGTTCTTTTAATGAAGCACTTCATCTTGCGAAGGAACGTGGTTTCGCGGAAAAAGACCCCACTCTTGATATTGAAGGTGTTGACTCTGCACATAAATTGATTCTATTGACATACCTTGCTTTTGGAAGATTTGTAAATATGAAAGATGTCTGGCGGGAGGGAATTTCTTCTTTATCATTAGCAGACATTAGATATGCCCAAGAGTTAAATTTAGCAATAAAACTTCTGGCGGTAGCTAAACGAAAAACAGATTCGTTAGAGGTAAGAGTTCATCCTGCCCTTATTAATAATAGACATCCACTAGCTGCGGTAAATGGGGTAAATAATGCCATATATGTCTGCTCAGATCTTGCGGGTGATTTATTATTTTCAGGACCAGGAGCAGGTCAAAGCTCTGCTGCTTCTGCAGTTGTATCTGATATTGTCGATGTTATTCAGGATTTAAAAGCAGGGATGTTTAGGCCAACCTTAAATACCCTGGTAGACTCAAGTATCAAAAGATTAAGAAATCCAGACGAATTTGAAAGCCGTTACTATATAAGATTCACTGCGTTAGATAAACCTGGTGTTTTGGCAAAAATTTCCAGTATATTAGCCCGTTATAACATAAGTATTGCTTCGGTAACCCAAAAGGAACGTCATAAGGCAAAATCTGTGCCTATCGTTATGGTAATTCACGAAGCAAAAGAAAGACATCTCCGTCAGGCATTAGTAGAAATTGACAAATTACCAGTAATAAAGGAAAAATCAGTTGCTATAAGAATAGAGGAACTTTAAATATGTCTTATCAAGGAATTATTCACAGATATAAACAATTTCTGCCAATAAGTGAAAAAACTCCTATTGTTACTTTAAACGAAGGTAACACACCACTTATTTATTCATCTTACTTAAGCAAAATTATTGGCAATGGATATAGGGTATATCTAAAATTTGAAGGCGTAAACCCCACTGGGTCTTTTAAAGATAGGGGTATGACTGTAGCAATTTCTAAAGCCCTTGAAGAAAAAGCCACAGCAGTCATGTGTGCCTCCACTGGTAACACCTCTGCTTCTGCTGCTGCCTATGCTGCTAAAGCTGGTCTTTGTTGTTTTGTACTTATCCCCAATGGTCATATTGCCTTGGGAAAACTTAGCCAAGCAATGATTCATGGAGCAGAAGTCTTAGCAGTAGAAGGTAACTTTGACGATGCACTTAAGCTTGTTCGTGAAATAACCTCAGAATATCCAATTACTTTGGTAAATTCTTTGAATCCTTATCGTATAGAAGGCCAAAAAACAGGAAGTTTTGAAATCTGTGATGAATTAAACCAAGCCCCTGACTTCCATGCAATTCCTGTTGGAAATGCCGGAAATATCACTGCTTACTGGAAAGGCTATCAAGAGTATTTTTCGCATGGAAAAATAAATTTTTTACCTAAGATGCTTGGTTTTCAGGCAGAAGGGGCTGCACCTATTGTGAGAGGTTATCCTATTGCCAATCCTCAAACCATTGCTACTGCTATTCGTATAGGTAATCCCGCTAGTTGGGAACAAGCTGAAAAAGCTCGGAATGAGTCAGGTGGACTAATAGAGATGGTCAGTGATCAAGAAATCATTTCAGCCTACCAACAGTTGGCAAGTAAAGACGGAATTTTTGCTGAACCTGCATCCTGTGCATCAGTAGCAGGCATTATTAAACTTTCTCTACAGGGATACTTTAAAAAAAATAAACCTAAAAAAGAAAGTCCTACTATCGTTTGTGTGCTTACTGGCCACGGTCTAAAAGACCCTGATTGTGCTTTACAAACAATCGGAAAACCTAAAGTTGTAGTTGCAGAAAAAAAAGCAATTCTTAAAGAAATAGGATACTAAAGATGAGTTTAAAGAACAAAAAGATTTTAGTAACTGGTGGGCCGACATGGGTAGCTTTGGATAGTGTACGGGTTATTTCTAATACTGCTACAGGAAAAAATGGAGTACTTATCTCAAAAGAATTGGCAAAACACGGCGCTAAAGTAACTTTAATTCTTGGTCCTTGCGCACAAGAACCAAAAGTAAAAGGTATACAAGTCATTCGCTTTTCATTCTTTGATGAGCTTCGTAATATCTTAAAAAAACTTATGAAAAAAAAGCGTTTTGACGTAATGATTCACTCTGCCTCGGTTTCAGATTACCGACCAATAAAGATGTATACAAAAAAAGTCAGTTCGGAATTAAAAAGCTGGTCAATTAAACTAAAACCAACCCCCAAAATAATTGAGGAAGTTCGTGCCTTGGATCCAGGGATGCTTTTGGTAGGTTTTAAATATGAACCTAATGCCACCAAACACAATCTTCTTACTAAAACAAAAGCTTTTCTTAAACGTTCAAAAACTCATATAGCAGTCGCCAATACTTTTATAGATTCTGATTATTTAGCATTTATAACTGATGGCACTCAAACCATTGGACCTTTACACTCGCGCGAAGAACTGGCAAAAAAGTTGACGAAACTTTTAAATCAATACTTTGGAAGGAATTAAATGAAGTACATTGTATTAATCCCTGATGGAATGGCAGATTATCCTGTAGTAGAACTACAAGGTCGAACCCCTTTAGAAGTCGCCCAAAAACCTAATATGGATTATTGTGCAAAATTTGGAATATTGGGAAAAGTAAAAACCATACCACCCAATATGACACCTGCCTCAGATGTAGCCAATATGTCAATTCTTGGTTATGACCCACAAATTTATTATTCAGGAAGAGGTCCTCTAGAAGCTGCAAATATGGGTATTGAATTGGAAAACGACGATGTCGCTTTTCGCTGTAATCTCATCACCGCTGTTGATGATAGACTTGTTGATTACAGTGCAGGACATATCTCTACTAAAGAAGCACAAAATATTATAAAATGGCTAGACCAAAAACTTGGCAATAAAGAAATTCGCTTTTATGCGGGAATAAGTTATCGCCATCTTGTTTTGTTTCGTAATGGAAGTAAAAAAAAGCTGGATGCCTTAAAGTGTGTTGCTCCTCATGATATTGTAAATCAAAGTATCAATAAAAATTTACCTCGTGGCGAAAATGCCGATCTTGTCATCAACCTAATGCAGGAATCCCGTAAAATCCTTGCTGAACATGAAATTAATCAAGTTCGTATTGACTTAGGTGAAAATCCTGCTAATATGATTTGGCTATGGGGACAAGGGAAAAAACCTAATCTACCTCTTTTTAAAGAAAAGTTTGGCATAACTGGAAGCGTTATTTCTGCAGTTGATCTTATCAAAGGTATGGGTAAATTAGTTGGTTTGGAAGTGATTTCCGTTCCTGGGGCTACCGGGTATTACGATACAAATTATGCCGGTAAAGCTGAGGCGGCGTTAAACTCCCTTAGTAATCACGATTTTGTCTTTGTCCATGTTGAAGCACCAGACGAAGCTGGACACAACGGAGACATTCGGGAAAAAATTACTGCTATTGAGCGCTTTGACCAATTTATAGTAGGTGCATGCCTTGAAAGATATAAACAAAAAGGAAATCTTCGCATGTTAATTTTACCAGACCATCCTACACCACTAAGTCTTCGTACCCACACCGCTGACCCTGTTCCGTTTTGCATATTCGGAGAAGGTATTACGGGAAAAGGATTTAAAACTTTTAGTGAAAAAGAAGCTGAGAAATCAACTTTATTTTTGGAAAGAGGTTATCAGCTTATGGAACACTTTATAAAAAACGATTTTGATAATAATTTTTTGTCAAGGAGGCAAACAGATGAATCATAATGTATTTGTTTTAGTTATTATTTTTTTAATCTCAGTGTCTTTTCTTGCTATTATTTATGTCGTTACTTCTTCCTTTAATAAAAAAAAGAAAACCAGAAGACGCTGGGCACGTATAAAAATTCCTTCCCAGAAAGCAATTACTTGCAAGATAGTTGAACCTGAAGATATTGCCTCGGATACGGAGTTTCTCGTTAATGATATTAATGTAGGTGGTATTTCTTTTTATAGTCCAAAGCAAATAAAGAAAACTACAATAAAGCTTCTGGTAAGGTTTCCTTTTACCAGTTTTCAGGAGGCTTCGAGTGTATGGGGTAAGGTTGTCTACTGTAACCAATTACCTAATTCCGAAAATTACCGAGTTGGCATAAGTTATATAAGACATAGAAAAGGAGGTAAATAAACTAAATGGGAAAACTTATTGTTCAGAAATATGGAGGTTCTTCCGTAGCTAATGTCGAAAGAATTAAAAACGTCGCCCAACGTATATCGAGTTATCATAAAAAAGGCAATTCGCTGGTTGTGGTTGTTTCTGCGATGGGAGATACAACCGATGAATTGATTGAATTAGCACATAAAATTAATCCTGAGCCGTCAGAGCGAGAACACGATATGCTTGTATCCACAGGTGAACAAATTTCTGTAGCATTACTTGCAATGGCTCTGCATGCCATTGACTGTGAAGCAATCTCTTTTACTGGCATGCAAGTAGGTATTATTACTGATGCCAATCATACAAAGGCAAGAATACTTAAAATAAACACCGAGCGTATAAAAAAAGCCTTAAAAGAAGGTAAAATCGTCATAGTTGCTGGTTTTCAAGGAGTAACTGTTGACCAAGACATAACCACTCTTGGACGAGGTGGCTCGGATTTAACTGCAGTAGCTTTAGCTACTGCTCTAAAAGCAGATGAGTGTGAGATATATACTGATGTTGATGGTATATATACTACGGACCCGCGTATAGAACCCCGTGCACGTAAAATAAAGATGATTACTTTTGAAGAAATGTTAGAGATGGCTTCACTAGGAGCTCAAGTTATGCAAGCACGCTCTATAGAGGTTGCAATGAAATATAATGTTCCCTTGCATGTTCGTTCATCATTTAATAATTCACCTGGAACAATGATTGTAAAGGAGGCACCACGAATGGAAGAAGCACTTATTACCGGTATCACATTAAATAAAAATGAAGCAAAAATAACTGTCTGTGATGTTCCTGACAAGCCTGGAATTGCTGCCCAAATATTTAAAGAGTTAGCCGAAGCAGGAATTAATGTTGACATGATAGTCCAGAATGTAAGTCGTACACGAAAAACCGATATTTCATTTACTGTTGCCTCGACAAATTTAACTAAAGCCCTAAAAGTAAGCAAGAAAATCGCTGAAAGTATACAGGCAGGAGAAGTTATTGAGGATCAAGATATTGCACGGGTGGCAATTGTAGGAGTCGGCATGAAGTCCTATCCTGGGGTAGCAGCAAAGATGTTTGAGTGTCTTGCCAAACATAAGATAAATATTGAAATGATTTCTACTTCTGATATTAGCATCTCCTGTATTATCAAGAAAAAATACGCTGAAGAAGCAGTAAGGGCATTGCATGCAGCTTTTGGTTTAGGCTAAACCAGAAAAGGAAAACCATGAAAAACGTTATCCTTTATGATACAACTCTTAGAGACGGTTCCCAAGCCGAAGGTATAAATTATTCTTTATCCGACAAAATACGCATTGCAGAAAAACTAGCTGAATTTGGTATTCACTATATTGAGGGAGGCTGGCCTGGTTCTAATCCTAAAGATGCCCAGTTTTTTGAAATAATGGCCAAGAAATCTTTGGGTAACTGTCATATTGTGGCTTTTGGTTCAACTCGCCGTTCTGGTATAAGAGCTGCCAGGGATAAAAACTTAAATGATATTATCAATTCAAAAGTAAAATTTGCAACTATCTTTGGTAAAACCTGGCTTTTACATATTAAAAATGTTTTAAAAGTCAGTCCTGAAGAAAATCTTGAGATGATTGCTGACAGCATTTCTTTTTTAGTAAAAAAAGGATTGAAAGTTTTCTATGATGCTGAACATTTTTTTGATGCCTATAAGGATAATCCTGAATATACCCTTAAGTGTTTGAAAACTGCACAACAAGCTGGGGCATCTTATCTGGTACTTTGTGACACAAATGGTGGCACTTTACCGGACCAAATTAGTGAAGCAATAAAACAAGTAAAGAAAAATATAACAATACCTCTTGGCATACATTGTCACAATGACGCAGGGGTAGCTGTAGCCAACTCACTAGCAGCAATTCAAGCAGGTTGTTCTATGTGTCAAGGTACAATCAATGGCTATGGAGAACGCTGTGGAAATGCTGACCTTATTCCTATAATCTCCAATTTGAAATTAAAATTAGGTATTAATTGTATCAGTGACGAACAACTTGCCAAGGCAACAGAAGTTTCCCATTTTGTCAGCGAAGTAAGTAATATGCGTCATGCTAATAACCAACCCTATGTAGGCGATTCTGCCTTTGCCCATAAAGGTGGGGTTCATATAAATGCAGTAATGAAAGATAGCCGTTCCTACGAACATATTCCACCTGAGGCAGTGGGAAATAAGCGTCGAATTCTTATCTCTGAACTCGGTGGTAAATCCAGTATTATCATTCTAGCCAAAGAGCTAAATCTTGATCTTACTAAAGATGATCCTAAGACAAAGAAACTCCATAATCTACTTCAGAAACTAGAGATGAAAGGTTATCACTTTGAAGCTGCAGAGGCATCCTTTGAATTGATTCTTAAAAAAGCCTTAAGTAAGGTTCATCAGATGTTTAAACTTGAAAGCTTCAGAGTAGTGGTAAATAAAGAAACAAATAAAAAAGCAACTACTGAGGCAATTATTAAGTTACGTGTGAAAGGTAAACTTGAGCATACCGCAGCAGACGGTGATGGCCCTGTAAACGCATTAGATAATGCCTTAAGAAAAGCTCTAATGAATTTTTATCCTAAATTAGCCGAGATGCACCTATCTGATTTTAAAGTGAGAGTCCTTGATGAAAAGGAAGGAACCGCCGCCAGAGTGCGTGTGCTTATACAGTCACAAGATGAAAAAGATAGTTGGAATACAATAGGCGTATCAGAAAATATTATTGAGGCCTCCTGGCAAGCGCTTTCAGACTCTTTTGAATATAAACTGCTTAAGGATAATGAAAAAAAGAAAAGCCAACCAAAATAGTTATTCTAAGAACAACTCTAAATACAGCCACTATATAGAAATTTATATTGAACCATCGGGAAATTTACTTATTGAAAATACCAACAGTAAAATTTATGACCTTCTTAGAAAAATTGGCATTAATGAGAAAAATAAACTTTCTTTATATTGCGGTTAAAATAAAGAAATTCTATGTCGTTAAAGAATGATAAAGAAATTGATATTTTAATACGTTCTAGATACCCTTTAATCTATATTGTAAGCTGGGAAGAAATGCGGGTATTGGAAAGATTAAAGGAAATGTCTCAAGAAAGAAGAAAGAAGTTACTCTTGTGGTCCATCTGTAGAGGAATCCACAGTTTGGAAGATGACCCTTCAAAAATCGATGAAGCCACAAGAGACCCTTTTAACGCACTTTGTTATATCGAAAGAATGACTGATCCGGCATTAATTGTTTTACTTGATTTTCATCCTTTTCTCGGTGACCATACTATTATCCGTAAACTGCGAGACCTTGTAATAAACCTTAAGAATACCTATGAGACTTTAATAATGCTTTCACCGGTATTAACAGTTCCTATTGAATTAGAAAAAGACCTGGTAGTAATTGATTATGATTTACCAGATTACCAAGAGATAGCGGATTTATTAAATGGTATTATTACCGTTTTATCTAAAAACCAAGATATTCAAATTTTGTTGGATGACACAACTAAGGAAAAACTTATTAAGGCGGCACTTGGTCTTACCCGTCAAGAAGTAGAAAATGCCTTTGCCCGTTCAATCGTAGAAGACAAATCCTTAAGTGAAAAGGACATCCCCAGAATCTTGCAGGAAAAGAAACAAGCAATTAGAAAGACAAAGTTTCTAGAGTATTATGAAGCACAAGAGGAATTTTCTAATATTGGTGGTCTGGATATCTTAAAAGAATGGTTAATTAAAAGAGGTTTATCTTTTAGTAAAAAAGCAGAGGAGTTTGGTATCCCTCAACCTAAAGGACTTCTTTTGATTGGGATTCAAGGCTGTGGTAAAAGTCTAACTGCAAAATCAGTTGCTGGTCTCTGGAAATTGCCTTTGTTGAGATTAGATATTGGAGCTATTTTTTCTGGAATTGTTGGTTCTTCAGAAGAAAATATGAGGCGTGCTATTAAAACAGCTGAACAACTTGCACCAATTGTGTTGTGGATTGATGAGATAGAAAAAGGCCTTTCTGGTATACAAAGCTCCACTTTTTCTGATGCAGGAACCTCCGCAAGAGTATTTAGTACTTTTTTAACGTGGTTACAAGAAAAAACCTCACCAGTGTTTGTTATAGCCACTGCCAACACCGTTTCTCTATTACCTCCTGAATTACTAAGAAAAGGTAGATTTGATGATATATTCTTTGTAGATCTACCATCCATTGAAGAACGTAAACAGATATTTCAGATCCATCTAAGAAAAAGAAATCGTGACCCTTTACAATTTGATATACCACTTCTTGCTGAAGAATCCGCTGGCTTTAGTGGAGCAGAGATTGAACAAGCAATAATCTCAGGGCTCTACGATGCCTTTATACAAGAACGTCAACTTTCTACTGTAGACATTCTTAAAAACATAAAACTAAGTGTGCCTTTATCCGTAACAATGAGAGAAGAAATAGAAAAGCTGCGTTTATGGGCACATGACCGCGCACGTCCAGCAAGTTCTACTACTCCGCCAGCATTAGTTCGTAAAGAGAGGAAATTAGAATTATAATTTTTTATGAGAAGATCTTTAAAGAGATTTGAACGGCTTGAAAACAAATCATGTCCCCCAAAAGATTTTTCCTGTTTAGAAAAATCTGTATTAAACAGAAGATTTGAACGGTTAGAAGTAAATGAACATATAGTTGAATTCTGTCTTCTGGACAAGGTCTGTCCATTAGAAAAATCAGGACAACAAGAACAAAGATTCATTTCTTGCCCATTCTGTGGTGAAAAAAACAGTCAAAACGCCTTAACCTGTCAGAACTGCCATCGTAAAATATACTCGGAATATATTGCTGATTATACCGGACAGGAGGATCTTTTAAAAAGATGTATCTGTGGAGCAATTAACCTAAAAGAAAGAAGAAATTGTTGGGTATGTGGTCGTGACTTTAATCTATACGGCGCAAGTGAAGTAAAACCAGCTGAAGAAAATATTATTACCCTAAAGATTGATGGTGTTATATATAAATCTACTGATAAAAATCTTCCAGAGCCAATTAAACAACTTATGCAACGTATAAGAAGAGAAGGCTATAGCGAAGAGTTAATTAATGACTGGTTAAGCCAACACAATGAAAAAATTGAAAACCAACGACAAAAGCAGGAAAGAGAAATTAGAAAAATAAAACTCCAGATTATTTTACGTGTTTTAGGACTTGTTACTCTACTTTTTTGGATAGCTATTCAAGTGCGTAGCTGTTTATATTTAACACAGTAAAACAGGTAATTTATGTCGGGACATTTTGGAATAGGAATTCAAATACGACTTGCGGTTATACTTATTCAATCACTTATTGCGTTAGGTAGAGAATATAGACAAATAAAAAGTATGGCTACCACTGATGGCAGAATTTACTCTGTTGAGTTTGTTACTTACGATGACAATGGTAGGGCTATAGGATTCCAAAAGAATGAAAAAGGAGAATATCAAATCATTGCGGATTCTCATGGACTTAATAGTGAACAATTAAAAAAACAAGATGATTTTATCAAACAAATCCGTCAGAAGTATGCTTATATTACTGTGGTTGAAGAGTTAAAAAAGCAAGGTTATATTATTGCAGAAGAAGAAAAAATAGCGTATAATACCATTCGTTTAGTTGCTCGTAAATGGACTTAGAATAAAAAGGGACTAAAATGGCACAGAAACATGAGATAGAACTATTTATTTCCGAAGAAGGAGAGGTAAAACTGCAAGTAAAAGGGATAAAGGGAAGTGGATGCCTTAAACTGGCTGATAAGTTAGCAGAACAACTTGGTGTGCTTACCGAAAAGAATTACACTTGCGAATATTATGAAAAACCTATAACTCAGAATGGCACCTACGTATGTTAGAGCGTAATAATTCTACAGTTGACTTAGCAAAAGCATATAATCCCAAAGAAGTGGAACAGCGCTGGTATAAACTTTGGGAAGAAAACCATCTTTTTTCTGCAAGATATAACCCCAACAAAAAACCTTTTTGCATTGTCATACCCCCTCCTAACGTTACTGGCATTCTACATATGGGACATGCCTTAAATAATACTATTCAAGATATACTTATACGCTACCACAAAATGAAACAAGAAGAGACTCTTTGGATGCCGGGAACCGACCATGCAGGTATTGCTACCCAAAATGTAGTAGAAAAAGCTATTGCTAAAGAAGGATTAAGACGTCAGGATTTGGGAAGAGAAAAATTCTTAGAACGCGTCTGGCAATGGAAAGAACAGTATGGCTCAACTATTATCCGGCAACTCAAAACCTTGGGTGCAAGCTGTGATTGGCAACGTCTTCGTTTTACTATGGATGATGAATATTCAGATGCTGTTAAGGAAGTTTTTGTTCGCTTATATAATAAAGGTCTTATCTATCAGGGGAATTATATCATTAATTGGTGTCCACGCTGTCAGACAGCTTTAGCGGATGAAGAAGCACCTCATCAGCAAATAGAAGGGTATTTATATTATCTTCGCTATCCTTTTGTAGATAATCCAGAAAAATTTATTGTGGTAGCTACAACACGTCCAGAGACAATGCTTGGTGACAGCGCTGTTGCAGTTAACCCTTCTGACAAACGTTACAAAAGTATAATTGGGAAAAAACTACTTTTACCTCTGGTTAATAGAACAATAAAAATTATCGCAGACCAATCAATTGACAAAAAATTCGGAACAGGCGCTGTAAAGATTACCCCTGCCCATGACCCTAATGACTATATTATAGCTAAAAAGCATAAACTAGATTTTAATTGTGTAATGAATCCTGATGGCAGAATGAATGAACAAGCAGGTCACTTTTATAATATGGACCGTTTTGAAGCCCGACAAGTAATTGTAGAGGAGTTAAAGAAAAAAGGGCTTTTAGAAAAGATAGAACCTTATACTATCTCTGTAGGCCACTGCTATCGGTGCCATACCATCATCGAACCATACCTTTCCAAACAATGGTTCGTGAAAATGCGACCATTAGCAGAACCAGCTATTAAAGCGGTAAAAGATGGTAAAATAAAGTTTTATCCTGCTCGTTGGAAAAAAGTATATCTTAATTGGATGGAAAATATACAAGACTGGTGTATATCAAGACAGATCTGGTGGGGGCATCGTATTCCAGTCTATTATTGTCGTGCTTGTCAATCTGCGGAAGCTGAAAGAAAACCTATCGATAAGGAAATTTCAAATTGTCCTTTGATTGTCTCAAAAGAAAAACCTGACAGTTGTCCTGTCTGTGGGTCAAAAGATATCTTTCAAGAAGAAGACGTACTAGACACCTGGTTTTCATCCTGGTTGTGGCCGTTTGCTACCTTCGGCTGGCCATTTTCTTATCAGAATGAAGAAACAAAGAAAAAACAACAGGAACTTAGATATTTTTATCCAACTTCAGTTTTAGTCACTGCTCAGGAAATTATTTTCTTTTGGGTTGCACGGATGATTATGGCCGGTTTTGAATTTATTAAAGATATTCCTTTTCGTGACGTATATATACACGGCACTGTCAGGGATATTGAAGGCAAGAAAATGTCTAAATCCCTAGGCAATATTATTGACCCTTTAGAAATTATTGCACAATACGGTGCAGATGCCTTACGCGCAAGCTTGATTATGATTACAGCTCAAGGTCAGGATGTCTATTTATCAAAAGAACGTTTTGAACAAGGCAGAAACTTCGCTAACAAAATTTGGAATGCTGCAAGATTCTGTTTACTTAATTTTTATTTAAACGATAAAGAACAAATATCTGCTTATAATAAAGAAAACCTAGATATTATTAATCGTTGGATTTTAAGCAGATTAAACTTAACTATAAAACAGGTAACTAAAAATCTTGATGTATATCGTTTTAACGACGCACTAAATAAACTTTATCAGTTTTTCTGGCATGAGTTCTGTGACTGGTATTTAGAGATGATAAAACCAGATATAAAAAATACACAAAACCAAAAAACATTATTTTGTGTATTGGAACAATTTCTACGGTTGTTGCATCCTTTTATGCCATTTATCACCGAAGAAATTTGGCATAAACTAAACCAATCTGATAAATTTCTAATACTAGAAAAATGGCCCCAAGCCGATGAGAAATTCATTGATAAAAAATTAGATGAAACAATGTCAACGTTCTTTGAAGTTGTTGCAGGTATTAGAACAATGCGTGCTGAGATTGGAATCTTACCACAGACTGAAATACCATTAGTTATTTATGCTGAAACAAAACAACAAGCTATGTTTTTCGAATCACTCTCTCTGCAACTTAAACGTCTGGCAAAAATAAAGGACCTTAAAATTTTACTTAATTATAAACATCAAGATTATACAATGACCAATATCATTAAAACAATTCATGTAGTCATCCCATTGAAAGGTTTAGTAGATGTTGAAAAAGAAAAGAAGAAATTAGAAGAAAGAATAAATAAAGTTGAAAAAGAAATAGAACAAAAAAAGCGAATGTTAGAAAATAAGGATTTTATAGCTAAAGCTCCAAAAGAGGTTGTAGAAAAGGAAAAAAACAGGTTAAATGAACTTCAACAAATTATTCTTAAACTAAAGGCGGTTAGAAATGCACTCAATTAAACAATCAATAACTAACAAAAAGCTAGAATTAAACTGGAACAATGTTGATGCGATTATCCGACATGCCCTTATTGAGGATATCGGTCGTGGCGACATCACAACCCAACTAACTATTCCCGAAAATAAAATAACGCATGCTAAGATTATCACAAAACAAGATTGTGTAGTCTGTGGTATTCCTATTGCAAAGAGAGTATTTGAACTGGTGGATAAAAATATTAACTTCATTGAAAAAGCAAAAGAGGGTCAACGTCTTAAACCCAATGCTGTAATTTCTGAAGTCACAGGTAATGCACGACATATCTTACATGCTGAACGTGTAGCATTAAATTTTCTCGGTATGCTCTCAGGTATTGCCACTAAAACAAGAGAGTATGTAGATGCAATAGAACCTCTTAAAGTAAAAATAACCGATACTCGTAAAACAATGCCTGGTTTAAGGGAACTTCAGAAATACGCAGTAAGAATAGGCGATGGAGTCAACCACAGAATTAGCCTCGATGAAATGATACTCATTAAAGACAGCCATATTCAAATCGCTCAAGGGATTCAGAAGCTTCCTAGTGTTCCTAAAGGCTTTAAGATTGAGATTGAAGTGGAAAACCTAGAGCAGTTTAAGCATGCATTGAAATTTAAACCCGATATCATTATGTTAGATAACATGTCGATTGAAGATATAAAAGAAGCGGTAAAAATCCGTGATAGTATTGACTTCTCTAAATCCCACCATCCTAAAACGCTTCTTGAGGCGTCGGGTGGAATTACTTTAAAAAATGTTCGTCAAGTTGCAGAAACAGGTGTGGATATTATCTCTATTGGCGAACTTACCCACTCTGTTAAATCTATAGATATTGGGATGGATATCGTTGGATAGAATCTAAATACTTTTCTCATAGACACTAATCTTTTATTTCCAAGGCTTAATTACTGTGGAAAAATTTAAACTTGTTTCAAAATTCAAACCCTGTGGGGATCAACCGCAGGCAATAAAAAAGTTGGTTGAATACCTTAAATCAGGTAGACAATTTCAAACACTTCTGGGAGTAACCGGTTCTGGAAAAACTTTTACACTTGCCAATGTTATTGAAAAAATCAACCGACCTATTTTAGTTATTTCCCACAATAAAACATTAGCAGCACAACTTTACTCTGAATTTAAGGAATTTTTCCCTGAAAATGCCATTGAATATTTTGTCTCCTATTATGACTATTATCAACCCGAAGCTTATATACCAGCAACAGATACTTATATTGAAAAAGATTCTTCTATTAATGATCGCCTTGACCGCTTGCGTCTTTCTGCTACAAGTTCATTGATGAGCCGGCAGGATGTATTAATCGTTGCCTCTGTATCATGTATATACAATCTTGGCTCCCCTGAAGAATATGAAGGGATGGTCGTTTATGTAAAAAGAGGGCAAAAAATTGATCGTGATGAACTTATTAGTAAGCTTATCTCAATTCAATACGAACGTAATGACTATGACTTTAACCGTGGAAAAATACGGGTAAGAGGAGATGTTGTTGACATTTTCCCTGCTTATAAAGAAACTGCCATCCGAATAGAATTTTTTGCTGATACAATAGAAAAAATATTTTTCCTTGATCCTATCTCAGGAAATAAAATCACCTTACTTGAGAAGATTGCTATATATCCTGCTAAGCATTTTCTAGTTGCCTCTGATAAAATTGCTATGGCATTAAAATCTATAGAAGAGGAATTACAAGAGCGTCTTGATTATTTCAAAAAACTAAATAAATTCTTAGAGGCACAAAGACTTAACCAAAGAACACGCTATGATATGGAAATGCTTCGTCAGCTAGGTTATTGTCATGGAATTGAGAATTATTCTCGCCACCTATCCGGAAGACCACCAGGGAGCCGTCCCTGGTGTCTAATAGATTATTTTCCTAAAAACTTTGTTGTAATTATAGATGAATCTCATGTTACCATTCCGCAACTTAGGGGTATGTATGAAGCAGATAAATCAAGAAAAGAGGTTTTAGTTGAATATGGATTTCGTCTACCTTCTTGTTTAGATAATCGTCCATTACGTTTTGACGAATTCGAGAAACTTATCGGTCAGACTATCTTTGTTTCGGCAACCCCAGCTGAATATGAATTAAAGAAAAGCAAAGGGTTCATTGTAGAACAACTTGTGCGACCAACTGGAATAGTCGATCCAGAGATTATTATTAAACCCACTAACCATCAAATAGAAGATTTGGTAAGGGAAATCAGAATCTGCGCCTCTAGGAATGAACGGGTAATTGTTACCACTCTTACCAAACGCATGGCAGAGGACTTAAGTCAATATTTACAACAGGCAGGATTGAGAGTAAAATATTTACACTCTGAAATTCAAACAATTGAACGTGAAAAAATAATCCGGCAACTACGAAGTAAAGAATTTGACTGTTTGGTTGGAATAAACTTACTAAGAGAAGGCATTGATTTACCGGAAGTATCTTTAGTAGCCATTCTTGATGCAGATAAAGAGGGTTTTTTACGCTCGACAACTTCTCTTATTCAAGTAGCTGGCCGTGCTGCCCGCAATATCAATGGCAAAGTAATTATGTATGCAGATACAGTAACTGAATCAATGCGGAAAGCGCTAGAAGAATCAAAAAGAAGAAGGACTATACAGATTGCTTTTAATAAGAAATATAAAATTACTCCTCGGTCTATACAAAAAGCCATCAAAGATGGTATTGAACAATGGGATAAAACAGAGAAATTTGTACAACAGTTAACCGGTGAAGAAAAAGACAAATATCAACTACGAACTTATATTGCAGAATTAGAACATCAGATGGATTTAGCTAGCCGTAATCTGCAGTTTGAAAAAGCTGCTCAAATACGTGATGAGATCAAAAGACTAAAAGAGGCATTAGAAAATAAATCGCCATGTTATTTGCAGTAGATATTGGAAACAGTAATATAACTTGCGCTTTATTTAGTGGTTCAACCTTAAAAAAACGTTTCAATATTCCTACCAAAAGCAAAAATTACTCAGCATTATTTAAGAAATATCTATTAAAAATTGATATAAAAGGTGTGATTATTTCAAGTGTTGTTCCCGACGTTACCCCAAAAGTTTCCTTATCACTTAAGAAGTTCAAGAATGTGCCTGTTTTAATCTGCGGTAAAAATATTTCTGTGCCTATCAAGAACCTTTACCACCCTCCACATAAGGTTGGTCAGGATCGCTTAGTAAATGCCTTTGCTGCCTGCCAACTTTATGGTTATCCCGTAATAACTGTAGATGTTGGAACTGCAATTACTTTGGATGTTGTGTCTAAAAGAAAGGAATATCTAGGTGGTATGATTTTACCTGGTTTAGAAATGAGCTTACAAGCCTTAGCTGAGAAAACCGCTTTGCTACCGAAAGTAAAACTTAGATTGCCCAGAAGAATTATTGGTACATCTACTCAAGAAAGCATAATATCAGGTATTGTCATTGGCTATACCTGTCTTATTGACGGCTTAATAAAAAAAATAAAAAAAGAAATCGGCAATTCCAAAGTAGTTTTAACAGGTGGACAAAGTAAATTTTTATCTTGCCTATCTGAGGAAGCGAAGATTATTGATCCTAATCTAACTGTTAAAGGTCTTTACTGTATTGCAAAGTATTATCAAATTCCTTGATTTTAATATCTTTTTATATTTTTCGCTTTCTTTGATTATTGGTTAATTGACACTATCTGATTTTACTTATATAATCTAAGTTAAGCTAGATATGTTAAAAGAAAGGAAAAAATGAAAAAACAGAAAGAAATTTTAACTACTAAAGAAGTAGCCGAGTATTTACATATTCATCCTTTAACTGTCCACCGCTATGCTCGTAAAGGAATAATACCCGGTTTTAAAATTGGAACAGATTGGAGATTTCACAAAAAATATATAGACCGCTGGATCAAACAGAAATTATCTACCTCAACTGCAAATAATCTCTCTTAGTTTCCAAAATAATATGCGAACAGTTGTTTATTTTTTCCATCCTATTGATTTTGCACAGATAAGAAAAGTTTTATCACTATATCAAATAATTACTCAATTTTTTTCAACAAAATTTTTAAGCCATAAAAAGTTCTTAGTCAGTTCTCCGTTTATTTTTACTTCAGACACAAGTGAACAGTTAAAGATTTATTATATTTTATCTAATTATTGGCAAGACACAACACAAAAAATAGAGGAGGAACTCTTAAGTGAAGAATTAATTAATGCAAGTTTCATAGCAACTGACTTAGGTGCACATATACTCAGTTTAGGAGTTATCCATCAGTTTTTTATCGCGAAAAAAAATTTTTTCTATAAACATTTAAAGATTCCTATAACAGCTGGAATTAACTTTACAGCGTGGTCAGCTTTAGAAGCTGTTTTTAAAAAAGCCAAAGAGAAAAATAATGAGTTAAAAAAAGCAACTGTTGGAATTCTAGGAGCTTCTACCCCTTTAGGACAAATCTGTAGGACACTATTTCGGGATTTGTGTCAGAAACTAATATTAACTGTTGACGCAGAAAAAGACTTAGGATATTTAAAGGAATCTGTAGTGGGAAATAATAAAGAGAACATAGTTAGCGAAGAAACAACGCTCTTACAATTAGCAGATTATATTATTGATACCTCCACAAGAAATACTTTACCTGATATAAAAAATTTAACTAAAGAAAGTGCTCTTATTGATTTAAGTATGTTTAGACGATTCCTAAGAAAAATAGATAAGAAACCTTTAGTTTCAATTATTGAGGGTGGTTTAATCAGGTTACCCAACAAACTAAAGAATAATAAATTTCTGAGTAAATATTTAAATGTAGTTCCTGCTTCTTTGGCAGAAGCCATACTTTTAGTTTTAGAGAACAAAGTGCCCTCTACCCAAATTAACTATGATGCAAATTTGGAGAAAATAGAATTACTAGCTAACTTTGCTGCCAAACACGGTTTTGAGGTTGATTTATCTTAAACTATGTTTTGGTATATAATATTTAGTTATATATTCTTTGTGTTTTTTAAATTGTATTCACGCTTACGGATTGAGGGAAGAGAAAACCTCCCTTCTAAAACGAATTTTATTATTGTAGCAAACCATACTAGCTTCCTTGACCCTTTAGTAATGATGGCAGCAACAAGAAAAATGATTTATTGTATAGCTATGCGAGACATTTATAAATTTGCTTGGATGAGATGGTTTTTGAAAGCAGTTAAAACCATTCCCAGCGGTTCTGCTTCTGCCAAAGCAATAACACTTCTTGAACAAAACAAAAACGTAGGGCTCTTCCCAGAAGGTGGAGTAAGTAGAGACGGTCTATTACGTGAATTCAGAAGAGGGGCAGCTTTATTAGCATATAAAACCGGAAGGCCTGTAGTTCCTTGTGCTATTCTTGGCACTTACCAAGCACTACCTTTTGGCAAGGTTATTCCTAAACCATCATCTATTACCGTGCGTATTGGAAAACCTATATTTTTTACCAAGGAGCTTAACGAGGTTATTGATGACCAGTTATTGCAAGAAGGTACATCCAAAATACAAAGAACGGTAAAAAGTCTGCTCTATGCAACAAAATGATACAATACAAATCCAGTTATCAAGAGTTATCCCTGCTGAGAAGTGGAGGGTAGTTCGTCTACTTACCAAGGTCTGGGAATTTCCTGAATTCGTAGCTACTATTAAAGAAGTCAGTGTACTTGAAAAAAATATTCATGTTACTTGCACACGTTGGAAGGTTCAAGTAGAAAAAATAACAGCAACATGGATAGAAGAAGAAACTTTTGCCGCACATGAGAATGCTATTTCTTTTAAAGCTATAGAAGGAGATCTGGCGGGTTTTCGAGGTAAATGGATATTCGAACAACACCCTGAAGGCACATTGGTTACAGTAAAAGCAGAGCTTGATGTAGGGATACCCGTCTTAAAAGAATTTGCCAAACCCTATATCTCCCAGTTAATAACTAAAAATTTTGAAGCCATTCTTAATGGATTAGAGCGACGTTTAATTTCCATTCGCTATCAACAATATAAGAATGGTGATAAAGAAAAAATTGCTGGATTTGGTATTATTGGGCATCTATATAATTACTATCATCTTGAAAAAAGTCTTAAAATATTGAAGCCTGATTTTAAAATGCCCTCATTAGAATTTATCTGCCAACTTTATCATCTCACACCTTCCTTTAAACTTTGTGATATCAAAAATTTTCGCTCAAAAACTGGTGAAACTACTAACGGTTGTATGATTGTTGCTACTTTTATTCCTGATATGGTGGAAAGAGATATTTGGATGGTTTACTCTAAAGTAGTTAAAGCCTGTCGGGTTGCTGAAAAAAATGGTGTAGGGATTGTAGCCTTGGGTGGTTTCACCTCAATAGTCGCAGATAAAATAGGACACTCAATAACTGAAGATGTTGATGTGCCAGTAACCAGTGGTAACTCTTTTACTGCTGCAATGGCTATTGACGGTGTTTACAAAGCCTCTGAATTGGTTGGTCTCAATTTAGAACAGGCAAAGGTAGCTATTGTAGGAGGAACAGGAGATATTGGGAGAGGCTGTGCCAGAGTCCTTGTTGAACGTGTGCGTAACTTAATCATTACGGGTAAAACTAAAGCTAATATAAAAACTGTATGTAAAGAGTTAGCACGAAAAAAGAGGGCAAAGGTTTTTGGAACATTAGACAACAAAAAAGCAGTTAGAGATGCAGACATAGTAATTGCTGTAGCCAGTTCTAGTTCTTCAATACTTGATTTAAATTGGTTTAAACCAGGGGCAATTATTTGCGATGTCGGATACCCAAAAAATATCTCTTATACCCCAACCACAAGAGAAGATATTCTTGTTTTTTCTGGTGGTCTAGCAAAATTGCCTTCACCAATCTCGTTTCCTATTGATATAGGCCTGCCTTCATCGGATATCCTCTATGGCTGTTTCTCTGAAGCAATTATTTTAGC
>JAOAET010000052.1 GCA_026416665.1 Candidatus Omnitrophota bacterium | reverse complement strand
CAAGCTAGCTAGGTGTCCACCTCATCATTTAAAATCTCAGAAATGTGGCAGCTAGCTCATCGCAAACCTGTTTAAATCTCTAAGCTGCCATACTAATCACTACATTAATTTTGAATCGAGTATATTTAAATATTTTTCTATTCCCTAAGTTTTGCACAAAAACCTTTAGTTGCACAAAAACTTAATTTTAATTACCTTAATTAATTTTATGAGAGGTCAATACGAAGAATTAAGTTGCCCTTTTTGTGATAAAGGAAGAATACAAGCTTGGTATATTCCTGGAGCTTGGAGCGTAAAAAGAACTGGTAGAACATCATTACCAGGAACTAAAACTAAACATAAGAGTTCTGACATTTGGTTAATTAAAACTGGTTGTAATCTATGCGGCAAATCCCAAGAGGAAATAGAGAAAGAGTTAAAGAGAAAAGGTGTAATTTAATGGTAACAACCCATATTTTTGTTGTGGATGAAAATACTTTTCCTATACATTTAGAGTATATGTTTGCTGGAACTGGTGCAAAAGAAAAAGAAGAACATATTGGTTTGTTAGCAGATATAAAAAGAGTTAGAGTTGGTGACAATGTAATTTTTTATTTACAAAGAGTTGGTGAAAAAGAAGGTGGGTTTTTTGGTCTATTTAAAGTAAAAGACCATAAACCCTTAGTTTTTAAAGAACCTGGTGGTGAGTATTTGTTTGATGAGTTAAAGAAAAAGTTAATTTATAGAACATTTATTGAGCCTTTTCAAGTATATAAAAGACCAGTTACAGAATGGGAGGCATTAGATGTTCTTCCAGAAAAATCAACTGATATTTTATGGAGTTTAATTTATAGAAAGCTAAGAGCTTTAAGAGGTTGCACCCAAATAACTTTGGAAGAAGCAGAGCGGCTAATTGCTTTAATAAGAAATAACAATAATGGTAAAACTTTTACATCAAAAATAGGATATTCTTACGATTCTGAAGAAGGCGAGATAATAGAGGGGTATTCCAAAAAATATACGGGCAAAATCATTGGATTGGACACAATAAAATTCTTAGTTGAAAAATACAATAAACAAAGGGCTTTCGAAGTAGAACTACAAGCTTTTTTTACTGAGAATGCTGGTGAAAATATAATTAAGGATATTACAGGTGATAAAAATGAAATTATCTGGCTTGGGAATGAAGTTTACTGTGGTGTGGGAATGCAAAAAATAGATGTATTCACCATAACTGAAAGTATTAATCAAAAATTATTTAGAATAATAGAGCTGAAAGATGAATTCGTATTACCTACGGTTATATTTCAAATAAAAAAATATGTAGAATGGACAAAGCAACATATGAAAGGTTCGAACAATAACAATATTCAACCCTTTGTGATTGCTAAGAAAATACCAGAACTTTCTACAGGTAAAATTAAGCTTGGGAAATTTGAAGCAACCTTAAGCGGGAAAAAAGAGACTATATTTTTCAAAAAAATTATAGACGCATTCAAAGAATTTAATAAGAAAAAATTAGCTTTACCTATTCGATATTTCGAATATGAAATATTTGATAGTAAAAATCCGAAAATTATTTTTAATGAAATTAACTATTAATTATGAAGAAAAAATTTAAACCCCAATGCATTTATTGTGGTATAAATATACGAGTGTTAAAGATTATTTTACTCATACTTGCGAAGTTGCTTATGTAAGTTGGAAACAGAGATATCAACAAACACCAAGAAAGAAAAAGTTTAAGATAAAAAATTTAGAGCTGTTTAAGTAAACTATCATAATTTCTGTAAAAACATAACATATTCGTGTCTGAATATATAAAAACCGCCTTTTAATGCTCTATAATTCCACAATTCTTCTTGATTAAATTTACCTCTATTACCAACGATATTTTTAACAACAATACTTTTCAAAATAAACTGCTTGGTATTAAGAATTTGTTGCATTGTTAGAAAACCCAAAGGTATCCATTCACCTTTAGAATAAGTATCACCTATAACCAAAACTAAAAATCTTTTTTTCTCTAATAAATCTGCATAATTATCTACCACTTCTCTAAACATCTTAAGAAACTCGTCGATAGAGGACGCATTTGACAAATCTCGTGGGTCGTTACTAAATTTAATAATATTGTGATAAGGTGGATGCATAATTAAAAGTTGGACTTTATCTTTACCGTGTTGTTTTAAAATCTTTACTACTTCTTTTTTTGTGTCCTCAGAACGACTATCGCCAGTTATGATTTTTGTGAAAACATTATACGGATTTTCCTGCTGGTCAACTAATTTACTTGCCCAAGTAACTATACTTGGAACTAATTCAACGCCTATACCATTTCGACCTAATTGTTTGCATTTAATTAATGTGGTGCCACTACCAACAAATGTATCAAGCACCCATTCTTTTTCCTTTGTAAATCTAACCATAGCCTGATGTGGAATTTGAGGAATAAAATTACCCCAATATTCCCGTGTGTGAACACCAGTTTTTTCTCTCTCTGGTAAAACCCATAAACTATCAAGAATTATATCTTTTTCTCTTACATATTCTTTCCAGTTTTTAAATTCTATATCATTTAAATTGTTCGCTTCTTTTTTGAACCATTTTTTTAAAATTTTATTCACCTTTACTCAATTCTTTTTCGAATATTTTTATTATCTCATTTGCAGATTCTTTCAGAGCATTTTTAAGTGATTCAGATTCTTTATTTGTTAATCGAATACCTTTGATTACACCTGAGAACTCTTTCATATTATTTTTCTCAGCTAAATCTAATAATTCATCTAAAGATTCGTTAATTTCTTCGTCTTTTTCTGACGGTAAGAGTCTGCCTAAGATTAATGACATTTTATAAATATTTTTATCCAAGATTATTCTTTCTCTACCAACTTCTTCTCTTTCTTCAAGAGGTCTTTCTTCTAAAGTTGACATAGTAGGCAAAATTGCTTTCATACTCTCTCTATATAAACCTGCTAAAGTTTGAGCATCAAGTTTACCAATTTTACCTTCAAGAAAATTTATCAGAACTTTTTTGTCAGGGATAATTCTACCATATTTATCATAGATTTTTTTATGAATTGGAACTGAGAGAAAAACATCTAAAATCTCCTTTGAATTTTTTGTCTTTGTGATTTTTTTACCCAAATCTGTTACCATTAACTCTGATTTACCAGAACTTATGACAAAGCCGTATTCTTTTAATGATTTAATTATTATGTTGAGCCTACCTCCATGTTTATCTATTAGTTTTTCAAAATCTTCTCTTAATATAACTTCTTTACCTTTTTTCAAAATCTTCTCTACATACTCAATAGCAGTCATCAAAGGAATTTTTGGAAATTCTTCTCTACCTATCCCTCGTTCTTTAATTTCTTCTTGGGATTTTTTATTCATTGGCATAATATATTATCTATGCCTATTTATATTTAACTATTATGGTCAGATACGGTCAGATAAATACAAGAAAATCCTTTTTAAGATAATTGAGTTTGCATCAGTCCGTTAAAATCCGTAAATAACCGTTAATTATTTAAGCTTTTAAGAGTAATATATGGATATATTAGAAAAGATAAAAGCGGGTTGGGGTGAATCGTTAACCACCATCCCTTCCAGTTTGGAAATACGGGTTCAAAACCCGTAACCCGCATAACTATACCGAGGAATTAATCCTCGGGTGGACGGTGACGGATATCACACATTCCACAAATGATAATGGTAATTCAAGAATAAAAAACTTTACTATTAAGAAGAATTATTCACAAAACTGGTCTTTATACAATTTAGCTCAAACTAAAGAAAAATTATTATTTCTTAGAATAATTAATGATGCTGTTGATTATCTAGATATTCCTTACAAATACAAAGGGAATGGTAGACCACATTTTCTTTTACAGGATATGATTAAATGTTGTTGTATTAAGGTTTTCAATTGTTTTTCCAGCAGAAGAACTATTAGTGAACTGCAGTTAGCATATGCCCTTGGTTATATCAAGACAATACCACATTTTAACAGCATCAACAACTATATGAATAATCCTGAAATCACACAATATTTTGAACAGTTATACAAGATACTTGCCTTTCCTTTAGTAGAAGTCGAAAGTATTTTTGCAATCGATTCTACCGGCTTTTCTTTACCACACAAAGTTAAATGGTTAGAAATTAGATTGAAAGGTAAATGGAGATATTCAAAAGATTATAAGAAATTACATATAATTACAGGAGTTAATACAAACATAGTTACAGCTGTGAAAATTACTGAAGGTTATAAACATGATATAAAAGAGTTCGAACCTTTAGTCAGAGAAACAGCAAAAAAATTTAGAATAAAAGAAATTTGTGCTGATACTGGTTACTTATCAAGAAAGAATTGCGATATTGCTCACGAAATTGGAGCTATTCCATTCATATTGCCTAAGAAAGATACAAGGATAAAATCTCGTGGGTCTTATAACTGGCTCAGAATGGTAAGACTTTGGCACGATAATCTTGAACTTTTCAAACAACATTATCATAAGAGAAGTAATGTGGAAAGCACTTTCAGTATGATAAAGAGAAAATTCTTAAGCTTTGTTAGAAGTAAAACTGATATAGCACAAACAAATGAACTCCTCTGCAAAGTTATTTGTCATAATGCATCTGTTTTAGTTAACTCAATTTTTGAACTCGGTATTGAGTTAAATTTTGAAGACTATTATAAATAGTTTTTGTGCAAAGCCTATTCCCTACATAAACTCAGGGGACTCTATTCCTAGTAAGTTTAACCCGTCTTCAAGAACCTTTTGTACAGCTTTAACTAGGGTTAACCTAAAGTCCCTTCTACTTAAATTTTTCTCACTCAAAACTGGAACTTTTTCATAAAAATTGTTAAAACACACT
>JAOAET010000010.1 GCA_026416665.1 Candidatus Omnitrophota bacterium | reverse complement strand
TTCAAAGAAAGGCACAGGATTAGGATTGTATGTGATAAAGAACATAGTAGAAGTAAATCATGGTGGTAAAATAAAGGTGCAGTCAGAGTATGGCAAAGGCACAGAATTTATAATTGAGTTACCCAAAGCAAAGAGTTATTCATAAGCGTAACAGGCAATGAGAGAAAAAAAGACAATTCTTCTTACAGGGGCAACGGGTTTGGTAGGGTCTTATTTACTTAAAGAACTGCTTAATGCAGGACAGAGGGTATTTGTGTTAAGCAGGGCAACAGGTGATAAAACCGCTGAATCACGCGTAGAGCAAGTAGTTAACTTTTGGGACAAAGACACACTTAAAAATAACAGAGAGAATCTTAAAGTATTTAATTCAGATATAACTAGACAAAATTTAGGGTTGTCTTCTAGAGAGTATAAAGATATTCAACAGCAAACAAACATTATTTATCACAGTGCTGCGATTACTGAGTTTAATTGGCCACTTGAAGAAATAAGAAAAATAAACGTAGAGGGGACAAGAAATATCTTGGAATTAGCCAAAGGTGCAAAAAATATAGAGCGGATAAACCATTTAAGCACCGCCTATGTTTGCGGAAATTACAACGGCGTATTTAGCGAAAATGACTTAGATAAAGGACAGAGTTTTAATACTACCTACGAACAGAGTAAATTTGAGGCAGAAAAGTTGGTAGTAGAATATAGAAAAAAAGGTTTATGGATAGATATCTTCAGACCTCCTATTATTGTTGGTGAAACCCAAACAGGAAAGACTATAAAATTTCAAGGTTTTTACCAGTTGCTTTATATGTGTAGATTAGAGATATTTGATGTATTGCCTGGAAAAGATATAGAGGTAAATATGGTTGCTGTAGATGCCCTTGCTAGAAGCATAATTCTAATTAGCGATAAGTCTTCAGAAAAAAATAAAACCTATAATACTTTTAAAAACAAAACTGTAAAGGTTGAAGATGTTATTGATTTGTATTCCAGGATTACTGGCAAAAAGAAACCTAATTTAGTTAATATAAGAGAATTCGATACTAAACAATTGACACCTATTCAGCGACGTCTGCTTCAATTTAATATCTTTGCCTTTCCTGCCAACGCAAAGTTAGATTCATACAAGACCAATGAGTATCTTGCTTCATTAGGATTTATTTATCCAGATTTAGATAAAATATTTTTGACACACCTGATAGAATTCACTGAGAGAAAATAATTAAAATAAGATAACATTCTAAGTAAAAATTAATTTTCAAATAAAAAGAGATTGCTTTTTTCAAAAATAATATAATAAAGCAAAGTAGCTTTACGGTGTAGAAGCAGGTGTTTTTCCTTATAAAACACAATAGACATTGTAAAAAACAAAGGGTTATGTTAAGATTATAAAGTTATAGTAAGGAGAGAACTATGGCTGAGCAGATACAGGAATTAATTGAAAAGATTCAAAGAGAAGGCATCCAACAGGCAGAGCAGAAAGCACGTCAGATTGAAGAAGAGGCAAAAAAACGCGCGCAAGAAATTATTCGTAAAGCAGAACAAGATGTGCAGAAGGCATTGGAAGAAGCACGTCAAGCAATTGAACGAAAAGAGAATACCAGCCGTGCTAATCTGAAGCAAGCCAGTCGTGATATGCTTCTTTCGTTAAAGGCAGAGATTTATGCGTTGCTTGACAAAATTATTAAAAGAGAAGTTGCTCAATTGTTAAACAGTAGTGAGCTAGCGAACATCTTATCTGTAGTTATACGTGATTATATAAGCCGCTATCCTGCTTCTTCAGATGATATTGTGGTGACATTAAATCCATCAGACCTTAAAAAATTAGAAAACCATTTCCTTGAGCAACTAAAACAAGAAATTAAAAAAGGTATAGAGATTAGACCCGCAGAGCATATTCGTAGCGGTTTTACCATTAGTTTTGATAGCGGTAAATCACAGTTTGAATTTACCGACGCTGCTTTAACAGAATACCTAAGTCGTATTATTAAACCTCAATTGGCCCAATTACTAAAAGAGACCTGAGATATGGCAGTGTATTATGAATATTTGATCTCTAGTTTGCCAATGCTTATCTTTGCAACAAAGGCGCCGTTTAGTTTTGACTATTTTCTTTCTATGTGTGAAGATAAAATACCGCAGAGGCAATTGTTACTATTAAAAAAAATAGCAGAGACAGAGGTTTTTTTACAATCTGTTGGGCAGAAGACATTGGACAGATGGATTAACTTTGAAATAGCATTGCGTAATGAGTTAGTTAAGGCGCGCTCAGCCAGAAAGAAAATTGAACCACAGAAGTTTTTGCGACCAGAAAGCGAATTAGAATTCGGCCTTCATCACATAGCAATGCATGCTGTGCGTATGCCTTCGCTAATTGAGGCAGAGAAGTATTTAGACAGCCAGCGTTGGAACAAATTAGATGAGTTAGTGCAGGGGCATTTTTTTGATTTTGATTTTTTAGTGGTGTATGCCTTGAAACTTAAAATTTTGTTACGCTGGCAAGAGATTGAAGAAGTAAAAAAAGAAGAACTTTTTAAAGAAACAATAGTTGCAATAGGATAAGCGATGATTACCAAAGAGAAACGGATTGGCAAAATAACCCGAGTTTATGGCAACATGGTAGCTGTACAGATTGATAATGTAGTTGTGCAGAATGAGGTTGCCTATATCTGGCATAGAGACGAACGGCTTAAGGCTGAAGTTATTCGGGTAAGAGCCAATACTGCAGAACTACAAGTTTTTGAGTCCACCACAGACCTTTGTGTTGGAGATAAAGTAGAGTTTACTAACGAACTTCTCTGTGTAGAGTTAGGGCCTGGTTTGTTAGGACAGATTTTTGATGGTTTACAAAACCCTTTGCCCCTTTTAGCCGAGCAATACGGGTTCTTCTTAAAACGTGGTGCATACTTAACGCCGTTAGCCGAGGATGTAGAGTGGGAGTTTACACCGCTGGTAAAACCTACAGATAAAGTGCGCGCAGGGGATAAATTAGGATTTGTGCCTGAAAAAATTTTTAAGCATTATTGTCTTGTGCCTTTTGGTTGGCAGGGTATTTATGAGGTAATAGAAATTGTGCCTTTGGGTAGATATAATCTTAAAACTCCGATTGCGCGCTTAAGAGATACAGAGGGCATAATCAAAGAGGTTTATCTAAAACAACTTTGGCCAGTAAAAATTCCTATTCGGGCATACCAGGAAAAACTAAAACCCACTGAGCCATTGGTAACTAAGATGCGCTTAATTGATTCACTTTTTCCTGTTTGCCGCGGAGGGACTTATTGCATACCCGGTCCTTTTGGTGCAGGTAAGACTGTATTACAACAATTAACTAGCCGTCATGCAGAGGTAGATATAGTGGTTATTGCGGCTTGTGGTGAACGAGCAGGGGAGGTTGTTGAGACCTTAAAAACATTTCCTAAATTAATTGACCCGCGAACAGGCAGACCTCTTAGTGACCGCACTGTGATTATTTGTAATACCAGTTCAATGCCGGTTGCTGCTCGGGAGTCAAGCGTGTATACTGCGGTAACAATTGCTGAATATTATAGACAGATGGGGCTACATGTTCTTTTATTGGCAGATTCTACTTCACGGTGGGCACAGGCAATGCGCGAGATGTCTGGTCGTCTGGAAGAAATTCCTGGGGAGGAAGCCTTTCCTGCATACTTGGAGTCGCGAATAGCTTCCTTTTATGAGCGCGCTGGGATTGTTCGTCTTAATGATGGTTCTATTGGTTCAGTAACTATTGGCGGAACAGTTAGTCCTGCAGGAGGAAATTTTGAAGAACCAGTAACCCAGGCAACCTTAAAGGTAGTGGGTGCCTTTCACGGTTTATCGCGGGAACGTTCAGATGCTCGACGTTATCCAGCTATTGACCCGCTGATTAGTTGGAGTAAATATAAGGCAGTTATTCCTGAAAAATATCGTCAGCGTGGTATAGAAGTTCTCAGAAGAGCCTATGAGATTGCCCAGATGATGAAGGTTGTTGGTGAAGAAGGGACTTCTCTATCAGATTATATAGAATACTTAAAGGGAGAATTTTTTGACTTTGTTTATTTACAGCAGAATGCCTTTGATCCAGTAGATGAGGCTTGTCCAGCAGAAAGACAAAAGTATACCAGTGAATTTATCTACGAGATACTTGAGGCAGAATTTCTATTTGAGGATAAACAAAATGCCTTGAGTTTCTTTCAGAAACTGCGACAACTTTTTCGCGGTTGGAATTCAAGCGTCTGGCAGTCAGAAGAGTTTAGAACCATTGAGCAACAAATTCGTAATTTAGTAGAAGAAAAACGTCTTAAGAAGGAACCTCACCATGCATAGAGTATACACCAAGATTGTACAGATAGCTGGTGATGTAGTAACTGTTGAGGCAGAAAATGTGGGCTACAACCACATTGCTGAGATAACTACGCAACGAGGAGTTTCACTTGCGCAGGTTATTCGATTAGATGGTAAACGCGTTTCTTTGCAGGTTTTTGCAGGCAGTCGCGGTTGTTCTACTGGTGACCGTGTGCGGTTTTTAGGACATCCTATGCGCATATCCGCAAGTGAAAATCTGTTAGGCAGAATCTTTAATGGTAGTGGAGCGCCTTTAGATAACGGACCAGCATTATCAGAGAACCTTATTGAAGTAGCTGGCCCGCCTGTTAATCCTGTTAAGCGAGTTATTCCCAACAAAATGATTCGCACAGGAATTCCTATGATTGACGTTTTTAACTCTTTGGTTGAATCACAGAAACTACCTATTTTTTCTATTGCTGGTGAACCCTATAATGAATTACTTGCACGTATTGCTATTCAGGCAGAAGTAGATATTATCATCTTAGGTGGTATGGGGCTTAAATATGATGATTATCTTTTCTTTCGGGATAAACTTGAAGAAGAAGGTGCCTTGTCGCGCTGTATCTTTTTTGTACATACTGCCTCTGACCCAACTGTAGAGTGTCTGCTTGTGCCAGATATTAGTTTAGCGGTGGCTGAACACTTTGCCTTGCAAGGAAAACGGGTTTTGGTGCTTTTAACAGATATGACTAATTTTTGCGATGCATTAAAGGAAATTGCTATTACTATGGAACAGGTGCCTTCCAATCGCGGATATCCCGGAGATTTGTATAGTCAACTTGCTGCGCGTTATGAAAAAGCAGTGGATTTTGATACCGCAGGGTCAATTACTATTTTATCAGTTACTACTATGCCTGGTGATGATGTTACACATCCTGTGCCAGATAATACTGGTTACATCACTGAGGGGCAGTTTTATCTTAAAAACGGTGTAATTGAACCGTTTGGGTCCTTGAGCCGTCTGAAACAACAGGTAAATGGTGCAACGCGGCCTGACCATCGCACGATTATGGATACAATGATTCAGTTATTTGCCAGTTACCGTGAGACATTAGAGAAACAAGCAATGGGTTTTCAGATGAGTGCTTGGGATAAAAAATTGTTGCGTTATGGTAAGCGTTTTGAAAAAGAGATGATGTCATTAAATGTCAATATCCCCCTAGAAAAGGCATTGGATTTATGTTGGGAGATTTTAGCAGATTGTTTTACTCCTGAAGAGACAGGAATAAAACCCAGTTTAATTGAACAGTATTGGCCAAATCGGCAAAAAAAGAAAGGCCAAATAGTGGTATAATAAAATAATTGTATGGCAAAACTTAAACTAACTAAAGGGGAATTAAAACGCCAGCGTGATAGTCTGCGCCAGTTTCAAAGGTATCTTCCGACATTGCAACTAAAGAAGCAACAACTGCAGATAGAGATTTTGCATCAGAAAGCATACCTTGAACAAAAAGAGTTGGAAGAGCAGACAAAACGTAAAGCAATGATTGTGTGGGCTGGTCTTTTATCTGAAAAAAAAGATTTACGCTATTTATTAAAGATACAAAAGATAGAAGTTACCTACAAGAATATTGCAGGAGTTTCTGTCCCAGAGTTTAAGCAGATAATTTTTGAGGATGTAGAGTACGATTTGTTTCTTGAGCCATTATGGTTAGATAAGGCGCTTGAGCAGATAAAGGAATTGGTTTCTTTAGAGAAGGAAATAACTATTATTAAGGAAGGCATAGGTCTTTTAGAAGAGGAATTACGCATTACTACTCAGAGAGTTAATCTTTTTGAGAAAATAAAGATCCCTGAGGCACAAGAAGCAATTCGTAAGATAAAGGTATATCTTGGCGACCAGATGGCCAATGCTGTTGGTAGGAGCAAAATTGCTAAGAAAAAGATTGAGGCAATTGTTTGGCAAGAGGCGATAATATGATTGTGCCAATGAAAAAAGTGCATATTATCTTGCAATATAAGGACCGCGATGAGGCAATTAGGACATTAGCCCGGTTGGGGGTAGTGCATATAGAACAGCAGCCAACCATTCAAACCGAAGATATAAAGCGTATAGAAGACCAGATACTTTTAATTAATACGGCTTTAGCAGTTCTCTCTAAAAGATATAATCATCTTAAGCCAGAACAAATTGAACAAAAACCTGTTTCTGACTGGCACAGATTATGTCAGCACCTTATTGATTGCGAAAAGCGTCTGGAACAATTAGAAGAATATGGTAGAAGTTTACGGTCAACTTATGAAACGTGGAAACCTTGGGGAGATTTTGACCCGCAGATAATTAGTCAACTAGAGAAAAAATCTATATATGTGCATTTTTATCAGATACCGGTTGCTTTCCTTAAAAATTTACCCGAGAACTTAATTGTACAAGTGGTTTTTCAGCGCGCAGGTTTAGCATATTGTGTAGTGATTGCCAGAGAAAAAGTTGCCCTTAATTTTGAGGAGAAGACTGCTCCTAAAATGAGTTTAAGGCAAATGGAAAAGAGGCTTGCTATAGATGAACACACTATTGAGAACATTAAAAAAGAAATTATCAGCCATTTAACTCATCTGCAGGCACTAAAGGAAAAGAAACATTTCTTAGAGAAAGAGCTAGAATTATATAAGGCAGCCAATAGTATGAGACAGCAGGCAGAACTTGCGTATCTTGTGGGTTATGCCCCTTTTGATACAGAAGCTTTGTTATTAGAATCTGCACGTAAAAACTGTTGGGCTATTGTTATAACTGAACCAGAACAAACAGATGCTGTACCAACATTAATTCGTAATCCACGTTGGATAGCGTTGATTGAACCGATTTTTAAGTTTCTAGATATTTTACCTGGTTATCGTGAACTAGATATAAGTTTAGTCTTTCTGGTATTTTTCTCTATCTTTTTTGGAATACTTATTGGTGATGCAGGAATTGGTTTATGCTTTTTGGTGCTTAATTTCTGGGCGCATAAAAAATTTATCAAACGCTTGGGTAGTAGTCAGTTATTTATTCTTTTTTACATTTTAAGTTTTTGTGCAATTGTATGGGGAATTCTTTCAGGGACAATTTTTGGGCAGGCCTGGCTTGCGAAAAGTCTAAGACCTCTACTGCCACAGCTACGTAACGACGCAACTGTTCAGTCGCTTTGTTTTTTTCTGGGTGCGTTACATCTTAGTATCGGCCATTTGTGGCGAGCAGTTCTAAAGGCTCCTTCTTTAGAGGCATTGTCTGATATAGGGTGGATTTGTATTTTATGGGCGGCGTTCTTTTTGGCGCGTTATTTGGTGGCAGGATTATCTTTGGAACAAAGCGTATTAATACTTTTTATAGTGGGGTCGAGTTTGGTTATTATTTTTGGTGCACGGCGAAGAAATATCTTGCGGGGCATTGGCGCAGGATTAGGTAATTATCTTTTGAGTGTAGTAAATAGTTTTACAGATGTTGTTTCATATATAAGACTTTTCGCAGTAGGGCTGGCTACGGTTGCAGTGGCCGATGCATTTAACGCTATGGCAGCAGATATTGGTTTTTCTTCATTTGGTTCCGCAATATTAACTGCATTGATTTTGGCGGTAGGGCATGGTTTAAATATTCTTTTGGGTCCTATGTCAGTATTGGTGCACGGTGTGCGCTTAAATGTTCTGGAGTTTTGTAATCACATTGATATTAAATGGAGCGGATTTGCCTATCGTCCGCTTCGACAGTAAAAGATAAGAGAAGGAGACGAAGATGGAGACAACAACAATTACTCAGTTAAAAGATTTAGGTGTAGCAGCAGTATTGGCTTTTTCTGCAATGGGCTCTGCTTGGGGCGCAGGTGTTGCGGGGATGGCTGCGGTTGGAGCTTGGAAAAAGGCATTTAGTCAAAATAAAGTAGCGCCCTTTCTTTTGGTTTCTTTTGTGGGTGCGCCACTTACTCAGACCATCTATGGAATGATTGTGATGAATAAGATGATAGAAGTAGTCAATAAGGGACAATTCCTTTGGGGAGTAGGTATTTTCTGTGGGGTTGCTATGGGGTTGTCTGCACTGTTTCAAGGAAAGGCGGCAGCGGTTGCCTGTGATGCGTTGGGTGAGACAGGTAAAGGTTTTGGTAATTATATAATAGTTTTAGGTATAATTGAGACAGTGGCTTTGTTTGTAATGGCGTTTAGTTTAGGAATGCTGGGTAAGTTAGCTTAAAATTAGTTGATTAAACAGAGCAAATCTGGTAATAAATATATAGCAGTTATAAATAATAAAAAGGTAAATTTTTTTGGGCGCTTAGCTCAGCTGGTTAGAGCGAGTGACTTACATTCACTAGGTCAGGGGTTCAAGTCCTCTAGCGCCCACCAAGTTTAGGTATCGATTATTTGGCATAATTAATAAATAATTAAAAATTATAGGTGAGCGCTTTAAGACGAGTGCGGTTAGGAAGGATTGCGCTAAGGCGCAAAAATTTATTGCCAAATAAATAAAAGTAACATACAATTATTTCTCTATCCCACAATGTGGGGTCGTGGTGTAGCCTGGTTTAACACGTCGCCCTGTCACGGCGAAGATCGCGAGTTCAAATCTCGTCGACCCCGCCAGTTTTTGAAGTATCTAGCCAAAACAGTTTATAAGTAAAACGGAATTTTGGTTCCGAGAGAAATTGCCTACCCAGATTTCTTAGGTATGAAGCATCCTCTCAAGTTTAATTTCCACCTTAAGCAAGAAAGAATGATACAAAATATAATTGAATGGACTTACCTTAGTTGCTTTATTTGGTCAGTGGCTACCAGAAAAATTAACCACTTATTTTATGTATAAAGTTTTTGTGCACAGCAGAAGAGAACTTGTGTATTTGGGTGCTTGTAAGTATGTGTATATTTTACACCATTATTTGTTTTCTAAAAATCATTGCGTTTCTGGCTAATCTGTGATAGGTTAATAGAAAAAGTATAAAAATAGTTTTTTTCTAGAAAAGGGGTGTTCTATGAAGGACGAAATGGATATCCTGCGAGAAGTTTCCAGTATTTCCGCAGGCCACGGTAGTATAGCGCTTTCCGAGATTCTTGGTAAGAAAATCACCATGGAAATGCCGGCATTGGATATTGTAAATTCCCAAGAGGTTTTGAGCCGTATTGCCACTGACCAGATTGTGATTAGTGTTTCATCTAATATCTTAAGTGGATTAAAAGGTGAGATTCTTTTTATAATGGAAGAAAAAAGTGCCTTTAAGTTAATTGATATGTGTTATCGCTGCACTATGCCGGATAAAAAAGGAAGTGTTTTTACTGAGATGGGTTTTTCTATAATAAAAGAAATAGGAAATGTTATTATCTCTTCTTATGCTGGAGCGCTTAGTATGATTCTTAAAACCGTTGTTATTCCCTCTATTCCTACATTGGTTAGTGGTTCTATTCAACAGGCCCTTTCTTTAGTAGTGGCGCCGTATCAAACAGAAAAGCATATTCTGCTTGCTGAGGCAGTTTTTATGGAACCAGAAGAACGCATCACTGGTACTTTTTATTTAGTCCTAGATAGTGTGGCTATGGAACGGGTTAAGGACGCTTGTAAAAAAATATTAGAAAGTTTAAAATAACAATACTATGATTTTTAACGAAGGAAATATCCTTATAATAATTCACGACGACCAAACCAGGGAACTTCTTACTGCATTATTAACAGGTGAAGGATATGCGGTAATTGCCTGTGGAATTCAAAAAGAAGGATTGGAATTACTTGAACAGCAGATGTTTAATCTGGTAGTCTGCGATTTTGATGCACCAAATGTTCGTGGTATAGAGATAGCCAAATATATCCGTTCAAAGTTTAATTTACGCCACATAAGTATAATATTAATTATAGAATCTAAAGACCCTATCAATAAAATTAAAGGTATCTACGCAGGGGCAGATGATTACGTTGAAAAGCCTTTTGAGCCAGCAGAGTTTTTGGCACGCGTTAAAGCATCTTTTGTTCGTATGACGCGCGATTTAGATGCCAATCCACTAACAAAACTACCGGGAAATATTTCGTTAACCAAGGAATTAGAACTACGCCTTAAAGCACAGGTGCTTTTTGCTGTGGGTTATTGTGATTTAAATAAGTTTAAAGAATTTAATGATAGATACGGTTTTGAAAAAGGTGATGAGATAATTTGCTTTACCGCCCAGACCATTATGAATGCTCTTAAAAAATATGGTGAAGCAGATGATTTTTTAGGACATATTGGCGGAGACGATTTTATTTTTATTACTTCTATTGACCGCTGGGAAGATATTGCTAAAGAAATAATTAAAGAGTTCGAAAAAGGAAAAGAGAACTTTTTATCTTCAGAAGATTTGGCTCGCGGTTATCTTATTGCGAGAAATAGAAAAGGAGAGTTATCCCAAATTCCTTTATTAGGAATTTCTATAGCAGTTATTACCAACGAATTTCGCACTTTTTCTCACGTAGCTCAACTTAGTCAAATTGCCGCAGAGCTAAAACATTACGCAAAGAGTTTAGGTGGCAGTGTTTATGTTAAAGACAGACGTCGCAATGGCGAGTGAAATTTATTAAAGAATAGGGCAGCGCCATATTTCCAGATAATTATTTTAAAAGGAAAAAGTTATGGTTACCATAGAAGACTTTAAAAAACTTGAACTTAAAGTAGCAAAAATCATTGATGTCAAAGATCATCCGCAGGCCGATAGGCTATATGTGCTTACTATTGACTGTGGAGGGCAGATAAAACAGATTGTAGCGGGTATAAAAAATAGTTATTCTAAAGAGTCACTTTTAGGAAGACAAATAGTAATAGTAGATAATTTAGAGCCAGCTATTTTGCGTGGTGTAGAAAGCCAAGGTATGCTCCTTGCAACCAGTGATGAGAAAGGTATTTCTTTAATAGCGCCTGATCGGCAAGTTGCCTTAGGCAGCAAGGTCAAATAAATGGAGTTAATTATTCAAGGTATCCCAGAAGAGTTTTGCCTTGCCTGCAAAGGTTGTTGCCGTTTTAGTCAACCACAGTCAGTTTGGATACCACGTCTTTTACAGGAAGAAGTACCTGTTTTGCAAAAAATTAATATTATTTTATTGCCCAACCAGACCACGGAGTATTATTGCGAATTCCTAGATACGACCACAAATCAGTGTCGTATTTATAAACAGCGTCCCTTTGATTGTCAACTCTATCCATTTGTTCTGCTTGGAAAAGATAATAAGGTTTTTCTGGCAGTGGACCCACAATGTCTTTTTGTTCAACAGTTCGGAGGGCGTTTAGAGTTTGAGGCATTTTCCCGCCAACTTTTACACTATTTAAACACCCGATTACTCAAAGAAATTATTCGTCGTAATCCTCAGGTTGTTCAAGATTATCCCAATGTTAAGGTAATCGGGGAGATAATATTTTAACCGATGCAATTAAAGCCTTTACTTTTGTCAGACATTTCTATAATTGATAAATACCTTTGTTCTAGAAAAGAAACTTTTTTATCCACTTATAATTTCGTTCCCATATATGTGTCCTTGGCGCTCTATAAAGTTTTATGGCAGGTTATTGATCAACACCTCTATATATTTCTTAAAGACAAAACAGGTATTTTCCTTTATCTTCCACCACTGGGTAAAAGCTTGAATAAAAAAGCAGTAAAAATTGCCTTTGATATTATGCTTAAGTATAACCAAAATAAACAAATCTGTCGCATTGAGAATGTTTTGGCTGAAGATGTCCCTTTCTTTGAAGATATTGGATATTGTTGTCGTAAGGCATTTGATGAGTATGTTTATAATCGTTGGGAGCTTGCTTCTTTAAGAGGTGGTAAATTTAAACATAAACGGGCCAATGTAAACTATTTCACCAAGCATTATAACGCCGTTTATAAAGAGTTTGAACCGAAAGATAAAAAAGCCTGTCTTTGGCTTTATGAACAGTGGAGTCAACAGAGGCTTTCTGTTTACCGCAGTAATATTTATCAAGGTTTGCTTCAAGATTCAAAAAGAATGTTTTCTTTGCTTCTTAATAAATTGGAAGCATTACCGGTTCTGGGAAGAGTTGTTAAAATAGATGAGAAAATTTGTGCCTGTAGTTTTGGCTATCCTTTATCAGATGATACTTTTTGTATTTTTTTTGAGATAGCCGATAATTCTTTAAAGGGTATCACAAATTTTATTTTTCAGAAATTCTGTCAAGAATTAGTCTCTTTTCAGTGGATAAACTGTATGGATGATTCAGGATTAGAGAATATAAAAAGAGTAAAATTATCTTATCATCCTACAAAACTTCTTTCTTCTTTTACCGTAGCTTTACAGAATGAATAATAGAGAAATATCAGAGGTTGAATTTACTATTTTTGATACGGAGACAACCGGGCTTAGTCCACGGCAAGGCGACCACATTATTGAGATTGCTGCTCAGCGATTTCAAGGAGATAGTCCCATAAAGGAGTTCTCTTCCTTGATAAATCCTGGTGCAGGAATAATCAATAAAGCGGTTTCTATCAACCACATTAGTCAGGATATGCTTGTTGATGCTCCTTCATGTAAAGAGGTTATACCAGCTTTCATTGATTTTGTAAGAGATAGTTGTCTGTGTGCTTATAATTTGCCATTTGATATTATGTTTCTTGAGGCAGAATTAGAGTCAATAGGAGGTATTTTTCCATCAAATATTGCTTTAATAGATATCTTGACTATGGCGCGAAAATTATTACCACAGCTTCCTAGCTATTCACTGGCAAATGTAGCGGCTTATTTAGGAATAAAGGAGGAGCAAAAGCATAGAGCAATGTCAGATGTAGTGTTAACTAGGAAAATATTTAACATATTCTGGAAGATGCTTACAGAAAAGGGTATTAACCAGTTTAATCAGCTGGTGAGTTTATTCTCTTTACCGCGTAACCTGTTAAACGACCTTGTAGCACAAAAAATTGCAGAGATACAAGAAGCTATTGACCAGAATAGAGTTATTACTATACAATATTTTTCCCGCACTAAAGCAGATGTTTCAATAAGAGAAGTGGTTCCTAAAAAAATTGAGCAAAATGAGCGCGGTTTTTTTATGGTGGGGTTCTGTAAATTGCGCGGTCAAGAACGGATTTTTCGTATTGACCATATATTAGATATTCAATCTCGTTAATATTTATTAATTAAGGAGTAAACAATGCCATATTTATCGATTAAAAAGCAAAAAAGATGGTTTATTTCATTAAGTATAGCTATTTTTTTGGTTGGTTGCAATAACCATTTGCGCACAGTAGAGGAAAAGAAGACAGAAGAATATCTTGCTTTATCTGAGAAGGCATTTCAGCAAGCAGTCAAATTACTAGAACGTCAACGGTTAACAGGAAAAAATCCACAAAAGGCACAGCTTGAATTAGCCAGAATATATTATCAGCGCCAGAATTATCAAAAGGCATTAGAGTATCTGTCTGGGCTTGAAGGTAAGGATGCAGAGAAAATGCGCGCTATATCTTTGTATCATCTTGGAGATAACACCTCTGCCTACGAGATATTTGAACGTATGCAAGAAAAAGATGACCAGGCACTTTTTTATTTTGGGCTTACTTGTGAAAGATTAAATCTTTTTGAAAAAGCCATTTCTCTCTATAAAGATATTACTCAAACACAATTTGTCCACCAGGCAGAACAGCGACTTAATATTATTGAACGCCAGTATTCTCCACACCAGATTGAAGAACTTGACCCCGTTATAGCAGCTTTGATTGAACAAGCCCCCAGTCAACAAGATTATCCCCAAGCCGGCGCACTTATTCTTTTAAGTGATGAATCTATTGAGTTGACTAAAGATGGGCGTCAGATAACCACTGTTCACTATGTTATTAAAATCCTTAATGAACGGGGAAAAGAAGATTATGCGGAGATGCCTACAACTTATGACTCTACTTTCGAAAAAATAAAATTAGAATATGCCCGAACCATTAAACCCGATGGGACAGTGTTGGAAGTGGGTAGTCGCCATATCCGCGATGTAACAAAATATCTTAATTTTCCGCTATATTCTAATGCCCGGGTTTTTATTATCTCTTTTCCTGAGGTTGCTATTGGTTCCACAATTGAGTATAAGTTAAGGATAGAACGTAGTCAACTGCTTAATAAAAAAGATCTTGTTTTAGCATATCCCTTGCAGGACACCGACCCTATTATTGATGCGCGCTTTAAAATTATTCTACCTAAAGATAGACAGCTTTATATGAAAATACTTAATAACCAATACAATGATTTTGGAGCACAACTTTCACCAAATATTTTAGAAGAACAAGATAAAAAAATCTATAGTTGGCAGTTTAAAAATATTCCTCAGATTATTCCCGAAGTAGGTATGCCTCCTACTGTTGAGATTAATCCCACGATTTTATTCTCTACCTTTGCCAATTGGCAAGAGGTTTATGAATGGTGGTGGCAGTTAGCAAAGGATAAAATAAAAGCAGATACTGCTATCAAATCAAAGGTAGCCGAACTTATTGCTGATTGTGTCACAGCAGAGGATAAGGCACGGGTTATTTATAATTTTTGTGCAAAACAAATACGTTATGTTGCTGTTGAATACGGACAGGCAGGACACCAGCCACATACTGCCGAGGACATCTTTAAGAATAAATACGGCGATTGTAAAGACCAAGCAGTGCTTTTGGTTAGTATGTTAAAGGAAGCAGGACTAGAAGCTTATTTGGTTCTAATTGCTACCAATGATGCTTACCAGATGCAAGAAGATTTCCCTTGTGTGCTTTTTGATCACGCTATCGCCGCAGTAGACATAGAGGGGAAGCTTATCTTCTTGGATCCGACGGCAGAAACCTGTTCTTTTGGGGACTTGCCTACAGCGGATCAGAATAGGTATGTACTTATTTTTACAGAAAAAGGATACCGTATCGCTAAGACTGAACTGTTTAGCTATGAACGTAATTTATTACTACAGAGTCTTTATGTAACCGTAAGAGCTAATGAGGGAATAAATGTCCAAAGGCGTATAGAAACAAAGGGGTTTTATGAACAAGCTCAGCGTTGGTGGCTGTTATATACTTTGCCTGAAGTAGTCAAAGAACAACTTACTACTAAGGCACAAGAGTTTTCTGTTGGTGCGCGATTAATTTCTTATAAAATAGAAAATCTTAATGATTTAGATAAACAGCCTGTATTAACTTACTTTTTTGAAGGGCCGGAGTTTTTTATTCCAGCAGGAAATTTACGAATTATGCCGCAACTGGCTGATTTAGATACTTCATTGGTAGCGAAAGAAAAAAGGCGCTATCCTTTAAAGTTTTTAGCTTTAGATACACGAGTAATAGAGGTACATTGTCAGCTACCAGAGGGGTTTGTGATACAATACATACCTGAGAGTATAAAAGAAGAAAATCCTTGGTTAGATGTTTCTATCTCTTACACAAAAAACAACAATGAACTTATTTTTCGTCAAGTTATTAGAACCAAAAAACAGGTTGTAACTCAGCAGGAATATAATCAATTTAAAACTTTTGTAGAGCAGATAGCCACCGTCTCCAAACAACGAGTGGTATTAGCTAAAGATGAAGGAAAACAATCTAAAAAATAACGAACGAAGGCGCTATATTCGTCTTGACTCCGTGTTTCCTGTTCAGATACGGTTGTTAAGTGCAAATGGTAAGACAATCCTCTCTGATTGGCAGCAAGCGTTTACTCATAATGTTAGCGATGGGGGAATGCGCATTGATATACATAATTGTAGTCCTGAGCTATTTAATTTATTGCAGGAGGGCACAGTAAAGTTACAGCTTAAAATTTTGCTACCACTGTCCGCAGCTTTTGTCAATGCACAGGCAAAAATTAGTTGGTTTTCTGAATCTCAAAAAGAGCTAAAGTCGGTTTCTCTTGGGGTTGTTTATGAGTATATTGAGCCATCAGGGCAAAAACGTATTATGCGGTATGCTAGGATAAAACAAATAACTGTGCCGGTATTAATAGGATTTATTGCTATATTAGCAGTTGCTTTTGGGTTAAATAGTTATATGAATTATCGTTTAGTTCAGGGGAATAAAGCCTTAGTAGCACAGCTAATTAGTATTTTACAAGAATGGAGTTTGGCCAAAGAAAAGATTAAAGATATAAGTCGTCAAAAAGAAGAACTACAACTTAAAATTGACTCTCTTCAAGCAAGAATTGAGGCAGTTACTGCTGAGCGTGAAAGTTTACGTGAAAAGGTAACTGCAGTAAAACAGTTAACTGCTTCTCTTGAACAGTTACAGAGGGAAAAAGCTGCTTTACAAGAGCAGTTGCTTAAGATTCAACAGAAGGAGAGCAAAGTGACTGAAGAGTTTTTACAATTAGGAAAAAAAAGGTCACAAATTGAACGGGCAAATTTTGAGAAGATGTATAAGTGGCTGGTTGTGCATCAAAATCCTCGTACAGGCCTGGTAATGAGTTTTGAAGGAGATGAGGATTTATCGCGTTGGGCATTTTCTTATGATCAGTCTTTGGCTTTACAGGCATATACTCTGTTAGGTGATATTGACCGCGCAAGACTAATTTTAGAATTTTACCGTCGGCGAGCAAAAAAGGTAAAAGGTTTTTTTGTAAATGCGTATTATGTTGATGATGGTTCACCAGTCGAATATATTATGCATAGCGGACCTAACATTTGGTTGGGTATAGGAATTGCACAGTTTATTAGAAAGACAAAAGATAAAACCTATCTTTACTTGGCAGAAGAGATTGCTGAAGAGATAATTAAACTTCAACAGCAAGATGAAGCAGAAGGAATCAGAGGTGGACCTGAGGTAAGTTGGTATTCTACGGAACACAATTTAGATGCTTATGCCTTCTTTAATATGCTCTTTCAGTTGACGGACAAGGAAATCTACCATACTCAAGCAGAAAAAGTTTTATTATGGCTTGTTGCCCATACTTATGACAAAAAAGATATACCTATCAAACGCGGGAAAGGAGATGCTACTATTGCTACCGATACCTATGCTTGGTCCATTGCAGCCATTGGTCCAGAAAAGTTAATAGAATTAGGAATGAATCCGGATTTGATAATGGAATTTGCTGAACAAAACTGTGCGGTTAACTGCCAGTTTCAGCGGCCAGATGGGACAACCGTTGCAGTAAAAGGGTTTGATTTTGCAAGCCCTAGGAATGTAGCGCGTGGAGGAGTTATTTCAACAGAGTGGACCGCTCAAATGATAATCTCTTTTAAGATAATGGCAGAATATTACCGCTCAAAAGGACTAGAAAAAAAGGCCTCCTTTTATGAAGAAAAAGCAGATGAATACCTGGTTAATCTTTGTACTATGATTATTGTCAGTCCTTCGCCTTCTGGTCAAGGTGAAGGGTGTCTTCCTTATGCCAGCCAGGATGTCGTAGATACAGGGCATGGTTGGTTAACACCTAAAGGTAAATCTACGGGTTCGGTAGCAGCTACCGCCTATACTCTTTTTGCTTATTATAATTATAATCCTTTGAAATTAGCTGAGTAAAAAATATGTCCTATAATAATCTAAAAAAGATTTATGAAAAATTGTTTGAACATTTTGGTCCACAACACTGGTGGCCAGCAGAGTCAGCGTTTGAAGTAATGGTGGGAGCAATATTAACTCAGAATACTTCTTGGAATAATGTTGAGCGTGCAATTAAAAATTTAAAGAAAGAAAAGCTACTTTCTCCACAAAAGCTTTATTCTCTTTCAGTGGCTAAGCTTGGCCTTCATATTCGTAGCTGTGGTTATTATAATATTAAGGCAGAGCGCCTTCGGAATTTTTTAAGTTTTTTTCTAAAAAAATATAAAGGTAGTATTAAAAGAATGGCTAAACAGAAACTTGCTATTTTACGTAAAGAACTTCTTTCAATAAAAGGTATTGGTAAGGAAACCGCTGACTCTATACTTCTTTATGCACTTAATAAACCTATTTTTGTGGTAGATGCTTATACTAAACGGATATTTTCACGACATAATCTTATTTCAGAGGACGCCACTTACGATGAGGTTCAAAAGCTTTGTATGGATTGGTTGCCTACAGATACAAGTTTATTTAATGAGTTCCATGCTTTATTAGTCAAATTAGCCAAAGAGTATTGTCTAAAGAGTAAACCTCGCTGTCAGAGATGTCCATTAAAAAAATGATGTTTTGGTTTTTAATCTATAAAAAAATTTATTTTAATCTTGCCCAAAGATACCTTATTATTCTCAGTTTGTTCTTCCTATGGAGTTTTAATATAAAAGAGGCCAATGCCCAATACACGGATTTACCTTACTACGATATTAAGGCACAATTTGATTCCGGTGATCATACCATAGAAGCAGAACAAACGGTAACTTTCACTAACCGTTTTAATACACAAATAGAAGAGTTATTTTTTTACATTTATCCTCATCGTCATTACAAAAAGCAAGAGATTAAACAATTATATCGTTATGCGGGATATTTTAAAGTAAGTCCTTTCCCCGAAGGATTCCAGAGCGGAGACTTAATTATTAAGGAAATTACAGGGGAAGACGGCAAACCACTTAATTATAGTATTGAAGGTGACGACCAAACACTTCTTAAAATAAATCTGAATTATCCTATTTCACAGGGACAAACCGTGCGTATTTGTATGCGTTATAAGGTTAATATCCCACATTGCTTTGGCAGATTCGGATGGCACAGAGGAATAACCACTCTTACTCGTTGGTATCCTCTCCTTTGTGTATTTGATGAAAACGGTTGGCATAAATATCCTTTTTATATTTTTCACCAACCCTTTTTTAGTGATGCTGCCTGGTATCGTTTACAAATTACTTTACCAAAAGAAGAGATGGTGATATCAGGTTGTTCTTTGATAGAAGAAGTTATCCATTCAAATGGAACCAAAACAATAGTTTTAGAAAGCGATGCCCCTATGCGAGATTTGGGATTAAGTATCTCAGCATTATTTAAGTGTAAGCGTCTGACTACACAAGACGACTATACTATTGAGGCGTATTATCTTAAAGGTGCAGAAAAGGCAGCCAGTGATGCACTATCATTTGCCGAAGGATTAATGTCCTTTTACAGTAAGCTGTTTGGGAAATATCCCTATAAAACATTTCGCTTAGTCCCTGCATATTTGGGATTTGGTGGAGACCAATCATCAGGATTAATCTTTCTTGATACGCGAATCTATCATCTGCCGAAATTTTTACGTAGGTATTTTGATTTTCTGGTTAGCCATGAGACAGGACATCAGTGGTTTTATAATTTGGTAGGTTCAGACGAATACCAGGAAATGGTAATTGATGAAGGGATGAATTCTTATTGGTTGTTACGTTATATGGAGAAAAAATACGGCAGAGATGCAAAGGTATTAGAGTTGCCAAGATGGGCAAGTTGCTTTATCCCTAATTTTAGTTTTCAAGATACAGCGGTAATGCGCTATTTATTTTTGGCAAAAAACGGTTATGATCGACCAGCGGTAGGGCCATTATCAAGTTTTCGTCAGCCGATAAGTATCTTTGCCCTTGCTTACGGAAAAGGTGCGGCTGTTTTTGAAATGTTAGAGAAGAAAATCGGAGAGGATAACTTTACAAACTTAGTAAGACAGTATATGCAGCAGTTTCGTTTTAAAAATATCTCTCTTGCTAAAATCAAAGCTTTAGCCGAACAAATTTCAGGTGAAGATTTAGGTGAATTCTTTAAACAGTGGTTTGAAGAAGCGCGGATATGTGATTTTGCTGTGAAGAAAGTAACACCACAATCAATAGAATTAGTCAATTACGGAAATGTGTTTATGCCGGTAGATGTTAAGCTCGTATATAAAGATGGGGCAATAGAAGAGATTAAGTGGGATGGCCAAACAGGAAGAAAAGAAATAAATTTATCTTCAGATAAAAAAATAGGTTATGTGGTAGTTGACCCTGATAAACATTACCTACTAGATATCGACCGCACGAATAATTTCTGGCCACGAAAAAAGAGTAATCGTTTTGTGCCGTTATATTTCTTTGCCTATGAGATACCTGTTATGCTTGACCGTAATGCTTATAATATCACCAGTGGACCTACTTTAAATACCAATTCTTTTGGTTTAGCTTCAAGCATCCAAAAGCCATACGATAATATCTTTAAAACCGACTTACTTTATTGCCCTGGTGATGAAGCAATAGAAACAAACCTCGGCTACGAAGTGCGCCATCTTTTAAATAAACATACAGCTGTGGGAATAGAGGTATTTAATTATGATTCTAACAAAGAGGAAGACCGCTCAGGTGGAAAGCTATACGCCCGTTATGAATTGTGGCCAGTAGCACCCAGTATTTTTGCTGTAAACGAACATTTTACAGCTTACCTTATAAGAGATCAGGAAGTAAACCGCAGAGGTATAAGTTCAAAAGAGGAAAGTAAACATCTTCGGTACTGGGAGAAAGACCAGACGATTTTTGGTTTGAGTGGTTCTCTGGGCAGATACGGACCTTTTGAAAATCCTGTTTATGGGTATAAGGTTATTCCGACTCTGGAGTTAGCTGGACATACACTCGGTGGGAAAGAGGCATTTTGGCGTAGCAGTCTTCAGTTACAAAAATATATGTTTGCTTTTGAGCGTTGGCAGCATACTTTAGCTTTACGCGCAAAAGTGGGTTATTCAAAGCCAGCGGATAAAGATCTTTTTGAATTGGGCGGAGCCAACGGCTTACGTGGTTATCGGCGAAAAGAGATTACAGGGTCACGGATATTTTTGTCAACTTTAGAGTATCGAGTTCCTTTTGCTATGGATAGACCATACTATTTTCTGGACAAACTAATAAGTTTGCATACAATACAAACCATAGGGTTTTTTGACATAGGGAAAGGATGGTATACTGATTATCAAAAGGCTCATTGGTGTAGAGATATAGGTGTTGGGTTAAGGTTACATTTTAATCTTGCTGGGTTGCTTGAGCAGGCGGTGTTTAGAATAGATTTTGCCCATCCCTTAGATGATTCTCAAAAAGATAATTACGTTTGGTTTGGGATTAATCAAGCGTTCTGATTATGCCTATTTTTGAGTTTGAATGCCAAAACTGTAAAACAAGATTTGAGCAGCTGGTTCGCTCACCAGAGGAGAAACTGTGTTGTCCTAATTGTTCTTCTGTAGCTCTGCGTAAATTAATTTCGCGTTTTTCTTTTGCCTCTAAAGATAGCAGAGGAAATATAACCAGTTCTTCTTTTGGTTGCAGTGGTTGTTTTGGTGGTAATTGTTCTGACTGTCATAGTCGATGATACAAAAAGAAAGACTTATTAAACTTTTATCCCAGCTTATTGCTTTTAACTCGGAAAATCCTAATAGTGATGAATATGCTATTGGGTGTTTTGTTCATCGTTATCTTCAGAAATTAGGGATTAATTCGCGTATTTATGAATTTAAAAAACGCAGACTCAATGTGGTGGCAAATATAGGTCCATCTTTAGCGGAGAGGTCTTTATTAATTACTCCACACCTTGACACTGTGCCTGCAGGAAAAAATTGGAAGACAAATCCTTTTCAAGCAGTTATAAAAGGAAATAAAATTTACGGTTTAGGCGCAAGTGACTGCAAAGGAAATTTAGCAGTAGCTTTAGAGGTAATACGCAGTTTAGTAGAAGAAAAAATTCCTCTTCAATATAATCTGGTTTTTGCTGCCACTGCTAATGAAGAGAGCGGTTCAGAGTTTGGGCTTAAGACTCTTTTAGAAAAAGCTATTATTCGAACAACGGAGGCAATTGTTTTAGATTCAGATAATTTTAAAATTGTAATTACCCAGAAGGGTTTATTACATATAAAAATATCAGTTTGGGGTAAACGTGCACACGGTGCCTATCCTTGGTTAGGTATGAATGCGATACTGATAATGAAGAATATATTAAACGAGATTTGTAATAAGAAGATACCTTATACACCTAATCCATTTCTTAGAGCTCCCACTATTAATATTGGAACTATCCACGGAGGAGATAAGGTAAATATAGTTGCGCCTTTTTGCGAAGCAGAGTTAGATATAAGATTTTTACCTGGTCAGAAACCAGAGGATTACTTAACTGTCATAAAGAAGATTTGCAAACGATACGCTAAAAAATTTTCAATTGAAGTTGAAGGGGTACAAAAGCCCTATGCTATCAGTATCAATCATCCATTAGTGAAAGGGCTGAAGAAAGCAGCGAAATTTGTAGGTGTGCCTTCTTATTGTACAGGGTCAGAGGGCGCAACAGTAATTACTTTCTTCCAACAATATAATATTTCTGCCATTGCTACAGGTTACGGAGCTGAGGGGTCTGCACATTGTGTAAATGAATATGCCAAAATAAACGATTTATATCAGGGGGCAAAAATTTTAAAAAATTTTTTATCTTCTTGGCATTAATTTTATTGGTGTTTATTGGTTGACATAAGAAGGAATTGCTATACAATAAAATTATTTAGGAGGTTATTATAAATATGGAACAGATAAAATTTTTAAAAAGACCGCGGATTAAAAATCCTATCTTAATTGCTGCTTGGCCTGGGATGGGAGAGGTGGCATTTAAAGCAGCAAGTTTCTTGATAGAAAAATTAAAGGCAAATTTTTTTGCAGAGTTACCCTCAGAACATTACTTCTATTTGACTGAAAGTGTAGTTCAATCAGGTATAATAGACCTACCTGAGCAACCAGTAAGCAGGTTCTACTATGTGAAGACAAAGCAAACAGAGCCGGACCTTATTATTTTCCTAAGTAATGCTCAACCTGACCTTGTGCGGGCAGAGGAATATTGTTTAAATATTATTAACCTTGCCAAGCAATTCAAGGTAAAGAAAATAGTTACCTTTGCTGCCATGCCGCAGCCAATTGATCATCTGCAGCAGCCAGCGGTATGGTGTGCAGCTACTTCCAAAGATATTCTGGAACAGTTACGTAAACATAACCTTAATATCCTTTCTGAAGGGCAAATTAGCGGGTTGAATGGTTTATTCTTAGGGCTTGCCAAAAAAGCAGGGTTTCAAGGCTTTTGTCTTTTAGGAGAGATTCCCTTATACACAATACAGATAGAAAATCCAAAATCCTCACAGGCAGTAATTGAGGTTCTCTGTAAAATCTTTGGTTTTGAAATAGATTTAACTGAATTGGCAGAACAAGCCCATAATATTGAGCAACAAATTAGTGAACTTCTTGAGCAGTTAAAGATAGCACCAACGAATGCCCCGGGTCCGATTGGCGAAGAAGAAATAGAGAAAATCAAAAAATCACTGGCCCAGCTTACTAAACTACCCGTTTCAATAAAAGAAAAAATTGAGCAGCTTTTTAAAGAAGCTCAATTGGATTTAAGTAAGGCTTTACAACTTAAGGCAGAACTAGATAAATGGAATGTTTATAAAGATTACGAAGATAGATTTCTAGACCTCTTTAAAAAAACAGGTCAAAAAAATAATTAGTGTTGTCGTATATTAAAGTTGTTGTTTTTGATTTAGGACGGGTTCTTATTGATTTTGATCATAATCTTTCTGCCTCAGCCTTTGCCAAGATAACCAAGAAGCCAGCCCACCAGATATATAATCTCTTCTTTGATTCACCTTTAGTAGCCAGTTTCGAAGAAGGTAAAATTAGTCCGTATGATTTTTTTGTCCAAGTTAAACAGTTGTTAAAAACAGAAGACCTATCTTATGAACAATTTTGTTTGTTATGGAATGATATTTTTTATCTAAGTGAAGAAAACAAACAGGTTTATCAACTGGCGAAGAAAATAAAGCAACATTACAAAATAGCCCTCCTGTCTAATGTAAATATTTTACATTGGCAGTATCTTATTCAGAAATTTGCTATCTTTGATGTATTTGATTATATTTTTACCTCCTTCTCTTATGGTTATATCAAACCCCATCCCAAAATTTATGAAATAATGTTAAACCATCTTGCAGTTGAGCCCGGAGAAGTTTTTTATGTAGATGACCGACCAGAGTTAATTGCTCAGGCACGCAAACAAGGTATAAATGGTTTTGTCTATTATGGGATAGAACAACTTTATAAGGACCTTGCCTGTTGTGGTATCATCTTATAGATTTCAAATTTAAGTTATAATGAAAACATCAAATTTTCAAAAACGATTCTATCGTCATTGGGTTAGTCCCCAAAGGCTTAAAAGGATGAACATTATAGAAGAAGAAACAGATTTAGATATCTTTTCAGACAAAGAATTTGACCCGGAGTTTTTACGCAAAAAAATTAAGCAGCTTCGTCACCAGATTCAACTTTATGCAGTAAAAGATGAACGGTTTATTAACTCTCTCTGCCCTCTTACAGTTGAGAAGACAGCTTCTTTTATTGTAAGGCAGATGAGTAATGCCGGTCGATTGGCTAGGGTAGGTCCTATGGCGGCAGTTGCAGGAGCAATAGCAGAGGCTTTGGGTAGATACATGCTTCGTTATAAAGCAAAAGAAGTTATTGTTGAAAACGGGGGAGATATATTTGTCAAAGTTAATCACCCCTTGAAAGTTGGTATTTATGCTGGGGAATCACCTTTAAATAGGAAACTGCGAATTCTTATTCGTCCTAAACAGACACCTTTGGGTATTTGTACTTCTTCGGCAACTGTGGGGCATTCTTTTAGTTTAGGGCAGGCAGATAGTGTAGTTATTCTGGCAAAGAGTGCCGCAGTAGCGGATGCAGTAGCTACAGCTACTTGCAATCAAGTAAAAGAGGAAGAGGATATACCAGAAGCCATAGAATTTGCAAAGAGTATTCCACAAGTAAGAGGTTGTATTGTTATTTATAAAAACAAATTTGCTTGTTGGGGTGAAGTCGAATTTGTTTGATGATTAAACTAAAATACTAAAAAATTTTTAAAGATTAATAAAATTAGAAATAATGCAAAAATTATTATCAAACAGGCATTTTCCGACGAGAGAAAAAGCTTGACAATCGTTGTAGATATGCTAAAAGATACAATGAAGATAAAGAAGATGTCTTAGGTTTAAGGAGGAACTTTATTCTAAAATGTAAACAATATTTGTACATGAAAGCTCTTTTTAATAGAGAGCTTTTTTTATAACTTAAATGAGAGTTGGATTAACCTACGACCTTAAGACTGAATACTCCCCAAAGGACGGCGAACCTCCTGATTTCGATGCAGAGTTTGACCATCCCGATACGATAGAAGTTATTTCCAAGGCTATTTCGGCAAATGGTTTTATTCCTGTCAAAATCGGTAATGTCCTACGGCTATTAGAGAAAATAGACAATATCGGTGTGGATATTGTTTTTAATATCTCAGAAGGTATAAGCGGAAGAAATCGTGAGTCGCAGGTTCCCATTCTTCTTGAGATGGTTGGAATTCCTTTTGTGGGTTCGGATGCTTTAAGTTTAGGAATATCTCTTGATAAAGCAATTGCCAAAAAGGTTTTTATTGCTGAAGGAATACCTACACCACATTTTATGGTGTTAGAAAACAGCCAACAGTGTGATAATTTGGATCATTTACAGTTTCCTTTGTTTGTAAAACCAAGATTTGAAGGGTCTTCTAAAGGATTAAGCGAATCTTCTAGAGTTACTAATAAAGAAGAACTTAAACGGCAGGTAGACCATATCGTCTCTGTATACAAACAGCCAGCCTTAGTAGAAGAGTTTATTCGAGGTCAAGAGTTTACTGTAGCTATCATTGGGAATTCCCCACCTGAAGTACTACCAGTTGTCCAGATAAAGATAGATGGTGAATTAAAGATTAATGACAAATTCTATACCTTTGGTCATGTACATGATGATGCTTTAGAGTATGTTTGTCCTGCACCTATCTCAAAACAGTTAGAGCAGAAACTTTCAGAGGTTGCCTTAAGAGCTTACCAAGCAATTGAGTGTCGCGATTTTGGGAGAGTAGATATTCGCGTGGATGAAAGTAACAATCCTTATGTATTAGAGATAAATCCCTTACCTTCATTATCTACTGCGGATGTGTTTATGGTGATAGCAAAAACATTAGGTATTAGTTACGAAGAAATGATTGGACGAATTCTGAAAGCAGCACTAAAAAGATATAACATGATAAAATGAAAATAGCCCTTACTTATAACTTAAAAGTAAAAGATGCCTCTAAACCTGCTGATTATGCTTCCGAGTATGATTCAGAGGAAACAATAAATGCAATAATAGATGCCTTAAGGAAGAATGGCCATCAGGTTGAGCCAGTAGAAGTCAGTTCAAATGAGGTTTTTGGAATACTCAGCCGACATAAAGTGGATATGGTGTTTAATATTGCGGAAGGTAAACACGGTAGGTTCAGAGAATCAGAGATACCTGCAATATTAGATTATCTTAATATACCTTATACCGGTTCAAACACTATTGCTTTAGCGATAGCTTTAAATAAGGCGCTAACTAAAAAAATTCTTAAAGCAGAAGGGATTCCTACTCCTGCGTTTCAATTATTTAGCACGGGTAAAGAACAATTGAATACAGATCTGCGTTTCCCCCTTATTGTTAAACCAAATTTTGAAGGTTCTGCTAAAGGTATAACCCGCGCAAGTGTAGTGTATAAAACAGAAGATTTATATAAAAGAGTAAGGGAAATTATTGAGACGTATCAGCAAGAGGCATTGGTAGAAGAGTTTATTGAGGGTAAAGAATTAACTGTCGGAGTATTAGAGAATGGGAAATTAGAAGCTTTACCTATTCTTGAAATTGATTTCTCAACGGCTGCCGCAAGTGGAGAATTTTTTTATTCTTGGCGAATGAAGGAGTTTCAAGGTGATAAACAACAAGGACTAACCCCAACATTTTATTGTCCAGCGCGATTAGATTCACAAACGGAACAAAGAGTAAAAGAAATAGCTATAGCAACCCATCGCGCAATTGGTTGTACAGATATTTCTCGCACAGATATACGGTTAAGTTTAGATAATATCCCTTATGTGTTAGAGATTAATCCTCTGCCAGGGTTAAATCCCCGTGAATCTAATTTCCCATTGATGGCTTATGCTGCAGGTATGAAATACGAAGAGCTTATTGAAACAATTATCTCAAGCGCCCAAAAAAGGAGGAAACAGGGCTATGGCCAATAGTGCGCTTACTGAAAATCAACAAGTAGTTTCGCAGAATGAGGTTATTCTACGACTAGGCAAACGGGCTCGTGATTATCAACAACTGCCACTTTATAAAGAGGTAAATCCTCTAGATTGGGAAGATTGGCGTTGGCAGATGAGAAACCGTATTACCAAGTTGGAACAAATATCGCAGATAGTTAATCTTACTGCCGAAGAGTTAGAGGGTATAAGAAATGCGAAAGGTCGTATGGCCATGGCTATTACTCCTTATTGGGCAACATTAATTGATCCGGAGGATCCTGCCTGTCCCATTCGTCGACAAGCAATACCTACAGCTAACGAGTTTAAAATCAGTCCTTATGAGATGAATGACCCATGTGGGGAGGACAATGATTCACCAGCTGCGCATTTAGTTCACCGTTATCCTGACCGAGTACTTTTGTTAGCCACAGAGTCATGTGCAATGTATTGTCGTCATTGTACACGGCGGCGTATGGTTGGGAAAGAGGACAAGCAAACAACCTCTTTAGAGAGATGGCAAGCTGCTTTGGAATATATTCGTGCAAATAAAAAGGTACGAGATGTATTAATTTCTGGGGGCGATCCTTTAGTATTAGAAGATGAGTTGTTAGAGATGTTATTAAAAGAAATTCGTTCTATTGCGCATATCGAGTTCTTAAGGATAGGCACGCGTGTTCCTGTTACTCTACCCCAACGAATTACTCCTCAGATGATTTCTATGCTTAAGAAATATGCACCTTTATGGATTAGTATCCACTTTAACCATCCTAAGGAAATAACTCGGCGCACTACAATTGCCTGTGAAATGCTTGCGGATGCAGGTTTCCCGTTAGGTAGCCAAACCGTATTACTTAAAGGTATAAACGACCGACCCAGTATAATGCGTAAACTTATGCATGAATTGCTTAAAATCCGTGTTCGTCCTTATTATATCTACCAATGTGATTTAGTCCGTGGAACACAACACTTTCGCACACCAGTAGAAGTGGGGATAAATATAATTGAAAAACTACGCGGCCATACCAGTGGCTATGCTGTGCCTACCTATGTGATCGATGCACCTGGTGGCGGTGGTAAAATTCCTATCGGTCCCACATATCTTGTTTCGCAGGCAAAAGGTAAGTATGTCTTACGTAACTACGAAGGTAAGGTCTTCACATACCTGGAGTAGTTTGTTTTTGCTTGACCAGCCTTATTTAAGTCTTTATAATAAAATAGTCTTTTTCCTTTTATTTTAGTGGATTTTAGTTCCTTTCAGAGCTAAAAATTCCTGAAAATATACTGGTTATAAGAACTTAATTTACAATAGGTTTTATCTTAGAATTGTTCTTTTTCAATCCAACAAGGTTTTCCTTCTAAAAAGGAGTAGATATGCAAATAAAGAATAAGCGCACGGTTATCCTTTTAGGCCATGCCCAAGCAGGAAAAACTACTCTTTCTGAAAGTATTCTTTTCCATTGTAAGGCAACCTCTCGCAAAGGAACGGTTCAGGAAGGAAATACGGTAAGCGACTATAACTGGGATGAGATAGAGCGTAAATCATCTATCAATGCCAGTTTTCTTTTATGTGAATATTCAGATACTCGTTTCCAGATTATAGATGTGCCTGGTTTTACAGATTTTCATGCAGAGGTAGTCTCTTCCTTACGTGCAGTAGATAATGCAGTGGTAGTTATTGATGCCTCAAACGGTGTAGAAGTAGGCACAGAAAAACATTGGGAATTATTGGAAGAGGCGGCTTTACCGCGCATTATTTTTGTAAATAAGATAGATAAACCAGAAATAGACCGACAAAAATTAATAGAGGATATACAAAATAATCTTTCCAAAAACGCTATTGTAATTGATTCTAGCTCTTTAGAGTTAGTAATGGAGCAGGTAGCAGAAAGCGATGACGCTCTCCTTGAGAAGTATCTTTCAGAGGGCAAACTAACATTGGATGAGATTAGCAAAGGATTACATAAGGCAGTGGCAAATGCAAAGATATTTCCGATTCTCTTTGGTTCAGCGCAGACAGATATAGGTATTGAAGAGTTGCTTAAGGCAATGAAAGATTATTTTGTTTCTCCTGATGAAAAACCGCATATGGTTATTAAAGAGGGAGAAGTTATCCCAAATGAGCAAAGTCCATTTAGTGGGTTTGTTTTTAAAAGTATCTTTGATCCTTATGTGGGGCAATTAAGTTTGGTCAGGGTATTTTCAGGTAAGTTGGCCAGTAACAGTTCTTTTTACAATGTTACTCAAAAGACTACTGAACGTTTTGGTTCTATATTCCTTCTTCAGGGCAAAGAACAGCGCAACTTAGAGGTAGCAAGTTGTGGAGATATTATTGCTATTCCCAAATTAAAGCAGACCCAGACCAACGATTCCTTGTCAGAGCAGGCACATCCCGTTTTATTTGAGCCAATTGTATTTCCAGAGGCAATGATGTCAGCTTCTGTAAAACCCAAGACCCGTCAAGATGAAGAAAAAATATCACAGGCCTTAGCAAAGTTAACTTCTGAGGATCCTACTTTCCGAGTAAAAGTTGATACTGAGACAAAAGAAATGGTTATCTCAGGATTAGGTGATTTGCATTTACATATAATGGTAGGTCGTCTTAAAAAACGGTTCAATGTAGATGTAGAATTAGGTAAACCCAAGGTTCCTTACAAAGAAACTATTACTAAAACTGCGAAGGTCCAAGGAAAATTTAAGCGTCAATCAGGAGGTCGTGGGCAATATGGTGATTGTTGGATTGAGGTGCATCCCTTGGAGCGAGGAAAAGGTTTTGAATTCGTGGATAAAATAGTCGGTGGAGTAATTCCGCGTAACTTCATTCCTTCAGTGGAAAAAGGTGTGCTTAAAGCAATGGCTGAAGGTGTAATTGCGGGTTATCCTGTAGTAGATATACAAGTGATTCTTTTTGATGGCTCATATCACGAAGTTGATTCTTCAGATATAGCTTTTCAAATTGCCGGAGCAATGGCTTTACGTAAGGCGGTTCAGCAGGCGGGTCCAGTGCTTCTTGAACCAATTATGGAAGTAGAGGTATATATACCAGAGGAATATTTAGGTGCTGTTTCAGGAGACCTTAATGCCAGAAGAGGAAGAACTTTAGGTATGGAGGCAAAAGGTAAGAGGCAGGCGTTAAAAGCAAATGTGCCTTTGGCTGAAATGTTTACTTATGCCAGTGACCTGCGTTCATTAACCCAAGGGAAAGGAAGTTATACTATGCATTTCTCTCACTATGAGCCAGTTCCAGCAAAACTTGCTCAACCAATAATTGCTGCTTATGCCGAACGCCATAAACCGGAAGAAGAATAGGACAAAATATGAAGATAGGTCTGCTAAAATGTGATATTTTTTCTCAAGGGAAAACTGATTTATACGATGAGCGGGTAAAGATCCTGAGGGATATGTTTAACTCTCCAAAAGAGGTATATATTCAAATAGAAATTATTTGTGATGAAAAAAGATTTCTTGAAGCTGATTGTCTAATTGTCAAAGAGGATGCAAAATTAGACCTTATTGTTTCGGATATGGAATTTGTAGAAACGCGCCTTGAGCGGACAGATAATCAGCAAGAGCAGATGTTGCTTGACAAATTAAAAGAACAGTTGGAAAGCGGACTTTTTTTGAATAGTCTTACTCTTAACGAACAAGAGAAAACTATCGCCAGTGCTTATTCCTTATTGACGATGAAAGCAGTAGTGGTTGCAGAGGAACAAGATTTAACGGATAAACATTCTTTATTAATGCGCGCTTATCAACAGGCAGGTTATATTAGTTTCTTTACAGCGGGTGAAAAAGATGCACATGCCTGGCCATTAAAAAAAGGGTTAACTGCTTATGATGCTGCCGGAGTAATTCATACGGCTATTAAGCAAGGATTTATCCGAGCAGAGGTGGTTAATTTTAAAGAATTAGTAGCGGATGGAAGTCTATCTAAGGCACGCGCAAATAACCATGTGCGACTTGAAACCAAAGAATATGTAGTTCAGGATGGAGATTATTTGATTATTCGCACTAACAAATGATATCACTAAAATAGGAGTTTAAGACTATGATTAAGATTAAACGTGCTTTGGTAAGTGTTTCTGATAAGACAGGAATTATCCAGTTGTGTCAGGTTCTTAAAGATTTCCAAGTAGAGATACTCTCTACGGGAGGCACAGCAAAATTTTTGATGGAAAATAAAATTCCTGTTGTAGAAGTCTCGGATTATACAGGATTTCCTGAGATACTAGACGGAAGGGTAAAGACTTTACATCCCAAAATTCATGCGGGGTTACTTGCTTTACGAAGTAATAGTCAGCATATGCAAACTTTACAGCAGCATAATATAGGACCTATTGATATGGTGGTAGTCAACCTCTATCCTTTTGAACGAGTAACTGCAAAATCAGATACTACTGAGGAAGAGGCGATAGAGAATATTGATATTGGCGGACCTTCCATGTTGCGTTCAGCCGCAAAGAATTATCAGTCAGTAGTAGTAATTTGTAGTGTAGAACAGTACTCTGAGATAGTTGCAGAGTTAAAGAAAAACAATGGTGCAATAAGTCAAGAAACAGCTTTTCGTTGTGCATTAAAAGTCTTTGAAACCACCAGCCGTTATGATGCAAGTATCGCAGCATATTTTAATAACCTACTTAAAAAGAAAGATATAGAAAAACAGATATTTCCTGAAACTATTAATCTAACTTTTTCTAAGATCCAAGACCTACGTTATGGAGAAAATCCACATCAGAAAGCAGCTTTTTACAGTGAAGGCACAAATCTTTTAGGTTTTGCCAACATAAAACAGTTGTGGGGAAAAGAACTTTCTTTTAACAACATCTTAGACCTGAATTCCGCAGTAAGCATTGCCCAAGAATTCAAGAACCCTGCGGTAGTATTTATTAAACACAATAACCCTTGCGGTGTTGCTGAGAACAAAGATTTACTCAAAGCTTATAAAGATGCTTGGAATTGCGACAGGTTGTCTGCCTTTGGAGGGATTATTGCTATTAATCGTCCCATAGATAATAAGCTAGCTAATCTTATTGATAAGAGCGGTTTTCTAGAATGCATTATTGCGCCTTCTTTTAGTAAAGAAGCTTTAGAAATACTTAAGAACAAAAAGAATCTGAGACTTTTGGAATTAGCTGACTTTTATCAACAACAAAAAGGATTTGATTATAAACGGGTAATGGGTGGTATGCTTATTCAAGAGCCGGATAACATCATACTTAAGGAAGATAGCTTAAAAGTAGTCACTAAAAAGAAGCCTACCAAAAAACAAATGGAGTCGCTTATCTTTGCGTGGACAGTAGCCAAGCATGTTAAATCAAATGCGATTGTTTTAGCAAAAGGGACAGCTTCTGTCGGTATTGGAGCAGGTCAAATGAGTAGGTTAGATTCCGTTCTAATTACTAAATGGAAAGCTGGAAAACGTGCAAAAAATTCTTGTCTTGCCTCTGATGCCTTCTTCCCCAAAGAAGATGCGGTGATTGTTGCAGCAAAGATGGGGGTAAAAGCTATTATTCAACCCGGTGGTTCTATGGCTGATAATGAAATTATCCGCATCTGTGACAAATATAAAATCGCCATGGTTTTTACTGGCATACGCCACTTTCGTCATTAATTTTTAATCTTTTCTTTATATGGATACCTATCAAAAAGTTCTGGGGTATCTTAATTCTTTTATCAACTACGAGAAAAAGGTCTCTTTTGGTTACAAGAATTCGTTTAAGTTAGAGAGGATGCGTTTCTTTCTTGAGCAGCTAAATAATCCCCAAGATCAATTTCCTGTCATACATATTTGTGGAACTAAAGGTAAAGGGTCAACTTGTGCCTGTGTGGCATATCTTTTAAGAAGTTTAGGCTTTCGGGTAGGTTTATATACCTCACCACATTTGGTAGATGTAAGAGAAAGAATAAGGATTTTGTTGCCCCGAAAAGAAAAACTCAGGTTAGGTAAAGAAAGCCAAAGGTGGATAGATGATTTTGAAGGAATGATTTCTAAAAAAGAGTTAATTTCTTTAGTAACACAGCTTCGTTCTAAAATTGAATATTATTCAGCAAACTCTTTATACGGTAGACTTTCTTTCTTCGAGGTTTATACTGCGGTTGCCTTTAGTTACTTTAAACAAAAGAAAATAGATGTAGCTGTACTTGAAACAGGTTTGGGTGGGCGATTAGACGCAACCAATGTAGTTTGGCCGGCAGTAGTTGGTATCACCAGCATAAGTTACGACCATATGGATAAATTAGGAAACAGATTATCAGAGATTGCTTATGAAAAAGCAGGAATAATTAAGGAACAAACAGGTCTTCCGGTCAGAGGTTCTTCGCTTATTGTGGTAAGTGCACCGCAACGAACATCTGTGCGACGAGTTATCCATCAACGTTGTAAAGAAAAAAAGGCTACCTTATATGAAATTGGTAAAGATATAATGATAACTCATAGGACAGAAAGGAGTTTTTCAACAAAAACACCCTGGGGAAAATTTAAGGATATTCCCCTTGTTCTGCGTGGCGAGCATCAAATTATTAATACCTGTCTGGGTCTTTGTTTAGCAGTAGCATATTGTTGTGTGGCGAAACAGCCTTTTGATAATTCTTTAATTGCCTCTGGTTTATCCCAAGTGCGTTGGCCTTGTCGCTTTGAGATTTTTCCAACCAGACCACAGGTTATTATTGATGGTGCACATAACAGAGCTAGTGCCGAGGCGCTAAAAAAAACATTAAAGAAGTATGCTTACAGAAAAAAGATTATTTTTATAATAGGTATCTCTAAGGATAAAGATGTAAAAGGCATTCTTAAAGAGTTATTGCCTATCGGTGAAATATATATAATGACCAAGGCAGCCAATACCCGCGCCATAGAGCCACAGATTTTAGTAGATTATGCTAAGCAGATTTATCCTCTAAGTAGAATTTATAGTTGTAGCGACTCAAGAGATGCCTACAAGTTAGCTTGTAGGAACGCATCTTCTAATGATATAATTGTCGTCGCAGGTTCTTTGTTTTTAGCAGCAGAGATACGCAAGCTTCTCTGGGCAAACAAGGACACTAACTAACTTATAGTTATAGAAGAACAATGTCTAACGACAAAGTTGATACTATAGTAGCAATTGCTACATCTTCTGGGGAAGCAGGAATTGGTATTGTGCGTCTAAGTGGACCGGATGCTGTTCGTATAGTAGATTCTCTATTTGAAGCAAAAAGTAGAAAGTGTCTTGCTCGGGTGCCTTCCCACACTCTACATTACGGTTGGATTAAAGACCCTGAAAAAAAAGAAAGAATACTGGACGAAGTTTTAGTTTCCGTAATGCGTAGTCCTCGCAGTTATACTCGTGAGGATGTTGTAGAGATTAACTGTCATGGAGGACCTATTGCTTTACGTGCTGTATTAGATGCGTGTTTATCTAAAGGTGCACGTCTTGCCGAGCCAGGAGAGTTTACTAAGAGGGCATTTTTAAATGGTAGAATAGACCTTACACAAGCTGAGGCAGTTTTAGATATTGTGCGCGCAAAAACCGATATGGCATTATCAGCCAGTCAAGCACAATTAAAAGGCCAGTTATCTAACCGTTTAACTTCTCTTAAAGAAGGTATCATAAAACAACAGGCGAGATTAGAAGTGCAGATAGATTTTCCTGAGGAAGAAATAGGAGAAGTTGATTTTATTACAATAAAGAAAGAATTAAACCAGATACTTCAACAGCTAAACGACCTTATTAAAACTGAGCGAACTGGTCGGTATCTACACGATGGTATCCGTGTGGTTATCTGCGGTAAGCCAAATGTCGGTAAATCTTCGCTGTTGAATGCACTTTTGCAAGAAGAACGTTCTATTGTTACTCCTGTGGCAGGAACAACTCGTGATACAATAGAGGAGATTCTGGATGTAAAGGGTTTTCCTATTCGTATCGTGGACACCGCAGGTATTTTAGAGCCACGTGATTTAGTGGAACGTAAAGCGGTAGCACGCTCAAAACAGATGATTAGACAGGCAGATTTAATATTACTGGTTTTTGATGCCTCAAGGCCATTTGATGAAATGGATAAAACAATGATGTATACAGTTCAAAAGAAAAAGCACATTGTTGCTGTCTTAAACAAAATTGATTTACCCAAGAGGTTTGATGAAAGAAAAATAAAAGGTTTCACTAAACACTTAGTTTATCTCTCTGCTAAAAAGCGTCTTAATATTTCTGAACTTGAAGATGTTTTGGTAAACTCCATTATTTCTTCAAAGACCATTCATCAGGAATCAATTTTGGTTACTTCTGCTCGACATAGAGAGGCGCTAAAAAAAGCACAAAAATGTATTGCCCAAGCAATAGATTCGCTAAATAATAATGTTTCTCTGGAATATATTTGTTTAGACTTAAAAGAAGCAGTTCATTACCTTGATGAAATAATGGGTAAAAGTGTTAGCGAAGATATTTTGGATGTTATATTTTCCGAATTCTGTATCGGAAAGTAAAAAGGAGTAAATAATGGATAAAAATAAGATTAAACAAGCAGTTCGCCTGTTATTAGAAGGTATTGGGGAAGATACCAGACGCAAAGACCTTCGGGCTACACCTGAGCGGGTAGCCCAGATGTACGAAGAAATTTTCTGGGGTGTTGGTAAGGATCCAGCAAAAGAGTTAGAAGTAATTCTTGACCAAAAGCATAACGAAATAGTCTTACTAAAAGATATACCGCTTTATAGTATATGCGAACATCATCTACTGCCTTTTATTGGTAAGGCACATATTGCCTATATCCCCAAAAACGGCAGAGTTACTGGGTTAAGTAAACTTGTGCGGGTGGTAGAAATTCTTTCACGTCGTCCACAGGTGCAGGAACGTCTTACTACCCAAATAGCAGATATAATAATGGAGAAACTTACTCCACAAGGGTGTATGGTGGTAATACAGGCAGAGCATTTGTGTATGTCTATGCGGGGAGTAAAAAAACCTGGAGCCTTAACAGTAACCTCAGCAGTCCGGGGTATATTTCAAAGTAATGAGAAAACTCGCTCAGAATGTTTAGCATTATTACGATAGTTTTTGGAATTATTTCAATTAAATGGTATATACTTTTTGTAAATTTTTTAAAATGTTTTAAAGAGGCTATAATATAAATTATTTAAAAATTTTTCTAATTCATAGTATAATAACAACTAATGAAAAATAAACAAATACAAGAAGTAATATATGCCCTGGCTGACTATAAACAGTTAGTTTTAGCATATCGCAGTAAGTATGCAGAACTTATAAAACAACTTAGTTTCTGGAAAATTTCTTTTTTATGGTTATTGGTGATAGTCCTTATATTTGTTTCTATCGTAGGGGCGTTATTTTTTTCTGCACAAAGGCGAATTGTGCAATTAATTCAGGATAATCAACTATTAGTCAGTCGTATTAATCAACAATCAAAAACAGTAGAACAGCTTAAGACAGAGTTGACTAAAACACAGGAAGAGTTGGCTAAGAAGAAAGAGATAATTCAGTTGTTAGAGAAAAACATTTCTACTACTTCAAAAAAACTATTGGAGAGGTTACTGACGGATAAAGAGGTAAATACTAACTAAAAGGAATACAACGATGCCCAAAAAGAACCCTCTTGGTAAGGAAAAACGTAAACATAGAAGAATTAAAGTTAATCTATCAGTGATTTACCGAGTTGCTCGACCCACAGCACTGCGAATGTCCATAGGTAATCATGAGACACGTGCGACTATGCTGGATTTAAGTATTGGGGGTATCGCGGTGCTTACTAATTATGATATTCCACAAGGCACACAATTGCTGATTAAATTTACCCTTTTTAGTGTAGAGACAGAAGATGTTATTTTCTATGGACCAATGAACATATCAGGTGAGGTGCGTTATAATATGCCTCTTGGTGCAAACGAGTATCGATTGGGTATTTACTTTAAACACATAGATAAAGAAGACCAAGAACAGATTGCACAATTTATAAAAAGTCAAATTGCACATTTCTTACCTGCTTAGCGCTTTAGACAGCTTGCCATATCACAAAAAACTAAAAAATAAGAGAAGATTTCTTGACGCTTTCTATATCTAATTAAAAATTTTTAGGAGGCTATTTAGAGATTTTTAAAAAATACATTTAAGCAACCTATTTTATTACTCATCTCTTAGTGTAAGAATTTTTCCTGCATTCTTCTCTATTCCCTAACCCTTAAATTTTCTTTAGGTAAGAGTTTAGTTAAATCTTTTTTTTTCGCAAACGTTTTCATGAAATAGTCAAAATCACATTGAAAGTAGCATTTTTGTCAGTTATATTTGTTTGGGTACCTCTTCCCCGAGGAGGAAATTAAGATGAAAAAAAAGAAAATCAGTCTTATCCTCTTGGTAACAGTTGTTATTTTATCAGGAACTCTTTGTGGGTGCGAAACTATTGGTGCGGTGCGTAGTGGAAATTTAAAAAAACAGGACATTATTCAAATGGCACAGCTCAGGACGCGTTATCCCAAAGGAAGTATAGCTATAGAGGAATTTGTATATAAGCTTGATATAGAGAAAGCGGATAAGTGGTTTTATCAAAACTTCTGGTGATATTTAAAAATATAATAAAATGGTAGGTAAGTTAAAGGTCGCTTCTGTAAGCGGCCTTTTTTAATTTCCACTAAAATTTATACTAAGATAAAAATTTTAGCTAAATAAGTAATACATCTTATGGATTAAGAAATAATTTATTGTTAAGTATAATTTGTTATAATATTTATTTAGGGTATTTATAAACTAAATAGGTTAATGAACTGGGAGGTAGGTATGCGCAAACAGGCAATTTTGGTAATTGATGACGAAGAAGATATTTGTTGGTATACTAAAACGATATTGGAGAAAACAGGTAAATTTGATGTTATTTATTCTACCAATGGAGAACAAGGAATAAATTTGGCAAAAACAACACTTCCTGACTTAGTTATTCTGGATGTTAATATGCCTTTTATTGATGGAGGGGAAGTTGCAGCTATCTTGCGAGCTGATGAGCTTACTAAACATATTCCAATTATTTTCCTTACCGCCTTATTAAAAAAAGAAGAGGAAATTAATTTGGCCCAGCAAGGTAGTAAAAAAGTGTTTTTGGCAAAACCCATCACTGCTGTGCAACTGATTGAGAAAATAGAAGAGTGTCTTGGAAACAAATAATGGCAAGGCGATTTTTCTTATCAGTAAAATACCCTGCCAGTATACATAAAAAAACAGAGTCTTCTTCTTGCTCGTACTAACTTGATAATCAAAAACAATAAATTTTTAAAGAAGATTTTGTTTTTTACCCCAACAGCAGGCGGTCTAAACTGCGATACTGAATAGCTTCAGCAATATGTTCAGGTTCTATAGATGGATTTTGTGCTAAATCTGCAATGGTGCGGCTTACTTTTAAAATTTTGTCATATGCTCTTGCAGATAAAGACAATTCTTCCATTGCAGTTTTAAGTAATTCTTTAGCTTGGTCAGTGATATTGCAGTATTTTTTTACCAGAGTATTGGTCATTTCTGCATTACAAGTCAGATTTAATCCAGAAAATCTTTGCTGTTGTATCTTCCGAGCATTGTTAATTCGTTCTCTTATCTGTGAAGAAGATTCACTCTTTGAGGTATCAACTAATTGGGTAAAACTTACCGGTGGCAGATGAACATGTATATCAATGCGGTCCAGTAAAGGGCCGGATATTTTACCTAAATAATTAGCTATCTTAGTAGAACTGCAGCGGCAAGGTTTGTGTGGATTAGAAAAATTTCCGCAAGGACAAGGATTCATAGCACAAACCAATATAAATCTTGCTGGAAAGCTAACCGAGGCACCTAAACGACCAATACGAATACAGCCATCTTCTAAAGGTTGTCGTAGTGCTTCTAAACAATCACGGCGAAATTCTGCTAATTCATCTAAAAATAATACTCCGTTATGGGCAAGGCTAATTTCTCCTGGACGGGGATTGGCACCTCCGCCAATAAGTCCTGCGTATGAAATTGTATGATGGGGCATACGAAAAGGATGCGTGGTAATAATTCCATCTTTTTCTTTTAAGAGACCACATAAAGAATGGATTATGGTAATTTGTAAGGCTTCTTGAAGAGTCAATTGTGGCAAAATTGTTGGAATTCTTTGGGCAAGCATAGTTTTACCACTTCCTGGTGGCCCTATAAAAAGCAGGTTATGTCCACCAGCAACTGCAACTTCTATAGCACGTTTGGCAGCGAATTGTCCTTTTATATCAGCAAAATCTAAAGTGTATGCCTGTTTATATTTCAGCACTTCCTCTACATCAAATTCAACAGGTTTAAAACCAGAATGGTCAGACAACAATTGCACTGCCTGTTTTAGAGAGTCAACTGCAAAGACCGATATGTCTTTTACTGCAGCCGCTTCTTGAGCATTTTTATGGCTTAATACCAGATTATGCACACCATAAGAGGCTAAACATAGTGCAATAGGCAAAACTCCGTTTACTGGTCGCACTTCACCATTCAAAGAAAGCTCTCCAAGGAAACAAAAATTGTTAAGACATTCACTGGATATCTGGCCCGAGGCAGCTAAAATTCCTAAGGCAATAGCCAAATCAAAACCCGTTCCACTTTTTTTAACATCTGAAGGCGCAAGGCAAATGGTAATTTTTCCGGATGGCCAGAGAAAACCAGAATTCTTAATAGCAGATTTAACTCTTACCTTGCTCTCCTGTATAGATGGGTTAGCTAACCCTACTAAATTTATCATCGGAAGACCTTTTGATATATCTACTTGTATTTCAATAGGATAAGCTTCTAATCCAAATAAACCAAAACTTAAAATACGTGCGAGCATATTTTTTCTCCTGTTGGGATTTTCTAATAAAAAAGGACGGCTGAAAATTAATAATCTAACAGAACAAAGCGAAAAAAACTTGCTTTTTACGCCCACAGGCATATAATATTTTGTTAAAGGAGAAATAAATGAAGCGGATATCCCCTCTTCTCGTTATCCTTGCTCTTTTAGCTGGGATAGCGATTTTTAGTTTTTTAAAATATATACAGATGTATAAAGAAAAACATCGTATGTCGGAAAAGGTAGAGGAACTTTCTACGGAGATAGCTGCTTTAGAAAAAGAACGACAGTCATTGGAAAAAGAACTTATTCAAGAGCAGACCTTAAAACAGGCCTTGGAAAGCGAAAATCAAAAGATATCTTCTTCCCTCAAAGAGGCGCGTATTAAAATTGCCGAATATGAACAATTATTATCCGAGTCACAACAGGTAGTCGAAGAGCTAAACGCACAGGTGACAGTAGTCAAAGCCGAAAATCAGGCCTTAAGGGACCAGATTCAACAACTACAGCTTAATATTGCTCAGCTTAATCAAGATAACCAAAAAATGCAGCAAGAATTATCCTCTATTACTGAATTGAAGAAAAGGATTCGACAACTTCGTCAACTTGCCCGGAAACAACGCCTACAGATAGGCAAACGTCTGCACAAAGAATTAATAATTTGTGGTAATGCTGGTTACGTGATTCGTAATGGTAAGTCTACATTAGTTTCTCCTAATATAACTATTAAAGTTGAACCTATTAGCCCTCAGGATTAATGAAATACATATTTATAGAGTTTGTCCGTAATAAAATTCTGTTGACTACACTTTCCAGTTGGGTTATTGCTCAGACTTTGAAGGTAATTATTGGCGTGTTAGCTACCAGGAAAATCGATTTTCGTTGGTTTGTGGGCACAGGGGGGATGCCTTCTAGTCATACTGCTGGTGCTTCTTGTTTGGCTACTTCTGTGGGGTTGGTGTATGGTTTTGATAGTGTGTACTTTGCGATAGCAGCTTCTTTTGCTCTGGTGGTGATGTTTGATGCCCAAGGTGTGCGTAGAGCAACAGGTCGACAGGCACGGATTCTTAACAAGATAATGGATGATATTTATTGGCAGGGAAAAATTAAAGAAGGTAGACTCAGAGAATTAATAGGTCATACTCCCATTGAAGTTATCGGTGGTTTTATTTTAGGTGTTTTAATTGCTTGGTTTGTTTTTGGTAGATAACTTTTGTTATGAAAAGAATAATTTTACTTGTGGTAACCGTTAGTTTGGTGGTGGGTGCAATCTTTAGTTTGGGGAAACTGCTTAAAGTAAAATCTCTTTCTCCCGCAGCAGATGCTTTAATTAAACAAGCTCAAAAACAAGAAGCAGAAGGTAATTACTTAGCAGCCAAAGAAACTTATGCAACACTTATTAGTAACTATTCTCATCTACGCAATGTCTCAGAATGGCAAAAAAAAATAGAGCAACTTAACCTTGGACTTATCGTGTCACCTCTGATTATTCCTGGAAGTATAGAGTATGAGATTAAACCCGGCGATACCTTGGAAAAAATTGCCCGTCAGTATAAGACTACAACAGAGCTTTTAAAGAGAATGAATAATCTAAAAAGTGAAATAATCTATCCTGGGAAAAAAATTAAAGTATGGACTGAGCCATTTAGTATTCTTGTAGACAAATCACAGAATACACTATTGCTTAAAACAGATAAGGAGATAATTAAGACTTATATAGTAGCTACAGGTGTAAATAACTCTACACCTTCTGGAACATTTAAAATCGTCGAAAAGATAGTTAATCCTCCTTGGTTTAAACCAGGTGGTGGAGTTGCTGCGCCGGGAAGCCCAGAAAATATTTTAGGAACGCGGTGGTTAGGTTTGGATAAACCAGGTTATGGGATTCATGGCACAACCGACCCTGCCAGTTTAGGTAAACAATCAACCGCTGGTTGTGTAAGGATGTCAAATAGCGATGTAGAAGAATTATTTATGCTTGTTCCACAAGGTACAGAGGTGACAATTGTAGATTAATAAAAGATACCTTATGGCTGGACTTGATTTTGAAAAACCGATTATAGAATTAGAAAAGAAAATTGAGGAGTTAAAGAGTTTTACCTCTGATAAGAAGATAGACTTATCTAGTGAAGTGAAACGTCTTGAGGAGAAATTAGAAAACCTTAAGAAAGAAATCTACACTAATTTAACTGCTTGGCAGAAAGTGCAACTTGCTCGACACCCAGAGAGGCCTAATACCTTAGACTATATTAATATGATGATGGTTGATTTTATAGAACTGCATGGTGACAGGCTTTTTGCTGATGACCGTGCACTTATAGGAGGTTTTGCTCGCTTAGATAATTACAAGGTGATGGTTATTGGTCATCAAAAAGGAAGAGACTATAAGGAAAAGATAAGGCATAACTTTGGCATGGCTCATCCTGAAGGATATCGTAAGGCTTTACGGCTTATGCGCCTTGCAGAGAATTTTGGTTTACCAATTATTTTACTGGTTGATACCGCTGGAGCTTTTTGTGATACTGCCTCTGAAGAGCGAGGTCAAGCTCAGGCCATAGCTGAAAACCTACAAGAGATGATAGGTCTTGCTACACCAATGATTGCGGTGGTTATTGGCGAAGGTGGTTCGGGTGGAGCATTAGGAATTGGGGTAGCGGACCGAGTGTTAGTTTTAGAGAATGCTTATTACTCAGTCATCTCGCCAGAAGGTTGTGCTGCTATTCTTTGGAAAGATAGCACAAAAGCACCTGAGGCAGCAGAGGCATTAAAATTAACTGCCAAAGATCTACTCTCTTTAGGTGTTATTGATGAGATTATTCCTGAGCCATTAGGAGGAGCACATCGAAATCCCCAAACAGTAGCTTTGGATCTTAAATCCGCTCTTCTAAAACACCTTAAAAGCCTCAGCGCCCTGAGTAAACAAGAATTACTTATCCGCAGATACCAAAAGTTTAGAAATATGGGCGTAATCGGGGAATCTGTTTCTTCTTAATATCTGACTTTAGAAATCTCTTGACAAAAAATCTATACATGTTATATTTTAAGTAGATTAATATTTAACTACATTAATAATTAACAAAATAAAATATTGTACTAATGGACATAAATACTTTTGCGGTAAGACTTGATGAAGTAATGTTTGAATTGGGGCGTCTATTTGTGAAAAAAGGACCTGCGGAATTTTTAAACAGTAAAATTAGTCCTGGTCAGTTTATCCTTATGCTTATGCTAAAGAAACAAAATGAAGCCAAAATGACCGATATCGCCAAATTTCTGGGGGTAAGCACTCCGGCAGCTACAGGTATGGTTGAGCGATTAGTAGATGCCGGCTATTTAGTTCGGTTATTTGAGCCAGCTGACCGACGGATTATTAAGATAAGACTTTCTTCCAAAGGTTTGGCTCTAGTTGAAAAAGTTGTCGCCCAGCGCAGAAAAATAATAATTGATACATTTGGTAAGCTTTCAGAAGAGGACCGCAAGAATTATTTAGAGATACTGGAAAAAGTGCGTAATATCTTCAAAGACAAAATAGAGTATGGAAAAAATAACAAGTAAACATAGAATGTCACTACTTATTTTGGCTATTTTATTTTTTTTTAGAGGCTTTCTTTATGCAGAAGAGAAGACAGTTTATCTTACTTTAGATGAGGCAATAACCATCGCATTAAGGGATAATGCCGATATTCTATTAAGTAAAGAGCAACTGGAGAAGGCGAAGGCGCAGATTAAAGAAGCTAAAGCAAATCTTTATCCGGGGGTGGTATTGGTTAGTAGTTTCTCTGATACAAGGGGGCTTTTCAATAAAGACCGCTCAGCAATTTCTGGGAATGTTTCTATTAAGCAACTTTTATATAAAGGCGGGCAAGTTATAAGCGCGATAAAAATTGGACAATATTACTATGAAGCAGAGAAGGCAGCCTTAGATAATAAACAACTTGAGATTATCTTTTCCGTAAAAAATGCCTATTATAATCTTTTATTGGCTAAACATTATAGTAATTTAAATCGGCAAATACTAGAAAATTCTCAGCGGCATTTTGAGACAATGGAAAAACGTTATGCCTATGGAGAAGTATCAGACGTTGCGTTGCAACAGATGAAGGCAAATCTTGCACAAGTTAAAGCTGCTTATGAGGAATCTCTTAATCAAGTAAAAACAGCACAGGCAGCAATGAATGTGTTACTTTCGCTAAAAGAAGAAATAACAGTAGAAGCAGTTGGCGAGTTTAATTATGAGAAAAGAGATATTGCCTTAGATATGGCTTTACTTGAAGCATTAAAAGAGCACCCGGCACTTAAGCAATTAGATGCCCAAGTTGATATAGCCAATCAAAACGTTGAGATAGCCAAGGCGCAATCACGTCCGACTGTATTGGCTGGTTGGGATTATTACGCAAGCAATCGTCTTAGCACAACGGGTATAAGAAATCAGAACGATTACAATGTGCTTGCTATTACTGTTAGTTGGCCAGTATTTGATGGTTGGTTAACTAAGGCAAAAATAGAACAGGCGATAGCAGAGGTAAAAAAAGCAAATCTTACCCAAGATAAAACAAAAAAGGCATTGGTATTTGATATAAAACAAGCATATTTTGCTTTACAGACATCTTTAAATAAATTATCTTCTGCAGAAGAAGAACTAAAAACCTATGAAGATGCATTAATATCTTCAGAACAAAAATATAGGAAAGGAATAATCAGTAGCTTGGATTTAGAGGATGCCAAACTGCGTGTTGCTATTGCTCGTTTTAACAAGGCCATGGCTGATTATGAATATCTGGTGGCGCGAGCCAAATTTGATAAGGCAACAGGAGGAAGGATTCAATGAAAAAATTAAATATTATTTATTATGTGGTTATTTATGTGTTAATTATCTTCATTTTTTATGGATGCCAAAAGCAACAAAATGTTAAACAGGAAATAGAGTATTCCGAAGTAATTCCCGTTCAGGTCAGTCGTGTAAAAACCGAAAATATAATGGAAACTTTAGAATACGCAGCAACCATTAAGGCAGCAGAAGAAGTATTAGTTTTCCCAAAAGTAAGTGGAAAGGTAATTGAAAAGTTAAAAAAAGAAGCCGATAGCGTAGAGCAAAAAGAACCAATACTTTTTATTGACCGTGATGAGGTGGGCTTTAATTTTGAGAAGGCCCCAGTAGAAAGTCCTATTAGTGGGATAGTAGGCAGGGTATATGTTGATTTAGGTACCCAAGTAGATCCGAAGACAGCGGTTTGTTTAGTAGTTTCTATGGATAAAGTAAAGATAAATTTTGATGTACCAGAAATTTATATAGGAAAAATATCTATTGGTAAAAAGGCAGAGATTTCTGTGGATGCTTATCCTAAAGAAATATTTGAGGGGTTTGTTTCTAAAATAAGCCCCGTGGTTGACCCAATGACACGAACTGTGATGGTAGAAATAATCGTAGATAACCCACAACATCGGCTTAAGTCAGGGATGTTTGCAAGAGTAAAATTGATTTTAGAACAGTTATTGAATCAGCCCGTTGTGCCTAAAGAGGCAATTATGGGTAAACAGCCAAATCAATATGTCTATGTTGTTGAAGGCAAGAAGGCGGTTTTAAGAAAGGCAGAATTCGGTGTCCGTAGTGGTGATTATGTACAGGTAAAAAAAGGATTGAAGGAAAATGAGTTAGTAGTAGTATTGGGACAACAACGTTTAAGCGACGGTGCAGAAGTTATTTTTGAGGAAAACGCAAAATAAAAAAGGATATTGATTAATGAGATTAGCGGATTTTGCAGTTAAAAGGCCAGTTACTACCGCAATGATTTTTATTGCTGTAATTGTTATGTCTGGTTATTCTTTTACGCGTTTAGGATTAGATTTATTCCCAGTAATAGAGCCGCCGGCAATATCAGTGATTACTTCTTATTATGGAGCAGGGCCAGAGGAAGTAGAGACCAAAGTTACCGAACCATTAGAGAATGCCTTGGCAATTACCCCAGGACTAGAAAAAATTACCTCACGTTCTTTAGAAGGAATTTCAGTAATACAATTGCAGTTTAAATGGGGAACTAATGTAGATGAGGCAACCAACGATGTGCGTGACCGTATTGACCAAGCAAAACCATCTTTGCCCGATATACCAGATGAGATATCCAATCCTTTTATTTTTAAATTCAACACTGCAAATATTCCTATTTTAGTTGTTGGAATCCAGGCAGAAGAAAGTTATCCTGAACTTTACGATTTAGTAGACAGGCGTTTGGCAGATCCGCTTAAACAACTTGCGGGAGTAGGAACTGTTCAGATTCAGGGGGGGCTTGAGCGTCAAATTAATATCTGGGTAGATAGACAGAGGTTAGAGGCATATGGGTTTTCTATACTGGATGTTCAACAGGTGCTTGCACAGGAAAACATCACTTTGCCAGTAGGAAATATTAAGACAGGTCTTACGGATTATCTAATTCGTATGCCAGGTGAGTTTACCAACCCTCAAGATATACAAACAGTTATTTTAGGAAAGAGAAACGGTGCAAATGTATATCTACGAGATGTGGCACGAATAGAGGACAGTTTTAAGGAAGTCACCACTCACGTAAGAATTGACCGTTCACCTGGTCTTATAATGATAGTTCAAAAGCAAACAGGTACCAATACGGTGGAAGTTTCGGAGCGGGTTAAAAAACGGCTAAAGCAATTAATGCAACAGATGCCAAAAGATGTAAAGATTAAGATAATTATGGATTCTTCTGAAGATGTTACACGAGCTTTAAATACTTTAAAGGGAACATTGTGGTTTGCCATAATTTTTGTTGTTTTGGTGGTTTGGTTTTTCCTGCGCAAAGTGGTACCCAGTTTTATTGTGGCGGTAACTATTCCTTGTTCGCTATTGATAAGTTTTATTTATCTGTTCTTAAGCGGTAAGACTATCAACATGATTAGCTTATCTTCTCTTGCCATAGCCAGTGGTATGGTCGTAGATAACGCTATTGTGATTGTGGATAATATCTATCGTCACCTTGAAAGAGGTGAACGGCCTAGAGAAGCAGCAATCTTCGCTACCAATGAAATGTGGGCAGCATTGGTTGCTTCTACTTTAACCACGGTGGTAGTATTTCTGCCAATGTTTTTTATAACAGGAGTAGTAGGAGTATTTTTTAGCGAACTTGCTGCTATCGTTACTGCAACTCTAATGACTTCTCTTTTTACTGCGGTTACTTTAGCACCTATGCTTTCGTCGGTGTTATTTAAGAAAAATAATTCTTCAGCCAAAAAACAGAAAGAGATGTTTAAACAACGTATTTTTGATTTTTCTGAGCGTTTCTTTGTAGGGTTGGAACAGTTGTATGCAAGAATGCTGGGTTGGAGTCTAAGACATAAGCCACAGGTTTTAATAGGTTTTAGTATAGTTTTTGTGTTAAGTTTATTTCTTACAAGGTTTGTGGGAAATGAATTTATTCCAGAGCAGGATACGGGAGATTTGCGCATATCAGTTTATTTGCCGGTAGGCACACGTATTGAGGAAACAGATAAAATAGCCAAAAGAATAGAAGAGATTTTTACGAAAATTAGTGGAAAGGAATTTAGTTACATCCGCGCAGGACAACTTGCAGGTATTGGGCGGGCGACAGGACAGGCTTCAGGAAGTCATATTATTGTAGCTGGGGTGAAACTGGTGGATAAGGATAAACGTAAAGAAGGGGTAAGAGAAGTTGCACAGAAATTACGTGCTCAAATTAAAAAGATTCCAGGGGTTATTCGAACAGATGTTTCTACAGGTAGCCCTGTTGCACAGATGCTTTTAGGCACAGGAGGTAAACGTATCCAGATTGAAATTTTAGGTAATTCTTTTGAAGATACCAATAAAGTGGCCTCTAAGATAAAAGAAATCTTGGAACGTATCCCAGGGGCAGTGGATGTCAGTATCTCACGTGAGTCAAGTCGACCAGAAATTCGCATTGAGATTGATCGGGAGAAGGCTTCGACATTAGGGCTTAATATGCAAGTAATCTCTCGTCAGATAAAAACGTTTCTTGAAGGAACCTCTGCTACAAAATATCGCCAGGCAGGAAGGACATACGATATTTATGTTAGATTAGAAGATTTTTCTCGTTCACGCATAGAAGATATTCAAAATTTGTCGGTAGTTTCTCCTTATACAGGTAAACTTGTTCGTCTGGCGAATTTTGCGCGCATCTATGAAACCACAGGGCCCTTAGAAATAGAGAGAAAAAACCGTATGCGTGTTGTTTATGTGCAGGCGAATACTTATCAACGTTCACCCGGAAAAGTAATAGAAGAATTGAAAGGAAAATTAAAAAATTTACCTTTGCCGCAGGGTGTAACCATTACTATTGGTGGAGAAGCAGAAGAACAAGCCAAGGCATTTCGCGATTTGACCCTTTTATTATCCTTGGGTATATTCTTGGTGTATATGGTGATTGCTGCGCAATTTGAATCGTTGTTAGACCCTTTTATTATTATGTTTTCTGTGCCGTTTACCTTCGTAGGAGTCATTATTGCTTTTACCTTGACAGCGGTTACCTTAAATATTATGTCTTTTTTGGGTATGGTTATGTTAATGGGTATCGTGGTGAACAATGCCATTGTTTTGATTAGTTATATTAATATCTTACGTGCACGAGGGTATTCTTTATTTGAGGCAGTTACCCTTGGTGGAAAAGACAGGTTAAGACCAGTACTGATGACTACTCTTACTACTCTTTTTGGACTTCTACCAATGGCACTTTCGCGCGGAGAGGGCTCAGAGGTATGGCAGGCAATAGGTGTATGTATGATTGGGGGTTTAGGCGTCTCTACCCTGATTACTTTAATTTTTGTACCCACCTTATACGCGTTGTTTCACCGTAAAGAAGAATATGCTATACCAACGTGTTCAGTAAACTCGGAGGCAATAAATGGATAAATTGGTAATCCTTGCCTACAATGAAGCAATTGAAGAAGAAGTAATGGAGTCATTAAGTATGTGCGCATTAAATAATTACACAAAAATCACAGGTGTTTTTGGTAAAGGAAATACTTCCGGAACACATCTTGGAAATGAAATTTGGCCAGGTAGGAACAATCTTTTATTAGTAGCAGGCCCAGAAGTACAAACAAAACAACTTCTAAATTGTATTAGGAAATTACGACAAGTCCTAGGGAAAGAAGGAGTGAAGGCATTTGTATTACCAATTGAAGAATTAACCTAAGATAGGTATTTAAGAATACTTTTACTAATTTTCTATAATAGTAAGAATAGTTATGTTTAATATAGGGACATTACAGTTACAGTCTTCTTTGATACTGGCACCGATGGCAGGCGTAAGTGATTTGCCTTTTCGGCTGATTACCCGCCGATTTGGTGCGGAGCTTGCTTTTACTGAAATGTTAAATTGCCGTAGTTTAGGATTGAAGAGTCGTAGAACTAAGCAGATGATAGCAAGTAATGAACAAGACAGACCTTTAGGAGTGCAAATACTAGGTAGCGAACCTTATTATATTAAACGGGCAATAGAAGTATTGCAATCATATTCTTTTGACATTTTAGATTTTAATGCTGCCTGTCCTGAAAAAAAAGTTACTCGTCGCGGAGAAGGTGCTGCACTTTTGCTTGAACCTAAGAAATTACAGCGAATTTTGGAGTTAGTGGTTCAAGCAGTTTCTAAACCTGTAACAGTAAAAATTCGCACTGGCTGGGATAATTTATCCATCAACGCACCTGAGGTAGCACAAATGGCAGAAGACGCGGGTGTTAAAGCAATTTTTATTCACGGAAGAACTAAACAACAACTTTATAGTGGAGAGGTGGATTATCAGACAATTAGACAAGTAAAACGTGCAGTGAAAATTCCTGTTATCGGTTCAGGAAATATTTTTTCTGGCCCTTTGGCAAAAAGGATGTTTGAAGAAACAGGTTGCGACGGTATACTCATTGCTCGGGGTAGTCTAGGGAATCCTTGGATTTTCCGAAGTATTAGTACTTATCTAAAAGAAGGAAGACAACAGCCTTTACCTTCTTTTTTAGAAGTAATTAGAATCATGAAAGAACACTTGCGACTTTGTGTTGAGTTTTTTGGAGAAAAGTACGGTGTGATTATCTATCGCAAATTCTTTGGTTGGTATACCAAGGGGTTTCCAAAAATAAGACCTCTTAGGCAGCTGGCAACAGGCGCAACTACTTTGCAAGAATTAGAAAAGATTATTTCCAGCATATTGGTTTTGGAGAATTATCAGCGACCAATTATGTCAGGTGTAAAATAACTATTTGCTTTTAAGTTGATTTTCCAATTCTTGCCGGCGAGCCCTTTCTTCACCTAAATACCATTGCGTATCTGCTAATTCTTTTTCTAGGTCTCTTATGCGTTGCCACGCATTATGCAGTTGTTGTTGAAGATCTGCACAGTGGTTACGTAATCCTGTTATTTCTTGTTCCAGTTGTTGGCGGCGAGCTCTTTCTTCTCCTAAATACCATTGCGTATCTTGGAGCTCTTTTAGCAGAGTCTGCTCCATCTTTCCTCCTTTCGTTAACGTAACCGCTTATAAAGACCTATCAATTCTGCCGAAGCCAGAATATGGCCTTCCATTGCTCTTTCTAATTCATTTTTTGTCGCCCCTTCTTTTAAAGAAAGAGTTGTATCAAGACAATAAAGTTTGAAGAAATAACGGTGGGTTCCTGAAGGCGGACACGGTCCACCCCAATTTAATTTGCCGAAATCATTTTTACCTTGTGTGCCTGGTATAGAGTTTTCTTTTATTGCCGAAATAGCAGGTATATTGAATACTACCCAGTGAACCCATGTCCCCATAGGTGCATCAGGGTCATCTACTATTAAAGCCATAGTTTCTGTGTTTTGGGGAATTCCTTCAATGCGTAATTCCGGGTTGATATCTTTTCCGTCACAGGTATATTCATAAGGGATGTAAGAATTGTGTTGGAAAGAAGGCGAAGAAAGTTTCAAGGTTTTTTCAGTTTGGGCAAAACAAAAAGAGATATTT
>JAOAET010000006.1 GCA_026416665.1 Candidatus Omnitrophota bacterium | reverse complement strand
TCCATCATAAATAGATTTTTGTACCTTTAAAACATGTTTTTCATAACTTTCTACTTCTTCTTTAAACATTGAAATATCATATCTCTCGTTCAAATCAGTATATTTTATTCCTTCCACTTCAAATTCTTTTTTACATTCCTTAATTATTGTAGTAATTTTTTCAAAATATTCACGAGGATTAATAAAAAACTGATCAAAGCTGCTTGAATTAGATAACATTTCAAAGATAGTTCGTCGAGTCAAATTAGTTTCTTTTTCAATAAATGAAATTAGATTAATAACCTTATTTAACTTAACTTTCTCAGATGCTTCTCTTACAAACTCCTCTTCTATCTTGCCAGAATCAATTTTTTCTACCCTAATTTTCTTAATCATTATTTCTGGTGGTTTAACTGTAATATTCTGTATTTCGTTTAGAACTTTTTCAAAAAATTTTTGATTATCAATATTAACAACATATTTTGCCTTAGGTGAAATGCTATACCATAAGTTCTGGAATAAATTCAACTGAATTGCATCATTTTTTAGTTTAATCTTAGTTCGTTGTTTTTTCTCTTCAATAGGAGGTGCTTCTTCTTCTACTTCTTCGCGATATTCTGTCTGCAACTTTTCTAAATATTCTCGATAACTTTCATTTGTTATAACTGTTAATAAATTTATCTCTCGATCTTGAATTCTATCGCCATCCTGATTAACAGGCAATCGCAGACCTCGTCCAATTTCCTGTCTTTTCTTAATTTCTGAAGAAGAATATGCCAAGGTGCAAATATTAAATACATTTGGATTGTCCCATCCTTCTCTTAATGCTGAGTGAGAAAAGATAAATTCAACTGGCTCATCTAATGATAGCAATCTCTCCTTATCCTTCATTATTAGATTATATGCTGACTCATCTTCCTCTATGCTCTTTTCCTTCTTCATCTTTGAAAAATATCCGCTATGAACTTTGTTAACCTCTAAATTTGAAAATTCATTAAACCCATCCTGAATTAATTTATTGAATTCTTCTACAAACATTTTTCTAACCACACCATTATCTGATAGGTAATCGTCCACTCTATTTATAAAAAACAAACTCAATACTTTTATGCCTTGTGGATTCAATTTTTTCTTCTTCTCAAAATGTTCTTTTATTGTTTCTCTTATCATAATACGAATTAAATCATCTTCGTTTATTGAAGACATACCTAATTCAATTTTCTGACCATTAGAAAAAGAAATATATCCGCTACTTTTATTGATTTCGTTAACGATATATCCATTATAAAAATTATTACCCGTTTTATTTTCTAAATTATCTCCTTGTTTTAAGGTTATTGTTTTTAATTTTATACTGCCCTTTTCTTTAACAAATGCCCTGACTTTTGCTCTAAGTCCACTTTTGGTTGATTCTATGTTTTCTAAAACTATTTTTTTGCTTCCAAAATCTACTTCATCTGTGATAGACAAAACTTCAATCTTTTTTACTAGTCCAAGATTATAGGCATCGAACGGAGTAAGTTTGTAAACAAGATTATAGATATCACGATGAGTAGCCGAGTATCTTAAAACAAAAAGTGGGTTAAGCTGTTCAATCCCCCATTGTGTTGCTTCACCACCCATTCTTTGTGGTTCGTCTAAAATAACAATTGGATTTGATCGTTTGATAATTTCAATTGGTTTATCTCCCATTAAATCATGAGTATTATGAATAATATTCGTATCCTTATTAAAAGCATCTTTTGTCATTACCATAATTTGTAAAAATGTGCTCTGACCAAACATCCTAACCATTACAAGATTATCTGATTTATATGCGAAATAGGTATAAGGTAAATTATCATATAATTGTTTGAAATGTTCTTTTGTTATATCAAGAGTTTTTAATACACCTTCTTTGATTGCAACGGAAGGAACAACTATGATGAATTTAGTAAAGCCATATTTCTGATTTAGTTCCAATATTGTCCTTAGATATACATAAGTCTTACCAGTTCCTGTTTCCATCTCTATTGTAAAGTTGTATGGCTCAGTTAAATCTGGTTCGTTAAATAAAGTTAAATTATTTCTATTCTGAACTTCCCTTAAATTCTCTAATATTTTTTCTTTTGTGAGGTCTAAGGTATTTGGAACTACTTGTAAAGTATAATAGAGTGGTCTTTTTATCTGACCTTTGAATAAATCAACTACTGAATTTATTGCTTCAATCTGAAAATCTAATTTAGAATCAAACTTAAGTCTTAGCATATTACTTTTCTAAAAGATGTTTCAATTTTTTCCTAAGTTCTTCCTTCTGTGGTAAATGTAATCTATAACGAGAAACAAACAATTTATTTGTAATTCCACCAAGAGCATATTCAACCAGTATATTATCTTTTTCAGCACCAAGGACAATTCCTATTGGTGGATTATCGTTTTCACTGTTAACCTCTTTAGTAAAATAGTTTAGATACAAATTCATCTGCCCTATATCTTGGTGGGTAATTTTACCAATCTTTAAATCAATTAAAACATAACACTTTAATATTGTATGATAAAAAACTAAATCAACATAAAAATGGTTATTGTTTAATGTTATACGAAATTGACGCCCCACAAAAGCAAAACCTTTACCTAATTCAAGTAAGAACATCTGAAGATTATCAATTATCTTTTGTTCCAATTCCTTTTCGCTATATTGATATTGCTCTGGTATTCCTAAAAATTCAAGAATGTAGGGATCTTTTATTATGTCTTCTTCCTTTTCTATTGTCTGTCCTGTCTTAGCAAGTTTAAGAACTCCTTTTTTATCCTTACTTAAACCAATTCTTTCAAAAAGCATGGAATTTATCTGTCTTTTGAGTTCCCTTACCGACCAATTTTCTGCTATGCATTGTTTCTCATAAAAAGACCTCGCTAAATCATCACTTACGCTTAAAAGTTCAACATAATGGCTCCAAGATAATTTGCCAGACAGTGTCTGGCATTTTGGATATTTAAGGTATAGCATTCTCATATATTGAAGATTACTCCTGCTAAAACCTTTCCCATATTTTTGAGTTAAATCTTTGGACAATTTGATGAGCAGCTCTTCGCCATACTCAGCTCTACCTTTACCTCTTTGTTCATATTCAATAATCCTTTTGCCAACTTCCCAATATGTTTTTAGCAATACATCATTAATAACCCTTGCAACTTGCTTTCTTGCTTCTTGTAAAAGTTTACCAAT
>JAOAET010000004.1 GCA_026416665.1 Candidatus Omnitrophota bacterium | reverse complement strand
TTCAAAGAAAGGCACAGGATTAGGATTGTATGTGATAAAGAACATAGTAGAAGTAAATCATGGTGGTAAAATAAAGGTGCAGTCAGAGTATGGCAAAGGCACAGAATTTATAATTGAGTTACCCAAAGCAAAGAGTTATTCTGGGTATCTGGAGAGAGAAGTTTTGATTTATTAAATAGTAATACATGAATGATTTTTATGATGTAATTATTATTGGCAGTGGTATCAGCGGTCTTACTTGCGCTGCTTACTTAGCAAAGGCTGGTAAGAAAGTACTGGTAATAGAAAGGCATAACATAGCGGGAGGTTATTGTACTAGTTTTAAAAGGAGAAATTTTAATTTTCAGGTAGTAAATATATTAGAGAGTTGTCGGCAGGATAGTGAGTTTGGTAAGATTATTAAAGAACTAGGAGTAGAAAAGGATATTGAATTAGTTAGAGCAGAGATTCCCCTTGGGTTAATTTGGGAGGACAAAAGGGTATTTTTAAATGCAACAAATAAAAATATTTTTTATGAAGAAATAATTTCTCTTTTTCCAAAATCTGCTGACCAAATAAAACAATTTTTTAATTTGCTATTAGAAGAACCATTTACCAAACTATATATATTTCTCAAGCGAAAGACATTTTTAGAATTATTAAATATTTATTTTTCTGATATAGAAATAATAAATTTTTTTGGTTTTCTAACTGCCCACACGGGTTTGGCTCCTAATCAATTGTCTGCGGTCACAGCAGTGGTTCACTTACGAGAAGTTATTTTTGATGGGGGCTATTTTCCTAAAGGAGGGATGCGGCGATTTATTGAAACATTTGAAAAAAAGATAATTTTGTGGGGAGGAGAGTTTATTTTTTCGCACAAAGTTACCAAGATAGTTGTTAAAGAGAACAAAATAAAGGGAGTTAATTTGGACAATGGTATTTTTATTGGAGCCGAACGAGTGGTTTCTTGTTGTGATGCTACAGAGACATTTTGTGAATTAATAGAGCCTTGTTGGTTGGAAAAAGAGTTTATTCATAAAATAAGAACAGCGCGACCCTCTATTTCTGTGTTTTCGGTATATTTAGGACTCAGGAATAAAATATTAATTCGCCAAGGCGATTGTTATGAATTACGCTATGCTCCGAGGAAAAGCGATGATAATCCGTTAGATGTTGATAGATTAACCAATAAAGATTTCAGTGGGTATATTTTTTGTTATAGGCCGGTTCTGTTAGATGAGGCTTTAACAGCCCCCGGTAAAGATATGTTGGTTTTATCTATTCTTTGTCCCTTTATGAATAAAGATTTTTGGCAAATGCAAAAAGAGAAATTGGCTGAGGTTTTGATTAAAAGAGTGGAAAAGATTTATTCTGGACTTTTAGATAATATTGAAATAAAAGAGACATCTACCCCCACAACATTATTTAGATACACCTTGAATAGAGAAGGGGCAATGAGAGGATGGTTGCCTACTCCAGAACAATTAGACCCTAATTTTATTTCTCAGAAGACTTCTATTGAAGGGTTATACTTTGCAGGACACTGGGTAACACTTCATTCAGGTGAGGCAGGAGTTCCTATGGCAGCTTTTACGGGGAAGAAAGCGGCGAGAATGATCCTGCAAGAGGAGAATAAACGATGACAATATATTCTTTATTTACTTTTTCAGGAGGGCTTGTCTCTTTGTTATTAGGAATAACTGTCCTTTTTAAAAAAAGAAGTTTGTCCTGCAATAAAAGTTTTGTCCTAATGTGTCTTAGTATATGTTTATGGTTATTTTCATATACTGTATGTTACTCTACTTCTAGCGAAAAGTTAGCAGTCAATCTTGCTAGAGTAGCGTGTACAGCTGTAGTTTTTGTGGGAACAACCTTTTATCATTTTATTGTAAGTTTTCTAAAGGTAGAAAAAGAAAGAAAATTTGTTTGGTTAGCGTATATTCTAAGTTTTATTCAATTACCTATTTTTTTGTTTACTAATTATTTTATTTCTGGTGTATACCGATATTTTTGGGGGTATTACTCAAAAGCAGGATTATTCCATCCATTTTTTTTAATATTCTTTTTTTCTCTCTGTATCCGCGGTCTTTATCTACTATTACAGGCTTTCCTATCTCAGAAAAAAGAGATGAATCCTTATAGATTCAACCAAATAAAGTATGTCTTTTATGCTAGTAACGTGATTGTACTTGGTTCGATTGATTTTATTCCTAAATATGGTATAGAAATCTTTCCTTTTGGCTTTTTCTTTATTTTGCTTTATATGTTAATAACTGCTTATGCTATTATTCGTTACCAATTAATGGATGTAAGATTAGCTGTCACCAAAGGAGGTTTATTTAGTATAATATATGCGTTTGTGATAAGCGTTCCTTTTATGTTAGGATATAAATTTGCCTACTGGTCGCAGGCTTTATGGTTAATGGCTTTACTGGCGACAGGTGGGCCGTATGTGTACATAGGATTACAGAGGAAAGCAGAAGAGAGGTTATTGAAGGAGCAGAGGAGGTATCAAGGGACGTTAAAGCAAGCGGCTGTTGGTATGACGCGGATAAGGCAGTTAAGGAAGTTACTT
>JAOAET010000008.1 GCA_026416665.1 Candidatus Omnitrophota bacterium | reverse complement strand
ATAATGACAGCCGTTGAATTTATCTTTAAGTACTTGAATAACAAGAGAGCTGGCGGTCCGGCTGTTCCATCCGAACTTGCTGGATTCCAGACAACAACCGGTACAAGCTGTACAGTTTCTGGCTGCCACAGCCCAATTGCTGGTTTTGCCAAGTCAGACTGCAGAAAGTGCCACAAGTAGTATTGGTGCATCAGCTAACCGAAGAGGGAGCCTTAAAGGGCTCCCTCTTCTTAATTAGTTGTTCTTTTATTGCTCTTAAGAGAAGGTGAATACCTTGATAATTTCAAAAAGAAAAAATCTACGGAATAAATTAGGAGTATTACAAATTCTTTTAATTACATTTCTATTTTTGATTAATGTATCTACTGTTTTTGCCTTATCGCGTACAGAAGCAGAAAACTATTCGAAAAAAATCAGTGGTGCAGATAAATATTCAATATTTGCTTCATCAGAAAAAATAAGGATATTGGGATTTTTACGTTCCGATTCTTCTTCTGAATCCTTTTTTGGAAGCAATAGAAACTTTTCAAATGTAATTCAGGTTAAGGCAGGTTCTGATTTTGCTGCCTTAATAACTTCCAATAATGTGCTTAAACTTTTTGGGAACTATAAAAAATTTATTTCTACAGACACTTTAACAAATGTAAAACAAGTCGCTTTAGGACAGGAACATCTAGCAGTTTTAAACCTCGATGGCACGCTCAAAGTTTATGGAAATGTTGATCTCAACAAAAGGATTTACGGAATTCACAGGTATGCTACTGCAGCCAGTGTTTCAAGAGAGAAGTTTGTCAGTTCTAAATATGTAGTTATTGTATCTGGTGAAAGTTACGCTGATGCTCTCTATGCTGTACCTCTTGCAAGAGCGCTAAGGGCTCCAATATTACTAACGAGAAAAACTGGTCTTCCAGCAGAAACCATAAGCGAGTTAAAAAGGCTTTCACCAACTATGGTCTACATAATCGGTGGATACAGCATTATAGATTCCACAATTGAGAATCAGATTGCTAACGAATTGAAATCCGCACCACCAACCAGAAAGAGAATAGCGGGCAGCAACAGGTATGAAACCTCTGTTCTGGTTGCGAGAGAACTTGCAAGGGTTCTAAAGAAAAGTACATTTCATAAAGTCTATCTAACAGTGGGGACTGATTTTGCTGATGCTCTCTCGGTTTCACCATTAGCAGCATCAGAAGGAGTTCCTGTCCTTCTTGTCAATAAATATGGAATGCCATCATCTGTAAGCAAGTTTCTCAGCGAATTCAAAGTTGGCAGCACAATTGTTATTGGAGGTACAGACATATTCCCTGATGCGGTTATAAAATCTGCACCAAAACCAACAAGAATATATGGTGCCAACAAATACATAAGATCTACAAATATTGCTAACTATGCAATAAATAATCTTTATTTTGATCCTTCAAGAATCTATATTGCAACTGGCGAAAACTTCCCAGACGCACTGGTAGCAGGCGTTCTGGCTTCAATCGATAGGAATGTACTTTTGCTGGT
>JAOAET010000002.1 GCA_026416665.1 Candidatus Omnitrophota bacterium | reverse complement strand
CTTGCTATTAGCAAAAATTTTTATAAAAAATCCTTTCTTAAAATTCCTTAAAGACCACACCTATTTTTTGCCCCCTAGTGCAATGGTAGCACGACTGGCTCTGGACCAGTTAGTTGTGGTTCGAATCCACAGGGGGCAACTGTTAAGTTGTATTCCTTGACAATGCTAACTTGAGATACTATAATTTAAAATATAAATATCCTCCAAAATATTATTAATCAAATGTCAAAAGACTTCTCGCATAGTAGTCCGCCAAAAGTATTTCTTTTCTATAAAGTATCTACTTATACAACCCATCCAAAAGAAAGGAGAACCTATCGTGAAAAAAATATTTTTCTTTTTTCTCTGTTTTTTTCTTTTAGTTTCACCTTCTTTTGCCGAAATACACTCCAGCCATGAATTGACCGCCGTATACTATCATGTAGAAGGAAACAAAGCAAGGTCATTTTATCCTGCCAATGACGCTGATTATCTTTACGAGGGGTCTGTAGATTTTAAGACTCCTTATAAAGATTATGAGGCGTTTGGTAAGATAGAGTACCGTTCCACTAACGACCGTCTTGTGGATGTGCAAGATGCCAGTCTTGAGCGTTTCACTAGCGGGCTTAGGGCAGAGATATTTGAGTTTGTTGTGGGTGATTTTTACTCTAACTTTTCCGAGTACTCCTTGGGCAATGCCTTAAAAGGTGCGAAGTTTTCCTTAGGTAGTGAAAAGACAAGCCGTCTTACGCTAGTTGCAGGTGCAGATTTCTCTAAATGGGAAGACCTGTGGGAAAGAAGATGTGAAGACAGTCAAACAAGAAAATATGTCTGGGGCGCACGCCTAGAAAACAATCTAATTAACAATACGTTGTCTTTAAACTTTAACTATGCTGGCTCGCGTGATGATAAGGCCTATACTTTATCTTCAGCCGCACCTAGTAAGGTTAATGTGTTAAGTACAGATTTTAAATATATTGTAAACCAGAATGTAAATATCAGTTCAGAGTTGGCAGAAAGTTTTGTTGACGAGGATATCCGAAGTAGCAGTGTAGACACAAAATCTGACTACGCCATAAAAAGCGCAGTAGATTATAATAATCAGGATTATAGTTGCACCACTACTTTTAGCCGCATTGGTAATCATTTTGCCACTACTGGGGGCTTTGCAGCACAGGACTTGCAGACGATTAATTTTGACGGTTTATGGTTTTTGCCTTGGAAAAGAATAAAATTTACACATTACCTGCATACCGACCGAGATAATATATCAAATACAAAGACAACTACTACTAAACAACTTAATCCAGGTGGAAAATTTTCATTTAACCTACCACAAGATATAACAATTGATGTTGGTTCTGACTTACGCAAACGTTACTGTACTGATAAATCAACCAATTCTAAAACTGTTACCCATGCGCTAAATCTTGGAAAAGATTTTCAAATTTTTTATTCTTCGCTAGGGTATACCAAAAGTCGTGTTTCAGATAAGATAAATGATGCCTCTAGTCGTTCAACGGATACCGTTTCATTAGGATTTGATGGGAATTTTCCGTTCAGAGGGGTAAAGTGTGTCTGGAATATACAGGAGGATATAAACCACGACCACTACAAACAAGCTAATAAATCCGATTTATCTACTACTACTACATTGGGTTTGAAGTTTGATTTCCCTTCCTCTTTGCAGATTAACTTGCGTGGTTCTTTTACTGATAATGATTATTATATAAATGAGACGGATTCAAATATTCGGAATTATTATGTTTCATTGTCACGTAAGATAAAAGACAGCCTTTCTTTTGATGTCAGTTATGAACATAAGGGGTATAATTATGTTGGTGGGGATCAAAACTATGCTGAAAAGATTCTGAAAGGAAAATTGAGTTATTCATTCTAAACAGGAGGAATAAATGAGAAAAGTTTTTATTTTTGTTTTTATTCTATTGATAAATAAGATGTTGTTCGGCCAAGAAATTAGTATAAATGGGAAGAAGATAGAACAAGGCCAAACCGTTCAGGTTTTTTATGATGATTTAGTCACAGGTAAATTAGAGATTGCCTTAAAGATTGTTGCTGAAAAAGTAGAGGTTTCTCTTGACAAAGGGCGTTCTTGGCAGGAAATGGAAAAGGGCGATGGGTATTTTGTCTATGGCTGGCGTCTTTTAAATGACGAGGAGTTGCGACCCGAGTTTATTATTACTGACTCCTCGGCAGGAATACGCACCTATAAACCCAATGTGAGAATTGTATATCAGAAAAAAAGACCAGAAGAGGCCGTTATACAGGTATTAGAAAAAATTAAATTATTTTATGAACAGGAAAATGTAGACCGATTTCTAGAATTTTTCTCTCCTGCTTATCCTGAATGGTTAAAATTTAAAGAGGCCGTGCAAAATGACTTTTCTAATTACAAAAATATACGTTTACGTTATAGAATTGACCGAAAAAGTTTTACTACCGACTACCAGGGTGCTATTTGGGATGTGTATTGGGATAAGAAGTATGATGATAAAGAAGGTAATTCCTACACTGATTCTGCTACTATCAACATGCGCTTTGAAAAACAAGGACCTTCTTGGTTGATTACAGGTATGCGCAGTAATACTATTTTTGGTTCTACTCTTTTTGGTGCAAAGGCGGATTTAGAGATAGAAGAATCAGATATTAGTGGAGACGCCTATAAACCCATTGTAACTGTTCGTAACGTCGGTTCAACAGCGGCAACAAATTTCACTGTTAAATTCTATACTTCTTCAGATGGAATAAACTATACTTTTTCTTCTCCCTCACATACTATTTCTTCTTTAGCTGGTGGTGCTCAGCAGACCGTAAGCCATAATATAACAGTGGGGTCTCATTATACACTTAAGGTGGTGCTGGATGAAGAAAATAGTGTCTCTGAGACAAACGAGGCCAATAATACTGTTATTAAAGAATTCGGGTTATAATTTTTAATTAAGGAGGGCATTGTGTTGAATAAACATTCTCTATCAAAAATCTTGTTAATTAGTATGTTTTTTCTTTTTGCGGGAGAGTCTGTTGCTTCTCAGCAATCTCACAAAGAAGAAAAATCTGTTATCTCCAAGAAGGTTGTTCAAAAACAAGACATTGAGTTTATGTTGGCAAGGATTGAGCAAACCTATGAAACTAAAGCGGTACCTGTTTTTCTAGAAGTTTTAGACAGAGATTTGGAGAATCGCTTAAGTTTCATTAATTCTTTGGAGCAATACTTTAATTCTGTGAAGTTTTTAAATATTTATTTCGTATTAGACAGTTTCTTAACTGACCAAGATAAAGTATTAGTAAGAATTCACTGGTTTAGAAAAGCCGTCAATAACGCAGGGGTTTTTGTAAAGACCAAGGGAAACTCGGAATTTGTTCTCCGAGATACAACCGATGGTTTAAAACTTCTTCGTATTCGTAAAGATAACCCCTTTTTTTAAGATTATAATTTTACAGGTTTGAAGCTTGTCTTGCGTTAATTTCCTTCTTTATAGCAGATGGTTTCTGCCTCCTATCCCACGGATTTAAAAAAGATATCTTTCGTAAAAAATTTCTATTCTTTAAAGAAAGGATACACATATGAACTGTTTAAGACTTAAGAAATTTTTTATGGTGATTTTTCTTTTCTTCTTTCTTAGTAACACCTTTGTCTTTGCTGTGGAGCAGACCAAATCCCACACTTTTATTAATGCAGTAGAATGGAGTTTGGGTCAAAAAGATCCGCCTTCAACCTATTGGTCTCCTTATCTTTGCCCGGGGGGTTCTTTTGCGTGTGCAGGGTTAAGGTATAAAGTAGGGTTAAGATTTCAGTTGGGTTCAGTGATATTAAAAGACGATGTAAAGATAAATTTTATCTTTGACAATGCGCAGGCAAAGGCAGGAGAAACTTTAAAAATCAAAGTTAAACCCGAACTCTTAGGTGATAGGGACTACAACACCTTTTATAGTTTATTTGGCGCCTCTTTTCCTAATGAAGTGCAGGTAGGGGTGGTAGGTGTAGATATACCAGGTTTAGGCACATACGATTTGTTACCTTGGTATACGTTACCAATTGATTATTGGAATATTTTGTCGCTGGTTAGTGTGGAAAAAGGTGGTTTTAGTTACGGCGTGGGGGGAATGATTAAGTCTGCCATGGAGAACATAAATGTGGAAATGCAAAGTAAAGAAGCACTGCCTTTGGGGGAAAGCAAAGAATTCTGTGATAGAAGGACACTTATCAGTGTAAGTTTAGCAGACCTATTGCGAGATAATGCTAAGAAGACAGAAGTAATGACCCAAGTATGGAATAAAATACCCAACAGTCTAAAAAATGCAGCTATTGGAGTGCTAAAAACAGTAAAAAAACTTAATGAGCAACAAGCAACAACTTTTCTCTGCGATGGTATTATGGCAGGAGTAAGCGGGATGGCTTCACTGGGGTCTTTAAGTATAGTGGGTGACCCTTGCTATAAGGTAACTGGAGAATCTTTGGTTGTTTTAGTAAGATATTGGGTGCCAGGAAAGACCTCTGGTAATTATCCCATTACTTTTGATAAGAACAATATTCAGAACGGATTTGAATTATCTATTCGTTTGCCTATTTTTATTGAGGACAATGATAATCTGTTTTTAACAGTAGAAAGTATAACTTATAACTTCAAAGTTGAGCAGATACTACGTTTTAAAGTCAAGATTTCTGTTTTGCCCGATATAAATCTAGTAGATACCACAAAAGTTATGGTTTATACGCAGACATCAAAGACTTTTGGTGAAAATATATTCAAACTCTCGTTACCAGTGGCAAAAAGCGATCAGACAATTCTTGATTATAAAGTAAAAACCAGTTCAGATTCAGCAACTGTGTGGTGGGCATCACCTAATGTTTTGCTCAAAGGAACGGTTAAAGTATTTAAGGGTAATGAAAAAGTTGCAGAAAAGACAGAAGCAAATTTTACCACTTCTCACCAAGTAATGTTTACGGGGTTATTGCCTGCTACAGAATATACATTTAAAACAACCTGTGTAGATAGTCAAGGCAATAACTATCCTGAACTAACAACAACCCAAAGGACATTAGCCAGGCCAGCTCAACAAAGTTTTGAAACACAAACCAGTTACTCCTTACCATATGAAAATTACGACTTAGAGTATCCCAAAGGGACCGCCCTTACTCAACTTACTATGTCTTATCCCCAAATAACTGCCACCGCCGATTCAATTACTTTTAATTGGACCACCAATGTCCCTGCTTCTACTGAGGTATTTTTAGGAGTTTCTCAAGATTTCTCCACCAATTATGTCGGCTATATTAAAAAGGCAAACGGCAACATTGATCAAGGTTACTATGGTTCTTCAGGTGGACCAGCAGGAAGAGAATTGGTAACTAATCATCAGATAACCATTACTGGTCTTGCCGCAGACACTACCTATTACTTTGCTGTGCGTTCTTGGACATTTGCCACTAACTATTATAAGACAGTAAAAGTAAGTGATGGTTTACTTAGTGACCAGTATACTCAGAAGAAAATGACCGTTATTAGTACTGATGACAATGCATTTTGCTATCAGGCCTTAGGTTATGTGGGAAACATTAAAACTAAACCTTTACCTGTGCCAGAGGTATTTGTTATTTCTGTCAAGGACAATTTAAATAATCCGGTTGCCAACATACCAGTTATTCTGACAAAGCAAGCAGAGCAGGCTGGACAAGTATTTTTAACCAATGCAGAGGGAATAACCTCTCAGATACCTCTTCAACGAGGAGTACTTTATACTGCCTCGGTTAATAACCATATTGCTTTTCAAGATAAGCAAATTCAATTTGCCTTTCCGCAGAGTGGCCAGATTCAAAATACACAGGTTATACAACTAACTCGTAAACTATCACCAGGTGGGTATGTATATGATACAAATGGCAGGCCTGTTCAGGACGCCGCCATAGAGTTATTTGCTGGCACGCAGCAGATTGCCAGAACTTCTACTGATAATACAGGCCATTATACCTTTGAGGCAATCCCAACAGGTAATTATAGAGTAAAAGTTAGTAAGGCAAACTATCTTCCTGAAGAGGCAAACGCCTCTTCCGATATGTTTCAGATTTTTTCTTCTTCGGCTGTAGTTTTAAGAAGTGCCTTAGCAAAGCTTAATATATCTGTAACGGCGGGAGGTAAACCACTTGCCAATACAGAAGTTCAGATAAAAAAAGTAGGGTCGGGTGAACTTATTCAGAATATAATCAGTGATGCCGAAGGAAAGGCAACTGTCCAGATACCTTTATTTTCATCAGGTAGTTCGCAGGTGCTGGTAATTGTTCCTGCTTCTGCGAATAAAAAGATAAACGAAGAAAAAGTTATTGTAAACCTTGAGCCAGGGATAGAGGAGGAAGTAAGGATTAATTGCTTAATAGATAATCAGCCTCCTGAAATAATTAATTTTGAGATTAAGCAACTGGCAACAGGTGATATACGTATTAGTTTCGCAAGCAATAAACCCGGCTCAAAATTTGCTATTAGTTACTATAAACCAAATGGCCAACTGATAGAAACTCCTTGGCAAGATAATGGTGTTTTTGGAATTGGCAAAGATAATCCCGAAGGGACCTATCGCATAAAGGCCAGAATAAAAGATATGTTAGATAATGTTGCTGAGACAGAGTTTGTGGATTTTGTCTACTTCAAACAAAATTCTTTAGCATTATCGGTAAGTAACATTACCTCTACAAGTGCTGTCATTCAGTGGAATAAATATCCCCGCCAACAGGACTTTGGTAAATATAAACTAGAGATTAGCCATGCAAGTGGAAATCGTATCATAGAGATAACGGATATTGATACTACATCTTATGCTTTAACTGGACTAGAGCCATCAGATTTTTACGCGATTCGTCCTTATCACTGTAGCGTTACTGTTATTGATAAATCTGGTGCAGTTGTTACTTCTTCTGGAGTAGATTTTCGCACACTTCCACCTGAGCCACTGATCCAACAATTTATAATAAACCCTTCTTTTGTCTCAGCAACAGATAATTTTACTATCTCGGCTCAGATTATAAGCCAGGGAGATTTTAATCGCAAAGTAATGCTTTATTTAGACAAAGAAAGTGTGCCTTTTCACACACAGTTCGGAAGTGGACAAATTGTGGTGGATGTATCTAGACAAGCGCCAGATAAGAAAGGAAAACATATTATCCGTTTAGTGGTGGAAAATGATACATTTCCCGGTAGAAAAGAAGAAATGGCGCAATTTATAGTAAGTAGTTTTGCAAAACCACGTATTAATAAAGAGGAAATACCAAATCAGATTTTTGTAAATAAACCTGCAAATTTCTCATTTGTGTTGTTAAATCCTGAGGAAGCAGGAGAAAAGAGGTTTAGCTATATTATTGATTGGGGCGATGGCACAAAAGAAGAAGATAATTTTTCTGTTCACGGTTCAAAAACTTCTGTTCGAAAAACAAAAAACAAGGAAATAGTTTTTGGTTTAGCGCATACCTATGCACAATTAGGAAACTACAACATTAGTCTATTGGTAAAATCTCTTACTTCTGAGGGAAGTTTACAATCAGATCCCCTAATTGTTCCAATTCAAGTAGTGGTGGAACCGCCGATAGTAGAGTTAAATCGGCAAAATACTGATGCGGCAGAGCAAACCTTCACCATAAAAGCAAAATCAAATAGTTACCCTATCAAAAATTGGCAGTTTGATTTTGGTAATGGCCAGCAGACTTCTGGAATAGGTCAGGTAGATACTACTTTGTCTGCTACTTACTCCATAGGAGATTACGGTGTTGTTTTTACAGTTACCACAGAAGGTGATAATAAAACTTATACTAAGCAACTTAACTTTCGAGTAAGAAAAGAAGCACAACCAGTAAATATTCAAAAACCAAATTTACCAATGAAGACTACCTCGAATCAGCCGTTTTTCAGCCAGGAACAAGTAAATACTGGTTCAAATAAGACGGAAGAATCAGTAGATGTAGCTATTGAAAAAGTGCAAGTGTCTGAAGAGATATTCTGGAAAGAGAAGGCATCAATAAATGTATCGGTCAAAAACAACTGTCAGTCTGAAATAAGAGAATGTTCTGTAATTGTACAAAGTGATGATGGCTGGCAACAGGAAAAGGAAATAACCTTGAAACCACAAGAGACTTCGGTGTTAGAGTTTTTCTGGCAACCTAATCAATTGGGCAAGCAAAGGATACAGGCAACAGTAAATTGTCCAGATGATAACAACAAAAGAAACAATAAAGGCCTGGTGACTGTAGAGGTAAAACGCAGAGAATCTTTTCAGCCACAGCCACAGTCCTCAACCCAGCAGATAGTTCCATCAAAGACAGGTACTTCTTCCCAAGAAGAAGCAAAAACAGAAAAGACAGTCGATGTTTCGGTGTTAGATATGCGTATTCCTTCTGAATTCTTTGTTGGTGAAAGCGCAACTATTGATGTAATAATAAAGAACAATTCCCAGATTGAGATAAAAAATATACCTGTTATTTTTGAAGCAGAAGAAGGAACAAAACAACAGAAAGTTATTTATCTGGGACCGTCCTCAAAAGAAAAACTAAGATTTCAATGGACGCCAAAACAAGAGGGTAGACAGAAGATTTCTGTATCTTCAGATTATAAAGACGATATCAATCCTCGTGATAATTGCTTGATAGAACGCATTGAGGTAAAATCCGTTGAACAAAAGGTAAGTATTTCTTTAAGAAGTATTACTTTAGAAAAAGAAATCAAAAAAGATGTTTTAGAAATTAAAAGTCCTTTGGTTATCATAGCGGAGATAAATTCTTCTGGGGATTTAGATGTTCCACTGGATGTTCGTATTACTGTGAAATCCCGAGTGTTGAAAGAGACTTTTACCGAAAAGATAGAACGCCTAAACAAAGGGACAAATAAATTTCGGTGGCAAATATTGCAGTCGCTAGAAGAACCTGGTGAGTATGCCTTACGTGTAGAGGTGTTTAATCCCAACTTAAACATTAGAGAATCTCAAGAAAAAGTTATTTCGGTTGTGGAAGAAGTGAATAGATAGAAAGTTAATTTACTGAAACAAAATGGATTTCATAAAAAATTTTGATATAGCACAATACAAATTCATATTAGAGTTAAAGGAGTTAGTATCTCTACCTTTTTATAAAGGGGCGACTTTAAGGGGAGGATTTGGTATTACTTTTAAAAAAATATGTTGTGTTGTTAATCTCGCTTCTGAATGTAACCGTTGTGCTTATAAAAGTAGATGTGTATATGCTTATATTTTTGAGACAGCACCGTTGCCAGAATCAAATAAACTGAAAAAGTTAAAGGAGATACCTCGACCTTTTATCATAGAACCTCCTTTAAACAATAAGAGTAGATATAACAACGGAGAAATATTTGAATTCAATCTCTTGTTGATAGGTAAAGCTATTTCATATTTACCTTATTTTATCCTTACCTTTAAAGAATTGGGTGATATCGGCCTGGGCAAAAAAATGGCAAAATTTAAACTAAGAAAAGTTTGTGATTTTAAGGGAGAGGTAATTTTTGATTCACAAGATAATATCATTAAAATGAATACCACAAAGATAGATATCTTTGCTTTCATAAATAAATTTGAGTTAAAAGATGAACAAATTACTCTAGATTTTCTTACGCCTACTAGGATAAAGATTAAAAACGATTTGATTGTTAAGCCTGAATTCTTCATGGTTATCAAATCACTTATGCATCGCTTATCCGCACTTTCTTATTTTCATTGTAATACAGAACTTGCTGTTGACTATAATTTGTTGATTTCTGTGGCAAAGAATATTAAAATAAAAAATGAGAATTTAAGATGGGTTGAATGGGAAAGATACTCTACGAGGCAAGATGTTAGAATGAAACTCGGTGGTTTCACAGGCAGGGTAACTTACGAAGGCACATTTAAGTTATTTCTGCCTTTTCTTATATTAGGGCAATTCACCCATATCGGTAAAAACTGTACTTTTGGTTTGGGTAAATATGTAATATCTATTTAGGGATAGAGATGGTTTATCAAAGTCGCCACCGTTCAGCTATTATTCTAGGAGCACTTCTACACGATATCGGAAAATTTGTACAAAGAGCTAGCGACAATCCACGCCAATATAAACATACATCGTGGGGGCAGAAATGGTTTGAAGAAAAACTTGCTGAGAAATTGACTCCTATTTTCGGAGATCTTATCCATCAAATTAGTTCAAAGATAGGTTGTCATCATGACGGGGAAAAATATATATCTTTGGCTGATAATCTTTCAGCCGGAATGGATAGGATTGCTTTAGAGAAAGAGGAAAAGGGAGATCCCTTTTCTGCACGTCTAATTTCTATTTTCTCTAAGATTTCTCTTTCACCGCACCCTAAACAGACAAAATACCATAGTCTTGCTGTTTTAGGTGAGCAAAATCTTCAGGAAACGTTTCCTATTGATGAGGAAAAATGCACCTGTTTACAATATTCATCTATTTTGGAAAAGTTCGAAAAAGAATTACAAGAATTAGATTTTCGTAACTTATCTTTTTTAAGTGTAATAAATCAGATTTATTTTCTTCTTTGGAAGTATACTTGGTGTATTCCTAGTGCTGCTTATGAAGACGACCCCGATGTATCATTATTTGACCATCTTAGAACTACGGCTGCAATTACCACCTGTCTTTACGATTATCAGCAGGATAACCCAACCGAAATATTAGATTTGAATACGGAAGCGTTTCAATTGATAGCAGCAGATATATCAGGAATACAGAATTATATTTTTGAGGTTTTGACACAAGAAGGAAAAGTTGCAAAAAGACTTCGTGCACGGTCTTTATATGTGCAACTTATATCAGAAATCGCAGCGCATAAGATAATTCATAATTTTAATTTAGGTATATGCAATATTCTTTCCTTGGCAGGTGGGAATTTTTATGTTCTTGTCCCTAATCTGAGAGACACCCCACAGAAGATCGAGAAGATAGAGAAAGAGTTTGCAGAATGGAGTTATAGAAACTTTAAAGCCGAGATGACAATTACCATAGAAAGAATTTCTTTCGGAGGCATTCAATTTTTTAGATATAATGATTTGCTAGGTAGCTTGAAACAAAACATGCAGATTAAAAAATACAGGCCTTTTTCATCTATATTGACAACAGAGAATAAGTGGAAAGATAATTTTCTCCTTGAGGAAATTCTGGTAGATGACGAAAGAATATGTCAATCCTGTCACAAACACGCCGCAGTAACAGAAAATAAAGAGAAAGAAAAATTATGCTCTTTTTGTTACAATGACGAAAAATTAGGGGAAGAAATACCCAAGGCAAATTTTATAGCATTCTTTGATAATCAAGAAAATGGTTATCCTATCTTGGGATATTCTTTTAGGCTTTTAACTGATTATTCAGAGGCGTCTTCGGCCTATTTAATCTATGCCTTAAATGATACTTCATTCACAAAACTTGGGATAGGGTTTAAGTTTCTTACAAATCATATTCCAACCTTTGGAAAAATTAAGTGTAATATATCTGAACATCATCATTCAGAAAGCCAGCCACTTTTTTTTGAATGTTTAGGTGCTTTGGCTAAAGGTGACGGCGTTATAGGTTACTTTAAGGCGGATGTTGACAATCTTGGCAAGATTCTAAAAGAAGGGTTTAGAAGGCCGTCGATATCAAGATATGTCTTTTTTTCCAATATGTTGGAAATTTTCTTTTCTGGTTATTTACAGAAAACACTGGAGAAAGATTTCAGCGATATATACACTCTTTTTTCTGGTGGAGATGACCTTTTTGTTGTTGGTCCTTGGAACAGGGTAATTGAGCTAGGTGTGGAACTTAGAAAAAGTTTTAGAAAATTTACCGCTGATAACTTAGATTTTACTTTTTCTGCTGGTATTCACTTTGCTAAACCGCATGAACCTGTTTCCTATTGTGCAGAATATGTCAAGAAAGAAATTAACAGATCTAAGAATAGAACAGGAAAGGACGCTATTACCTTTTGGGGCAGAAGTCTTAGTTGGTGCCAGTTAGAGGCACTCTTAACAGAAGCCCAGCAAGTTATACATTGGTTAGAAAAAGAACCGCCTATTCTATCTAGAAGATTTGTTTACAACTTAAAAAAATTTAGTCAAATGGCAGAACAATACAAGAAGACACACGATGCCAGATACCTTCAGTTTGTCCCATTGCTTAATTACGATATTTATCGAAATCTAAGCGGTGAAGAAAAAAAAGAGATAAGAGAATGGGCTATAAATTTTTCACCCACTTTTGAAAAACCAAAACAGGATAAATCGGTTGATTTTCTGAATAACTTAGTTGAATATGTTTTGGTTTCTACAAGGAGGAAAATTAATGAGAGATTTACAGAATAATTTTAACAGAGAAGGCGAGAAGCTACCTAACAATTATCTTTCCCGAGGATATTTTGATTCTTCTGGCAATCTTTATGAAGAATTGGTGGTTTCTTGGGCAGAAGAAATAGCCAAAAATTTAGGTTTAGCAAAACCAGAGATGAGAAAGCATCAATTAAGGCGTTTTTATAACCATATTAAAAACCTAGAGAGAAAATTAGAAATTTCAAATGAATTTGATGCTATAAATAATGATTTGAAAATGTTAATCTCTTATGCTGTCAACGCCGCTTCTTCAAATCCAGCAAAAGTTCCTAAAATTTTTGAAGAATTCATTAGAAGAAATTTATCTCTAGTAAAAGATGCAAAAACATTTAGGGGTTTTTTACAACATTTTCAAGCAATAGTGGGATTTAGTGAGAAATATTTAAGAAAAAACTAAAAAGGAGGAGATGTATTATGTATCTAAAAAACCATATAGTGCTTAAGGGAATTATTAAGTGTGAGACAGGGCTTCATATTGGTGGCAGTGCTGACCAAATCGATATAGGCGGGGTTGATTTGCCTGTAATAAAACATCCTATAACTAAAGAGCCTTATATACCCGGTTCTTCCCTGAAAGGGAAAATGCGTGCTATGTTAGAGATAAAATATAAAAAAATCAGTGATAGGGGCGACCCCTGTGGTTGCGCAGAAAAAGATTGTTTTATCTGTAAGATTTTTGGGCCCCATAAGAAACCAAATCATGGCCTTGGCCCCACAAGAATTTTAGTAAGAGATGCTTATTTGACTGAAAAAAGTCGTCAGGAATTTAGAAAAACAGTCGAACAAGGTAGGGATTATCTCGAGAAAAAAACAGAGAACAGCATAAATCGGTTAAACGGAAGTGCTACTCCTCGTTCACGAGAGAGAGTGCCTGCTGGAACAGAATTTGATATGGAGATAGTTTTACTTATTTTTGACCAGGATAACGAGAAAGAGTTTAAGGATAAGGTGTCAGAAGGATTAGAACTGATTGAAGAAACCTATCTGGGGGGTTCTGGTAGTAGAGGCGATGGTAAAGTTTCCTTTGAATATAAATGGGAGGAAGAACCACTTAAAAAATGAAAGTTTTTCAAATAATTTTATCTACTCAAAGCGCTATATCTTCTCTTTTACAGGCAGATACTCTTTTTGGTCACTTATGTTGGCTAGTAAAATATTTTGAAGGTGAAGAGGAATTAGCAAGATTCCTTGCTCCTTTTACGGAGGGAAATCCTCCATTTTTAATTTCAGACGGATTTCCATTTAACTCTTTACCGAAACCGTTTATCACCGATTTCAATATTTTAAATAAAGAGGAAGAAAAGCTTATTAAAAGTAGAGAGTGGGTAACACCGAGGGATTTTGAAAAAATACGCCGGGCTCAAAAGATAGAAAGTTTGGACGATATAAAAGAAGAGGAGAACTTTCTTTATTGTTTAACTACTCACAATACAATTAATCGTTCCGATAACTCTACATTACAACAGAAAGGTATTTATAGTAATACGGAGCTATTTATTGATGAGATATCATTTTATATTAAGGTAACAGATAAACAGTGGTTAAACAGAGTGATAGATTTGTTTAACAAGCTTTCAGTTTTTGGTTATGGCAGAAAAAGGTCTATTGGAAAGGGTAGATTTAAAATAAAGAATGTGCAAGAATTTTTTTGGGAAGATGTAGAGGGAGCTAATGGCTTTGTGACTTTGTCAAATTTTTGTCCTTCTGAAAACGATCCGACTGAAGGGGTATATAAAATTTTTATCAAATATGGCAAATTAGGTTCAGAGTTTACTTTTTGTGGAAATCCTTTCAAGCGACCTTTATTGATGTTAAAGACAGGTTCAGTATTCAAAACAGAAAGTCACCCTAAGCAATATTACGGAAAAATGGTGAAGGGTGTTTCTCCTATAAAGAAAGAAGTAGTTCATTATGCTTATGCCTTTGCTGTTCCAATAAAATATCCATTTTAAAATTGATTAGTATAAATAGTTTTGAGAAATGTCTAAAGTTTTAATTATCACTGTAGGGGTGGGAGAAAGAGTTGAACATGCAATTTGCTGTTCAATAAGGCAGCATAATCCAGAATATATAGTGTTAATGTGCACAGAAAAAAGTAGGGACGAGAAATTACCTTTAATCTTAGCGGATAAGAATGTTGCTGGTAGAAAATACAATCCAGTTATAATAAAGGATGAAAATGATGTAGAACATGTTAGACAAGTCACTTTAAAAACTATAAATGAATTATTGAATTCATATGATTCTAGTGATATTGCTATAGATTATACTTCAGGGACAAAGTCCATGTCGGCTGGAGTCGTAATTGCTGGATTAGAAAGGAGGATAGGAAGTTTAATATATATTTATGGAACAAGAAACAAAAATGGTAGAGTAATATCTGGCACTGAGAAGATAATTTCTTTTGAACCCAACAGAACTTATGTAGAATACCTGTTTAGAGAAGCAATCAATTCTTTTAATTCTTGGCGATTTGATGTTTGTTTGCAACAGCTGAAAGAGGCATCTTCTCTGGTTTTAGAGCCGGTGGTTATTGATAAGATAGATATTCTTGAACGACTAGCCAAGGGATATTCATTTTGGGATTGTTTTAATTTAGAGGAAGCCTTTCATATATTAGATGGTTTGGAATTGCAAAATAACTTTTTAAGAGAATGGGGCATAAAAAGTAAAATAGAAAAAAATAAGGAGTTTTTATATAAAGAATCAAAAAATAAATTCTGTATAGAAAGAGGTATTGATTTATTTGAGAATGCACAAAGAAGGGCAATGGAATACAAATTTGATGACGCTGTTGCGCGCTTATATCGTTGTTTAGAATATATTGCTCAATTGAAGATATTTGAAAGAGGTTTATATTCTGCCTTAGGTAAAGAGGTAGACACAGAGAATCTGGATATAGACAAGTTACCAAGTTCGTTAAAAGACAAATATATAAAAAAGAAAGATGAGAGAGATGGTAAAATAAGGTTAGGAATCTATGAAGACTACCAGTTACTATTTCTTTTAGATGACCCTTTAGGTAAGTTATTTATGGATGACTTCGGAACAGATGGTCTTAATCAATTGCTTTCTATAAGAAACAGTTCCATTCTTGCCCATGGTTTTTCTCCTGTGAAAGAAGAAGTTTACAAAAAAATGCTTAACAAAACAAAAAAATTTTTGGAGACTTTATTACCTAATACTGAAGATTTGTTAACAAAGGCAAACTTTCCACGGTTAAAAATTGTCAACTCTCTATTTGATTGAACAAGGAACTAGGCTGGAGAAAGAATCAAAGAGATTAATAATAACAAAAGAAAATAAGATTTTATTAGAGGTGCCCGAATTCAAAATAGAACGAATTTTTATCTTTGGTAATGTCCAGATTACTACACAGGCAATAAAATTTCTTTTAGAAAATAATATTGAAACGAGTTTTTTTAATATTTATGGGAAACTTGTTGGTAGATTATTGCCTGCCCAATCTAAGAATGTAATATTAAGGATAGCTCAGTTTAAGAAGGCAGAAGATTTGGGATTTAAATTATCTTTCGCCAAAAGAATTGTTGAGGGCAAAATTAACAACGCAAAAGTTTTTTTACAAAAATATGCGAGAAACCATCCGGAAGTTGATTTTACCTCCTCTATAGAAGAAATGAATTTTTGCTTAGAAGAATTAAAAAGAAAAACACAAGTTACCAGCGTATTGGGTTTAGAAGGAAGATGTTCTGCTATTTATTTTCAGACGTTAAGTAAAATGTTTCGTAAGGAGTTAAAGTTTGAAGCAAGAATTCGTCGTCCACCACCTGATCCTATTAATTCCTTATTAAGTTTGGGATACAGTCTAATCACAAATGAGATGTTTTCTGTTTTAGTAAGCGTTGGTTTTGACCCGTATGTTGGTTTTTTGCACGGTATAGAATACGGTAGGCCTTCTTTGGCATTAGACCTCATTGAAGAATTTAGACACGCTATAATTGACCGCCTAACTGTAGAGTTAATAAATAAAGAAATTTTCACTAAAGATGATTTTGAGGAGCAAGAGGGAACTTATTTGTTAAAGAGAGATTCACTGAAAAAATATTTTCAGCACTATGAAAGAAGGATGCTTAGTAGCTTTGAAGAACCTAAAGAACGAACAGAGGTAAATTACCGTAAAATGTTTTTGCTTCAAGCATTACAACTTTCAAAATCGTTGCAGACGGACTGTCTGTATACGCCTTTTTCCATAAGATAGATGTTTTTAGTTTTGAGTTATGATATAGAGGATGATAAACGAAGAGTAAAGGTCGCTCAAAAATTAGAAGATTACGGTACGAGGGTACAATTTAGTGTCTTTGAATGTATATTAGATGAAAATAAAACTAAGGAATTGTTAACAGATATATCAGAACTTATAAAGGAAGGGGATAGTTTTAGATGCTATTGTTTATGTGAAGGATGTTTAAAGAAAATAAAAGTTTATGGTGCAACTGAGATAACTAGGGAGCAAGAAGTGTATATAATTTGAGATTTGCGCATTCAAAACTTACAGCTGAACAATTAGTTAGGAGAAAATGGTTTTTGGCAAGTTAAAAAGATTTTTAATAAAGGGCAGTTTTGCGATAAAGGCAGTCTATCTATTTGATAAAGAAAAAGTTAGATATAACGCAGAGAGAAATAAGACCCGTTGAATAGGGGATTGAGACACTTAAAGAGCCCCTTTTTTATGAGGCGGTATAAAGAGAGAAATAAGACCCGTTGAATAGGGGATTGAGACATGTAAAAATGTTCTTCACTTGTTGCGAACTCAAAATGAGAGAAATAAGACCCGTTGAATAGGGGATTGAGAC
>JAOAET010000050.1 GCA_026416665.1 Candidatus Omnitrophota bacterium | reverse complement strand
TCATTAATTAGCCCTAATATTTTTCCACCAACGGTCTTAGGTAAACTATTATTTTTTATAAAATCAATAACCTTTATCTCAACCGAATAACCACGTTTTGTCTCAAAGACAAAACTTTTTTGATGGTAATCTTTTTTATTGACCTCAATATTTTCTGCAACTTTTGGAATTCCTAAAACAAAATAACGATGTAAAGTAATAATCAACCCATGAAGAGTTTTGCTTTCTTCTTCCCAGTCAGTGTTAACAATAAACTTACGTAGGTTATTTATTTGTTTATTAAGAAATATTTGTTTCTCTGTATGACTCATATCTTTTACTAAAATACTTTGCCATTCTTGACAACAACCCATAATTTTTAGTTTGATTTCTAAGGCACGTCTTGTGAGAATTTCAGCGCATTCTAATCTGTCTGTTCGAGTAGTGTTATCCATAATTACTGCTGAAACTTTCTTGTAACCATCTACCATACATAGAAACTCTTCAATTGATTTTAAAAGATAGTGGTAAAAATTTTGAGATAAATTCTCTACATCAATTTTTACGTTTTGATTTTCTTTTAAGTTATTGATTTTATGAACTAACTGCTGTGACTTTGTTAAATAGCGAAGGGCGCTATGATTATGCATAGTAAATTCTTTGTAAATACGAATAAGCTGTTGTGGCGTTAAGCTCTTACTTGTTTTTCCACCATCATGTTTTAATCCAGATACCTTCCTATTACTTAAAACATATCCTCTAGCGGTTATATTTTTTACTCTTCTATTTCCACCGTCTTTCAGAAGATATTTTGTTTCTTTTGTGATAAATTCTAATTGAGAGTCATCTTTATATACCTGCTGCACAGCGCTTAAGAATGATTCAGGATATTTTTTAAATTCAGTATATGGATTATTAATATAGAATCTAAGCATCTGTAGTATGTTTTCACAGCGTATAACTTCACCTAAATCAAAGAGTCTTGCTCTAAATTGACCATTGTTTCTAATAAAAAGAACTTGGTCATGTTTAATATCACAATCAACCCAATTTGTTTTCTTATACATCTTAAGTAAGGCAACTGCTTCGGCATAAATTAATTCAGGATATTCCTTACGTAATTGAGGATCTCGTAAGGCATCCTTTCTGGTAAAACCACAAATGAATTCACGCAAGGTAATAATACGAGTTGCTTGCTTTTGCTGTCTGGTTTTAGATGGCAACAATATGGTAACAAAGTGTCTTGGCACAAGATTTGGGTCAAGACGGTAAAGGAAGACTAATTTATTAATTTCCTCTTTATAGTAATCAATTTCGTTCTTACTTGTTGCTTCAAGCTCAATCACCGCAAAAACCTTTGTTTTACTCTCTGTGTTTACTTGCAAACGATATACATTTTTCCGTGAACCATCATCAATATACTCAGCAACTATATCCTTAATTTGTTCGTCATTTAAAATAAAATTAATAATAGAAGAATCTTTTAATGCATACTCAATATCCTTATGTATACGTTGACGATTAGGGACTTCATACTGCTCCCTAGAGTTAGGTAACCACGTAATCCGAGGTAATCTGTTAATTCCATTAGTTAAACCACCATCTAAATTAGAAGACACTAATTTTTGTTCAATAAAAGCATTTACTGCGTCTTGCTCTGGCTTTAGTGTGCTTTTGTTTATCTCGAACTTCAAAGAGGACGCTTTTTCTAAAGCTTGGTTAATTTCTTTTAATAAATTCCCGTATAATAACGTTGCTAGCGGTCCAACAAAAGGATTGGCTATAGCAATTACTTCTTTTTTATCTGGGACAAGAACCGGTGAACCTACATCTTCTTTTGAGGTATTTGCGTAACTTATCTGCAAGATTTCTTGGCCTAATGGTCGACTAATCCCAGCTGAAATCTTATCAGTAGTTCCGCTAACAAGACTTACTATATCTTTACGCCAGAAATTAATTCTTAATTTTAATGGTTTAAGTTTACTTCCAATTACCTTATCTTTTTCTATTAAGAATATAGAAATTCCTCTATAAAGGTCGCTATCACTTTTACCCCTAACTACAAGTTGTGCCTGACCTTTATATTCCTGCTGAGGACTACTTGATTCTATAGCTACATTAGCTATATTACTAAATTCACTAACGTTCCCACTTATAAGGACATAATATCCATCAACAAAACCCGCAACAAAGGCACCTATTATATTGTCATTACTGGTAAGCCTTAAGATACTATTAACAAACTTACCTTTTTTGCGTTTCTCTAATAAACTCTGTTCTACCTCTACAATTTCATTTAGGGGTATACCACCATCATTATTGCGATAAAAAGATTCTCTATATCGCTTAGTTCTGATAAGATATTCAGTTAGTGACTCTGCTTCTACTATCTCACCAATGGTTAAGAGGGGTCTTCCTTCGGTCTCTTTACAAATCCTTTTCAAAGAATTTAAGACCACTATACTGGCACTTTTAGTTTGCCAATCACCGTAGTCAATATAATACATTGCGCTTGCTGCTGCCTCATGTTTCATTGATAATAATGCCCGAAGCGCCTGTTCAAAAATTAAAGATTCGGGGTGGTGATTTAATTCCTTTATAAGTAATGGTGCACTTAAACTTCCCATCAAACCTAACGTAGAAGCTGCGTTAAAGACCTTCTGATAACTTGCCTCATCATGTAAAACCTCAATAAGCTTTTCAATAGCTGGAGGACCTAGTGTTACTAAAGCCAAAATTGCTTCAACCACTAATCCAGGCATAGATAAAGCATCAAGTAAGCAAGCCACTGCCTCTTTGCTTCTTGTATAGCCTAAGATTCTAATTGCCAAAACCTTAGCTTTTCGGTCACTTGAATTTTTTAGGAAATCCGCTAACGCCGATACTGTATCTTTACCATAAGTTGTTAGTGAGGAAGCTGCTACTGCACATAAATCAGGATCTTTTTCTTCTAACATTTTTATAAATATCTTTATGGCTTTTTTATCATTTGCCAGAATTAATTTTTCTGCAGCATAAATACGTTCTGCTTTTTTACCTGACTTAAGCTTTAAGCGATAATACATTAGAACAAACTCTGTAATGGGCCAAAGCAATAAACCAATAATTTTTTCTATCCCGCCATCATATTTATAATTGTCAAGTATAACTTCTTTATCTTCCTGAGGAATAAGTACAATAAAATCAGAAATAACCGTTTTTGGTTCTTTCTTTTGAATTAACATTGGATAACCAGGCAGTTTAGTTAAGTAATCTTTGGCCTCTGGTGTAAAGAACACCCCTGCCTTTAACTGCTTTATATTTATTTTTGATAAATCTATTGCTTTTTTATTTAAGACATCTTTATTTAACAAATATGCGAATTTAGCAATACCCAGCATAAAACCAGTATAAATATGTAGACCAGATGAAAATTCAAGTTTTGTAGGATAAAGTTTGCATATTTCTGGACGTTTTTTGTATTCAGAACAACTTGAACACATAAATAATTTACCTTTCTTGTAATCAAATATTACTTGTAAGGCCGAACAGGCACCATTACGCCAACTAAAACGGCCTCTTCGAATAAAGTTAAGGAACTCTTTCTCTGAAACATCTTCTTCAATTACAAGAAGGAATATCTCATTGGATTCACCGTGTTTTACCACTCTTGTATCTGGAGGATAACAACAAAAGCCATCAACACAGCGTTTATTGGAGGTAGGTCGAGGCATAAAATAGACTTTTGCTTCTTTCCCACCATCTTTTCCTGTTCCAATATGCTCTGACTCTGATTGCGTGCAAGATGAAAAGGAAGAAATAGATAAAAGAATTGACATCATACAGTTCAAGAAACAAAGAAGCTGATTCCTGACGAAATCTATATCGGATAAAACAGAAATATAACTATGAGATGCTAAACCGCGAAATTCATTATTTCTATTTAATGAATAAGGTTTAATTATCTTTTGCTTAGATGGATCTTCTTTACAAACTGATTTTTCTGACGCTGGGGGCGCTCGTGCTTGATAGGAGCAACATATGATTTGTTCTATATGTCCTTTATTCTGAAATAAAAACCCATTATTCTCTGAATAAACTACTCCACCATCAAGAGGGAATAACGCATAATACTTATTTTTATCTTTATTTTTATTTGAATTTTCTGCTCTAGGGAGAGGCAGGCCATTGTTTCCCCACCAGCCACGGAAGGTAGAAACAATAGCATTCACTGCCTCTCCTGTTAAACGATATATCTTTATTAAAGAGTTATATTTATTAATTACTTTCTTTAATGTAACAAGCATTTGCCGTAGTAATTTCTTTGGTTGTCTAAATGATGTGTTAATCCCCCCATCTTGTCTTTGCTGTCTTGACCACTCAGTAAATTCTATTGCTGCAAATGTGGTAAAAAATATTGCTGCTAAAATCTGTGTTGTCTTTGCAGTAAGAAATGTTGAATTAATTATCCCCAGCAAAGATAATCCGTCAACAAACATATAAAGAAGTATTAAAATAACTGCGGTCTTACTTGATGGTTTTATGAGAAAACGGTAATATTTATTCTGCTCAAGACTAAAAGGATTCCAATTTTTAAAGACCACAGCGGAAAGCAAAGCATATTGAATAAGCAAATTAAGTATAAACCCAAATACCACATTGAATATACCGAATTTGCTTGCTAGAATGGGGGTTAATCCCAGAACACCTGGACCAGCAATCAATGGAAAGGCAAGCGGGAAAATACCGTAGGTTAAATAAGGTTTTTTCATATGACTAACAATCTGTAATTTACTATGAATGAAACCTGCAGTAACAATTCCAAGTAACAAACCACAGCAGATTTCACTAATCCCAATAAGCGTAGGTGAAAGTATTCCACCAGCAAAAATGAAGAGCGTCTCAAGCGCTAATGAAGAAAGTAGTGAAATAATTAGTATTTTAAATTTAAGCTTCTTTATGTTTTTTCTCTCTCTTGCATTTACAGTTGTTTCCCAGAAAGCAGTGCTTGCCCAGAAAATAACTGTTACTGCAAAGGCATTAATCGCCCAGAAAAAGGCAGTAAAAGTAGCCATTACTGGATACAAAGACAAGAAACCACCCGTACCAAAAGTAGCAAAAGAAATCCCTATAAGGGACGTTATAATCGCTATTTTTAATTTGGTATTCTTTAACCCACCGTCAGATGGACTTATCTTATGCTGCCGCAGTAGAATATTGTACTTTTTATATTTATGGAAGCAATTTTCATCTTTCACTCCGCCATCTAACTTATTTTTCTTTTGGTTGTCTTCTATAACTGTTCTACTCTTTTTATAAAAAATTATTTTGGCGGTCTTGGCTATTCCGCTAATCAAGAATAAAGTTATCCAGAATCTTGAAACAAAATTTGTTATTTCCTGAGGCGCTTTAACTAATACTAAAACGCTCCATATTAAAGCAAACCACACCCCTATT
>JAOAET010000029.1 GCA_026416665.1 Candidatus Omnitrophota bacterium | reverse complement strand
CCTATGCAAAAGACATTTGTTCCCAAACAAAACCAGATAAAACGAAATTGGTATCTTATTGATGCCAAGGATAAAATCTTAGGGCGTCTGGCTAGCCGTATAGCTATTCTCTTACGCGGTAAGCACAAGCCTTATTATACTGCGCACATGGATACAGGAGACGGCGTTATTGTAATTAATGCCGCTAAGGTTCGGGTAACTGGTAAAAAGATGTCTGCTAAGGTGTATCGCCGATTTTCAGGATATCCTGGTGGTTTAAAAGAGGTTACCTTAGAGAAAATGCTTAAAAATAAACCTGAACAAGTTATTAAATTAGCTGTGCGCAGGATGTTGCCCAAAGGTGCTTTAGCAGAAAAGATGTTTAAAAAGTTAAAAGTGTATGCAGATGACCAACATCCTCATGCTAATCTTAAACCTCAACTTATTGACCCGGTAAAATAAGATGGAGAATCAGACTTTATTAAATGTGCCTGTAGTAGGAAGAAGAAAAGAAGCAGTAGCTAGGGTGATTTTAAAAGCTGGTTCAGGGATTATAACAGTAAACGGTATCCCTATGGACCAATACTTTGGTCGTGAGACCGATAGAATTATTATTCGTCAGCCGTTACGTGCTACCAATACCCTCAATAAATATGATATCTCTGCCAATATCAAAGGTGGTGGTATTAGCGGACAAGCCGGTGCTCTGCGTCATGCTATAAGCCGTGCACTGTTGGCAGTTGAGCCAGAATTAAAAGATATATTAAAAAAAGGTGGGTTTTTGACTAGAGACCCCAGAGCAAAGGAACGTAAGAAATACGGACAGAAAGGTGCTCGTAAACGCTTCCAGTGGACGAAGCGATAAAGAAACTGCCTAAAGATACAAGTCAACCTCCCGCACATCAAAGTGCGGGATTTTTTTTGCCGACGAAAAATACTTGCAAATCCGTCGGAAATAGTTATAATAAAAAATAAGTATTATTTTAAAAGGAACATAATCTATGCCAGTCAATGTTAGTATCATCGGAGCAACAGGTTATACCGGACAACAGCTGTTAGAAATATTGTTAGCACATCCTAAAGTAACGGTAACTGCCTTATATTCAACTACAGATGAACCAAAACCTATTTCAGAGTTAGTAAGCCGTTTTTATCAACGCACTTCTCTTGTCTGTCAGAAACTAAATATTTCCGATGTGATTTCCCGCTCAGATTTTATTTTTCTTGCTTTACCACATACCCAGGCAATGGAGATTGTGCCGCAGTTACTTGCCGCAAATAAATATGTGGTTGATTTAAGTGCAGATTATCGTCTTAATAATCCTAAGACATATCAGCTTGCGTATGGTCTTGGTCATAAAGACCCAGCTAATATCAAAAAGGCAATTTATGGACTTTGTGAGCTTTATCGTCTTAAAATTCAAAACGCAAAGTTCGTGGCCAATCCAGGTTGCTATCCTACCGCTGCTGTTTTGGGTTTAGCTCCTTTAGTAGCAACAGACTCTTTAGAAGATGAGCCAATTATTATTGACGCAAAGTCTGGCACATCCGGAGCAGGGAAAAAACTTGCCCCAGAAATGCTTTTTACTGAAATAGACGAAGACTTTCATGCTTACAAAGTAAACAGCCACCAGCACATCCCAGAAATTGAGCAGGAATTGACTAAACTTGCGGGTAAAAAAATACCGATAACTTTTGTGCCACACCTTTTACCAGTTAAACGTGGAATTCTTTCTACAATGTATGTGCGCCTCAAGACAAAAAGTTATACTACCCCCAAGCTAATATCCTTGTATAAGAAATTTTACCAGAAAGAGCCGTTTATTCGTATTAGAGATAATAAACAGGTCTGTTTAAAAGATGTCTGTTACACAAATTTTTGCGATATAAGTGTTCAAGTATTTGATAGAACGGTAATAGTAATAACTGCTATAGATAATCTAATTAAAGGTGCAAGTGGTCAGGCAGTTCAGAATATGAATATAATGCTGGGGTACCCCCAGACTACAGGCTTGCTTTAAAAAAATTTTGATGAAAGTAAAAAAGATAGCAATCTTACCAAAGGGTTTTACTGCTTCAGCAGTTAGTTGTGGATTAAAAAAAAGCGGAAAATTAGATTTGTGTCTTTTTTATTCTAAATTCCCTGCTACTGCAGAAGCAGTTTTTACCACCAATACCTTTGCCGCAGCACCAGTGGTAGTATCAAAAAACCATCTTTTACACACAAGATATGTGCAGGCAGTGATTGTTAATTCTGGTAATGCCAATTGTTTTAATGGAAAGCGTGGTCTGCAAGATGCAAAATTAATGTGCAGGTTAGTTGCAGAGGCATTAAATATCCCGACAACTTCTGTGCAAGTAGCTTCTACAGGAATTATTGGTAGGCCACTTGATACACAAAAGATACGTTCTGCTATCCCAAGATTAGTAAAACTGCTTTCTCCAGAAAATATAGTTTATGCAAAACAGGCAATTATGACTACAGATAAATTTCCTAAGGAGATAACTGTAGAGTTTGTTTGGGGCAAGCGGTTAATTACTCTAAGCGGAATTGCTAAAGGTGCAGGGATGATTTCTCCGAAAATGGCTACAATGCTTGCCTATATCTTTACCGATGCAAATATTAAGAAGTCTGCCTTAAAGGAGGCCTTAAAAGAAGCAGTGGATTTTTCTTTTAATCGTATTAGTGTAGACGGTTGTATGAGCACCAATGACACTGTTTTAATTTTAGCAAACGGTCAGGCAAATAACCCCATTATTAAAAGTGGCAAGGCATTATCAGATTTTAAGGAAGCTCTAAAGAGAGTTTGTTTGTTTTTGGCAAAAGAGATAGTTCGTGACGGTGAAGGGGCAACTAAGGTTATTCAAATAAAAGTAACAAATGCTGCCACTCAAAACGAGGCAGAAAAGGCCGGTCGTGCTATTGCAAATTCTAATCTTTTTAAAACTGCTATGTTTGGAGAAAACCCCAATATTGGAAGAATAGTAGCAGCAATTGGGAGTTTAGGTCTACCAATAAAAGAAGAACAACTTAAGATTAAATTAAAAGATTTACACAAAAAAGAGGTTAAGGTAGAGGTCAGTCTTGGTAGAGGAAAACAACAGGCAATAATTTATACCTCAGATTTGTCTTACGAATATATTAAAATAAATGCCGCTTATAATTAAAAACATACGAAAGGGTTTTAGAGATGGAAGAGGCAATTAAAAAGGCAGATGTTCTAATAGAGGCGCTTCCTTATATTCGGCAATTTCGTGACAAGATAATTGTAATAAAATATGGAGGAAGTATTTTAGGGGAAGAGCGTATTCGTAGTGGAGTGCTTCAAGATATTGTGTGTCTTAAGCTTATGGGGTTGCGTCCAGTTTTGGTGCACGGAGGTGGACCGAATATTAGCGAGCGGATGCGTTCAACAGGAAAAAAGTCAGATTTTGTAGATGGTATGCGGGTAACTGATGAAGAAACACTGGTAGTAGTTGAGGAAGAATTAACTAAACTAAACCGCTTAATTGTAAATGAAATTAAGGAATTAGGGGTAGAAGTTTGTAGTTTAAATGGTAAAGACAATGGTCTTATTATTGCTGAGAAGAAAAAAGCGAAAATTGACTTAGGTCTTGTCGGAGAGGTAATCTCTGTAAATAGCCAAATTATCCTACAGGCATTAAAGCAGGATAAAATCCCAGTTATTCTTCCAATGGCTTGTGGTTTAGATAAAAAGACCTATAACGTAAATGCTGATGAGGCAGCCGCAAGTATTTCTGCTGCAGTGGAGGCAGAGAAATTAGTGGTTTTAACCAATGTCAAAGGGATTATGCGCGACCCTGATGATGCCACTTCTTTTATCTCACATCTTACCAAGCAGTTGGCTGAACGTATGATAGAAGAGAAAGTGATTCAGACAGGGATGATTCCTAAAGTTAGAGCTTGTATTAAGGCACTTGAAGCAGGTGTCAAAAAGACACATATGGTAGATGCCTGTATTCCACATGCCTTACTTCTTGAGATATTCACAGATCAAGGTATTGGCACAGAGATTGTTTTATGAAACTGGCGGAAGTATTTGATATCTATAATGAATTTATTGTTCCCAGTTACAGCAAGGTGCCGGTTGTTTTTGTTAAAGGCAAAGGCAGTTACCTTTGGGATATACATGCCAAGAAGTATCTAGATTTTTTCCCCGGCTGGGGTGCAGTAAATGTAGGCCATTGTCATCCGCGGGTAATGAACGCAGTGCGTGACCAGATTGCTAAACTAATTTTTGTGCCAAACAACTACTATCATCTGCCTCAGGCAAAGTTAGCGCGGCAACTTGCTCGTTTAACCCAAAATAAATTTAAGGCTTTTTTCTGTAACTCTGGAGCAGAGGCAAACGAGGCAGCAATTAAACTTACCCGTAAATTTGGAAGGGGAAGATTTGAAATTATTACTTTTGAAAATTCTTTTCACGGTAGAACATTAGCTACTCTCTCGGCTACCGGACAACGTAAATATCAGGAAGGTTTTGCCCCCCTTTTACCAGGTTTTAAGATAGTGCCTTTTAATGACCTGGGCAAAACAAAACAGGCAATCAGTGACCAGACAGTAGCGATTATGTTAGAGTTAATTCAAGGAGAAGGTGGTATTAATGTTGCAGATAGGCAGTTTGTAAAAGAAATTCGTCAATTATGCGACCAACACAAACTTTTGTTAATTATTGATGAGGTTCAGACAGGTATTGGTCGAACAGGGACATTCTTTTGCTGGCAGCAATTTGAAATTGAGCCGGATATTTTTACTTTAGCAAAGTCACTGGGTGGAGGTTTGCCTATTGGTTGTATGCTGGCAAAAAAAGAGTATGCGGATTTATTGACTGCAGGCAGCCACGCTTCTACCTTTGGAGGAGGACCAGTAATTTGTAGAGCTGCTTTGGCAGTATTAGAGGCGCTTAAGAAAGACAAGATGCTTAAGAATACTATCATCCAAGGAGAATACCTTTTAAAGAGGTTGCAAGAATTGAGAAGCCGTTATCCTAATCTTATTAAAGAAGTGCGAGGTATGGGATTAATGTTAGGAATAGAGTTATATAAATCGGGTAAGGAGATTGTTGAACTTTGCCGGCAAAAAGGGTTATTGATTAATTGTACTCACGAAACAGTGCTTCGTATTATGCCTTCATTAACCGTAACAAGACGACAGATTAATCAGGCAGTTTTAATTTTGGATAGTGTATTAGCTGAGGTAAACCAATGAAAAAGGACCTTATAAGTATTGCAGACTTATCTTTAAAAGACATTCAAAAAATTTTCTCTCAAGCCAAAAGGATTAAAAAAAATCCTAACCGTTATGCGGGTACCCTTAAAGGAAAGACCTTAGCACTTATTTTTGAGAAGCCTTCTAACCGCACTTATGTCTCTTTTTCCGTTGGAATGTACCAATTAGGTGGCAATGCTATTTACTTAGGTCCTGAGCAGGTTCAATTAGGTGTGCGTGAGAGTATTCATGACGTGGCTAAGACATTGAGCCGTTATGTAGACGGGATTGTGCTGCGGACTTTTGCTCATCAGACTGTGCTTAAGATGGCCCAGTATGCTGATGTCCCGGTTATCAACGGTTTGTCTGATTATTCGCACCCTTGTCAGGCATTAGCAGATGTATTTACTATACAAGAGAAGCTAGGTTTAAGTTATAATAAGATAATTATGGCTTACGTCGGCGATGGGAATAATGTATGTAATTCTTTAATTTTTATTGCCGCCAAGTTAGGTATGCATCTAAAAATTGCTTCACCCAAAGGCTATCTGCCCAAAGAAGAGGTAGTAAAGAAGGCCTCAATAGAAGCCAAAGAAACTGGTTCTTTCATAGAGCTTTTTACTAATCCGCAAGAGGCAGTTTACCAAGCAGACATTATTTACACTGATGTCTGGACATCTATGGGGCAGGAGAGAGAGGCACAAAAACGTAGAAGTGATTTTAAAGGATTTCAAATTAATGAGCAATTACTTTCACTGGCAAAGAAAAATGTGTTGGTGATGCATTGTCTGCCTGCACATCGTGGAGAAGAAATTACTGATTCAGTTATAGACGGAAAACACTCAATAGTATTTGACCAGGCGGAGAATCGCTTGCATGTACAGAAGGCAATCTTGGTGAGTCTGTTGAAAAGTTAAAGATTAGTGATATTGGCAACGAAAAATAAACTGAATTAACAAAATCTGTAATTAATTAAGGAGAAAAAATGAAGAAAGTTGTTTTAGCCTATTCTGGAGGATTAGATACCTCTTGTGCTATTCGTTGGTTAAAAGATAAAGGTTTTGAGGTTATTTGTTTTGTTGCTGATTTGGGTCAAGGAGAGGATTTTCAAAAAATAGAGGAACGGGGGCTTGCTGCAGGGGCATCTAAGGTATATGTAAAAGATTTACGTGATGAGTTTATTAAGGATTTTATTATACCTGCTTTAAAGGCAAACGCTATTTATGAAGGTAAATACCTGTTGGCAACTGCTTTGGGTAGACCTCTTATTGCTAAGTATCTAGTAGAGGTTGCGCACAAGGAAAAGGCAGAATATATTGCCCATGGATGTACGGGAAAAGGAAACGACCAGGTTCGCCTAGAAGTAACTGCTACGATTTTAGACCCTAAATTAAAAGTTATTGCACCTTTAAGGGAGTGGGAGTTTAAGTCGCGGGAAGAAGAGATAGAGTATGCCCAAATGCATAATATCCCTATTGAAGTCACTAAGAAAAAGCCCTATAGCATTGACCGAAATCTGTGGGGTGTTTCTATTGAAGCAGGGATATTAGAAGATTTAGACAAAGAACCTCCTGAGGATGCCTATTTAATTACCAAAGCTCCAACCGGGCTGTCTTCTTATCCTAAATACATTGAAGTAGCATTTGAAAAAGGTGTTCCTGTTAAAGTTGACGGCAAGAAAATGAAGTTGCAACCATTGATTGCGCTATTAAACGAAATAGGTGGGGCCTATGGAGTTGGACGATATGACCTAATAGAGAATCGCTTAGTGGGTATAAAATCCCGAGAAATTTACGAAGCACCTGCAGCTACTATTCTTTATATCGCACATAAGGAATTAGAAAGTTTGGTCTTAGATAGGGAGACTGCACATTATAAGGAAATACTTTCTCTTAAATATGCAGAACTTATTTATTATGGCCTGTGGTATTCACCATTAAAAGAGGCTTTGGATAGTTTCATGGAGGTTACTCAAAAAAATGTTACAGGTTCTATAAAACTAAAACTGTTTAAAGGAAGCTGTGTTGCTGTAGCCAGAAAATCTCCTTATTCTCTTTATAAAAAGGAGTTATCCACTTACAGTAAAGAAGATACCTTTGACCATCGCCTGGCAGATGGGTTTATTAAAATCTGGGCAATGCCCTTTAAAGGACAAGAAAGGTAAGGCTATGGCAGAAAAACTCTGGGGTGGAAGGTTTGCTAAAAAGTTGGATGAAGAATTCTATCGTTTTCAGCAGTCCATTCACTATGATTATAAACTGGCAGAGTTTGATATCTACCATTCTATGATTCATATAAGCGCCTTGGTGTTGACTGGGGTTTTAACTATCCAAGAGGCAAATGCCTTGGAGATGGACTTACAGCAAATACTTAAAGAAATAAAAGAAAAAAAATTCAAATACGACCCACAGTCGGAAGATATCCACACCGAGATTCAGAATCGTTTAGAGAAAAAACACAAAACCGCTGCCCGTAAACTACATAGTTTTCGTTCGCGAAACGACCAGGTAGTTTTTGATGAGAAGTATTATTGCATTGTGAATTGTTTGGAAATAGAGCATCTTTTGACTAAAGTTTTGGTAGCTATTTTTGATTTGGCTAAAAAATACAAGGACGATTTTTTTATTGGCTATACGCATACCCGTCGTGCACAGGTAATAAAATTTGCCAATTACATTTTAAGTTATGGCAGGATGTTTCAGCGTGATTTGCGTAGACTGGAGACATTCAGTAAAACACAGGAGATTTGTCTGGGAGCAGGAGCAGTAGCAGGTAGTTTCATTAAGAGAGAACATTATAATAAAGCAATTGCCCAGTTTATTAAAAAATACGGTAAGGACTTTCCTTTTAAGATAGCACTGACTCAAAATTCCTTGGATAATGTAAGTTCTCGTGATTTTATTATTGAATTGTTAAGCGCCTTGGCTATACTTCAGATGCATCTGTCAAGATTGGCAGAAGATTTTATTCTTTACTCTGGGCAGGAATATAACTTTTTGCAATTACCCGAAGAATTTTGTACGGGTTCAAGCCATATGCCCCATAAAAAGAATCCAGATTTTTTAGAGCTGGTAAGGGGATACACTGGACCAATTTATGGTAATTTGATTTCTCTTCTAACTACTATGAAAGGACTTCCCATGGCTTATAATCGGGATATGCAGCTTGACAAAGAGCCGTTGTTTAGTTCAATAGAAATTGTTAAACAGGAATTGAGACTGTTAGCAAAGTTTTTAGCAGGAGTTAGTTTAAAAAAAGAGACAATAGAAGAGGTCTTAACCGATGAGACAATTTATGCTACGGAGTTAGCAGAATATTTGGTTTCTAAGGGAGTGACTTTTAAACAAGCCCATGAAATTATTGGTAAAATGGTTCGTTATTCTGAAGAAAATAAGATTAAACTAAAGGATATGGTTGACCAGATACTTAAACAATTTTCTCCTAAATTGCAGCAGAAAGAAATTCAGAAGATATTTACGCCATTTTTCGCAGTAAAGACAAAACGGTCTGTAAGATAGTTATTTAGTTCTTAACCAGAAAAAGATGAAATTAAAAAGGAGGGAAAAATGTTATATTCCCAGGTTTGGTTTTTGACAGTAATTTTAACATTTTTTTTCTTCTATTAAAGTGTTAGCCTTTGCTCAAACACAAGAAAATATCACTATAACCACTTATTATCCTTCTCCTTCTGGTGTTTATAGAGAAATGCAGTTGTTTCCTGCTCAAAATCCAAGGACACCTTGTACTAATTGGCGTGATGAAGGACGAATGTATTTTAATAATGCTACCCAACAACTAATGGTGTGCAGTTCATTTGCAGGTGGAGCAGATCGTAGGTATTACCCTGTAGGTGGAACAGGAGGATATTGGATAGAAGAACCAGGTTCTAATCCCCTTAATATCCGAAGTACCAATGCGGGCAATGTTGGTATTGGAACTACTTCACCTAACCAGAGACTGCATGTTGTAGGTAATGCCAATGTGACAGGTAATGTATTAGTAGGAGGCAATAATATCGTTTCTGGTAATGTTGGTATAAACACAAACTCTCCCAGCCAAAGGCTACATGTAGTAGGTGATGCTAATGTAACAGGTAATGCAATAGTGGGCGGAAACAACATTGTTTCTGGCAGCGTTGGCATAAACACAAATTCTCCTAGTCAAAGGTTACATGTTGTGGGTAACGCTTTAATTACTGGGAATCTGCAGGTAAATAATAATATAACTGCTACAAATATAACTGCTACCTCAGGGATAACCTTAGGAGGAGTACGTCGCACATCTTGGCCAGATGTACCGAATATTTGGGTGGAATCTAAAGGAACCTCTTATGATAATGACCATGAATGGCTTTGCTGTAGCAACGATGGGAAGGTTATTGCTGTTATGGCTGGTTATTCTGGAGAAACTAAAGGAGACGATAAAGATGTAGGTGTAACTAATTACAATGGAACTTGTGCTTATGTGCGGGAAGGTAGCATCAAGGGAGATGTCAAAGTCAGTGTTTGGCTTACGTGCATGAATTAGAGAAGGATAGTCCTATGCATGAGTTTAAATACAGAGGTAAATATCTTTACTGTGAGGAAGTTTCACTTTTAAGAATAGCTAAAAAATTTGGCACGCCTCTTTATGTATACAGTTATCATACTTATTTGCGGCACTTTTTGAAACTTAAAGCTGCCTTTGAAAGTGTTAGACCATTGATTTGTTATTCGGTAAAGGCAAATTCCAATCTTACTATTTTAAAGACACTCGTGCAGTATGGTGCAGGGTTAGATGTGGTCTCAGGAGGCGAGTTATATCTTGCCTTGAAGGCGAACTGTCCAGCTCAAAAAATAGTTTATGCCTCTGTAGGAAAAACAACCGAAGAAATTAAAGAAGCCTTAAACTGCGGAATCTTATTTTTTAATGTAGAGTCATTCTCAGAATTAGAAAATATCAATAGAGTTGCTAAACAATTGGGTAAAACAGCCCAGGTTGCCATTAGAATTAATCCTGATGTTGAACCAAAGACACACCATTACATTACAACAGGTAAATTAACCAATAAGTTCGGAGTAGATTTTCAAACTGCAAGACAGATGCTTTTTTTAGCGAAAAAACTTTCTGGAGTTAAAATAAACGGTATTCACATACATATTGGTTCCCAGATAACCACTGCCACACCATTTGTTGAGGCAATAAAGAAGGTAGTTAATTTCATTGAAAAAATAGAAAAACAAGGAATTTTTCTTGAATATCTTAATATTGGAGGCGGTCTAGGTATTGTTTACAAAAATGAAAAGCCACAAAGTGCTTTTGAGTTTGCCAAAAAAGTTTTACCACTACTTAAAAAGAGCAAAAGAAAAATTATTATGGAGCCGGGTAGGTTTATTATTGGTTCAGCAGGTGTTTTAATTACCAAGGTGCTTTATATTAAAAAAACGCCTTTTAAAAAATTTGTGATTGTAGATGCGGGTATGAATGACCTTATCCGGCCATCTCTTTATGGTGCGCATCATGAAATTGTT
>JAOAET010000035.1 GCA_026416665.1 Candidatus Omnitrophota bacterium | reverse complement strand
CACCACCTGCTGGATCCGTTACATAATCATCCCTGTGAACATGTATCATAAGAGAAAGTCCCAAAATGGAGTTTGGTCTCGCTTCTTTCATTGTAACTTTCGTATTTAGAACCTGGAATCTCGCTCTACCTTCCTTATCTGTGAAAAAATTTGGCATATCTCCTGCATGGTATCCATCTTTGTTCAGGAATCCGTGCTTTTTCTTTTCTGGATTGAAGTGCCCACCCGCTGTTTGGAAATCAGGAGGTTCGCACAAACCTTTTTCATGTATGTGAAAAGCTAATTCTGAACTAGGTGGAAGCCCGGTTGCTTCAACGTATATGAGAACACCATGCGGAGTCTCCTTTAAAAGAGCTTTTCCCACAACATTACCATCTTTGTTCATGAGTTCCGCTTCTCCATCATAATCTGTTAGAAGTAAAAAAGTAAAAACTATAAGTTCAAGCATATTTTAACTTTAATCACTGATTCCGAGTTCAGCAAATCAGATGGAATATTTGGAGAAAACCGAATTGATACCAATAAGAAAATAGAAACATTGAAACAATAGCACAGAATCTAGTATTCTATGAGGAAAATTACATAACAAAAATAAATTGATTTTGATATGCCAGGTGAGAAATTAAACACACATTTTTATTCCTGAAAAAAACTATAAGATACAAACCATGTGATAGCTACAGTCAAAATTGTTTTAGTTTTCAGAGCAATATCAAGGTGGTCAAAGATTTTGAAGCTGTTGTCTTTGTCAAAGAATGAAAGCATTAAAAACTCAAAATTTTTGTTTTGTTGGCTTTTAATTGTTCGCGTTATGCAACTTGTCTGATAATTCGTCAAGACTATTTATCCAGAAATTTTCATACTCTTTAGAGGCACCCGCCTTTTTCCCGTATAAATACAGTAAAACCTTAATTTTTTTGTCTTCAAAATCAAAAACCTTTGGTTCATCATTTTCCATAAATATCCTTTTGTATCCATCTATCTTTTTATATGCAGATGTGAATTCTGTGCTTTTAGGGTCAATGAACAAGATAGTGTAATTATTGTCTTTACATAGCCAAAATATAAAATCAGGTTTAAACTTTGTCAAATGACAAGATGAATCTATGTAGGGAATATAAATATCATCCCAAATTTCATCTATTTTAGAAAAATACCACCAGTCAAAGCTTTTAAATAGATTATCTTCATAAGCTAGATACTCTATTAATTCTGATATAAACCTTTTTTCACTCTCTGCTTTTATTACATGCCTAATATAGTCGATTTTATCATCATTTACTAAAACTAATGGAAGGTAATAGTGTTGTGCTATATATCGTAGTTCCAGGTTATCAACTTCTATTTTTTTGTTTCTATTTGATTTTTCTTTGACATGATCTTTAACTTCCTTAATTTTTTCTTTTATTTTTTCTGCTTTTTCCTTTGAAATTCTTATGTATTTAAAGTGAACTATTTCATTTGTTAATTGCTCAAATCTTTCTAGATCCTCTGTATAACTTTTTAAATTTCTTAATGCTATTCTCAATAAAAATTCTACATCTCTTTTATAGCCGTTATTATGGATTATTCTGTAAAACTTGTTTTTATTAGCTTCTTCAAAGCTTTCGAATAGTTTAAAGACCTCTTTGGGTTCCAGATCATATTTAACTAGTAAAACCTTTTTTCCTAGGTAATTGCAGTAGTTTTTAAGAAGGTCAAACTCTTCTTTTGTAAGTTCAAATGTATTTAATGAAGCATCGGGCAACTCAATTTTCTTGTATTTAGGCACCAAAAGTAACTCCCTTTGTATTTTGGGATTTTCTATAAATTCGTCTCCAATGTGTTCATCAAGTTCTTCTTGCTTAAGTATTTCTACGATTTCTTGTAAATTTTGTGCTTTTGTTCCAAAGATAAATAAGGTCTCGAGCAAGTCGGCATATTGTTTTTTCTGATTGTAAGTCCGAGGGTCTATAATACTTAATCTTTTTCTTTCTCCTTTTGATGGTTCGATTCTTATACCACGCCCCATTGATTGTAAAACAAATTTTCTTCCCTCTTTTCCTTTTCCAATATTTATATAAAGGATAATATTGGGTCTGTTGCTATCCCATCCTTCATAAAATGCTCTTGAGCCCAAAAGAATATTTATGCTTGAATTTTCGGGTTCATTGAGATTTTTAAATATACTTTCGTTTTCAAACTTTTCTACAATAGAATATCCATCTAATTTTTCTTTAATCCAGGTAGTTATATCGCCAATTTTTAAAAGTGCAAACGGTAGGTCAGAACCAACATGTTTAAATACTAGTTCATTTTTATTCTCAGAAAGAACTATAACTTCTATATTTCCGAATCTATCTGTGTTAAAGGTAGCTTTTAATACGTCTCTTATAGAGAGGTTTTGTATCAGTTCTTTATCTATGTTTATGCTTTGGTTATCAAAAACATAACTACTTTCTGAAAGTTCTTTAATAAGCTCTTCTTTTGCTGTTTTAAAAGTCTTTTGTTCAACTTTTCCTTGTGCTATTTTTACAAGTTCTCTGAAAAATAGTTCCAAATCGCTTTCTTCAATGCTTACAGAGTTTCCCAAAACCATAATCAAAGGATTATGATAAAGATTTCTTACATTTTCTTTTGCTTTTTTTACGAGTGTAAAGATCATTAAAACTTTTAGGATAACTGCCTTTTTTTGTTCTTCTGAAAAATCGATATTTTTGTTTGAGATAGCTCTTATATCAGATTTAAACAGAAAAGGTCTTTTGCCGTAACCACTTTTAACAAACTCTGCAAGGTTAAAATTGTAAGCACATGTAATCAGGTCTAATTCATCTGTAAAGGTAGCGGAAAAGTTAAATAAAAATCCTTTTTTAGAAAGGATAGTAAAGATTGATTGTCTTTTACTCTCTTCTTTATCTCCTTTGTGTGCTTCATCAAGAATTAAATACCAATTAGTGTCAAATCTCTTATAATCAAGGATTTTTTCCTTCTGTTCATCAGAAATTAGATCGGACCTGTAATAAAAAACGTCTACATTGCCTTTGTTTCTGAAAAGCCTTCCACCAGATTTTATGTTCTCGTAATCCTTGAGATTGTATATGTATATTTTATCAATTCGGCTAGAGTTAAATTCATCAAAATGATTTAAAAACTGTTCAATTAAGTCATTTCTGTAAGTAAGAAATAGGATATCCTTTTTAGGTATTAATCCTTTGGTCATAAGTTCAATGAGTATTTCTATAAGCTTTATGATAACAATTGTTTTACCGCTTCCTGTTGCCATCCAAATAGATGCACGGTTTGATAATTCTAGAAGACTTATTTGCGAGTTTTCTATATGAAAACCTGCTTCTTCTAGCATACTGGATTTAGAAGCATAAAAATATTTTTCTCCGATCAGTGCTTTGTATCTCTCGTAAAGTCCTTGTTTCCCTTCTTTATTGAAGAGATAGATGGCTTTTAAAAGATTTTTCAAGGATTGAATTTGATAGTCAAAAAGTCTTTTAGTATTTGAAAATTTATCTAGGTTTAATTCATTTAGGAATATAAATTTATCATCATTTAAAAATTCAATACCATCTAGAATACTTGATAGGATCAGTCCTATATTTATATCTGTCTTATTGCTTTTAGTTTTAGTTTGCTTTTTCATTTTTTACCTCCAGCAAATTATTCCCACCATATCAAAGGTTTTATAAGCTTGTAATCTAAACTCTTCGTATCAACAACGCTACCATCTTCAAAAATAACTTTTCCATCTTTTATTTGCTTTATCCACTTGCCTGTAAGGTTCGAAAGTGTCTCGGCTATGTCTATATTCTCGTATATTTTGTTTAAATCTACTTTTATTTTGTTATTTTCATAATCAATCTCAAGTGTTTTAAGCATTTTTTCATCTTTCATAAAAGCATACTGTTCGTAAAGTGTTTTACTTTTGAATGTAAATATATCTTCGCTAGACACGCCGCAATCTTCATAAATTGTGTTAGCAAGTGTTTCTTCGTATTGCTCTAGTTCATAGTATTTGAAAAACCCGCCTGCCTTGTTCTCATTGTATTTTTCTTCAACATCTTTTTCTTTGGATATGCCCAAATTGTCATAAGCCAAAACTTTTTTCATTCTGATTAGAACCACATCCCGAAAATGTTCTCCCATTTCAACACCAATCCATTTTCTTTTAAGTTTATGTGCAACTGCGGTTGTTGTTCCAGAACCAAGGAAGAAGTCCATAACTAAATCGCCCTCGTTAGATGTGGATTGGATAATGCGTTTTAGAAGACTTTCTGAATTCTCGGTTTTAAATTTCCAGTTGGAGGAAAAACCAGTAATATCAAACCATTTATTGTCTAAGAAATCTTCTTCTCTTGTGGGTACCCAGTATTTAACTTTTCCGTTTTCAAATTTAACAAAATCTCTTATTTGAGTTCTAGCGGAGTATTCTTCTATAGTTTCACCATCCTTCTTATTTTCTTCATATTTTTTGTAGTTCTCAACAGCTTTTAACGCTCTCTCTTTACTCCATTTCCAGTAATAATTCTTAGGGGGAAGCAAACCAAACAATTCGTATCTCATTGTTGGTCTTTCTCCACTTGGCTTCATGTCATAAAAATTGCTCCAGTATCCACCCTTTCGCTGAGTGGGAACTTTAAAACCTTGATAACGAGTATCTGGAGTGGATGAATACCAAAATAAATTGTCATACATTACTCCAAGTGATTTGATACCACCAAATTGCTCAAACATTGCAGATTTTGGTGCCCCTCTCCTTATAATAATCTCATTCCTAAAATTCTCCCTTCCAAACACCTCGTCCATCAAAGGTCTAACTATCCAGTTTCCGTTGTAATCACATCTAACAAAGATGCTCCCTCTGTCATTTAGCAAATCTTTTGCTAACCTTAATCTATTCTCAAGCATACTTGCCCAGGTAGAATCTTTGTATTTTACATTGTAGAGATAATCAGCGTTTTGTTCCTTGTTAAATGGAGGGTCTATATAAATGGTTTGTATTTTTCCTTTAAATTTAGGTAGTATTGTATTCAATGCCTGATAGTTCTCGCTCTTTATAAGCCATCCGTCAAGCTCATTGTCAAGATTGTCAAAAAGTTCAAGTATTTCTATTTCCAAATCTTTGAAATATTTTGTATCTATGGGTAAAAACTGATAACTTTTGTTTAATTCTTTACCTGTGATTTTTTCTTCTATAATTTTGTCTGGTTTATCTGTAATTATTTTTAATTTAATCCATTCTTTTACCTGTTCTTGCCATCCGTTATGCTTGACTAGTTTTTCTATTATGTGCCACCCGCCTTTTTTTGCTATTCTATCTAGTGTAATCACATAATTAGAATTCTTAACAAATTTTGGTTTGTTCCAAATTTTCACTAATTCATCTTCAAACTGAGATATAAAATCTATGAGTTTATAAGCAATTCTTTTTAGTATTTGTATCTGCTCTATCCTTTCTATATTCCACTCAACCTCAGGATCTGTAACATACTGGTAAAGCCAAAGATCAAATTGTTCTTTTAAAAATGCTTTGGCATTTTTGTTTATAAAGTAATCTACTTCACTTTGTCTTTCAAAAATCCTAATTGATCTTTCTATATCTTCTTCTGTAATGTTGAGTTCGGCTTTCTTTATCTCTCTTAAAATTTCTTCTATCTTTGTTTTTCTTCCTTTCTCAGAGTATAAAACTTTAAACTGTATGGTGTTATCTTCTGATATTTTTTCGAATTTATAGATAAGTTCTCTTTTTTCGTTGCTCTTTTTATTTTCAACTTCTGATGCATCAAAGAAGAATTTTTTGCCCTCAAATTCAATTGGCATACTCCTGAATATCCTATCTGTTTTTACATAGTAAAGCATTTTTGTTTTCCAAAATAAAATTACATCTCTATCATCTGTATAAATCCTTTCATAGATATTATTATGAAATGGTGTAGAATTAAAGTAGATGCTACCACTTTCTGTAAAATATCTTTTAAAAAATGTGTAAAGCTTATCGAAAAGCTCTTCTCGAAAGTTTGGATATTTACCTAGTGCATTGTCTATATCTTCTTTGAGTAATTGCTCTATCTTTTCATAATACTTAGTTTTTATTTTCATTAGTTTTATAAAACCGCCAGTGCCTTCCACTTTTGCACCGATGAAGATATCTCTAAGAGCATTGAAAAACTTCTGCTCTTTCGTCATGTTTTAGCCTACCTAAATTATAGTTTACAGCCTGTATTATACAACATACGTTGCGCGAGAAATTTAACCACATTTTTATTCCTGAAAAAACTATAAGCTATATAGTAAGCATACAGACAACTCAAAAACGTAATACCTCTGCGCCACATACTTGAAACCCCTTATCCTCCCAATAACACTCTCTACTACCTGCCTTATACCCCTCTCACACCTTACCACTACACATCTTCACACCCTCAAAATACCTATAAGCTTTGTCTACTTCATTGTATCCTACCAGCTCCCTAAACCATCTGCTCTCAACCCTTCTCACTCTATATGCTTTACTCTCAGGCATGCTACCATACGTAAATCACACATCATACACAACGCCATCCTCATCACATAACACCATAACTATCACCCCGTAGTACACCTCTTCAAATTCTACTTGCTTTCCATAGTGAACACTGTATAAATTCCTTCGTCCTCTTACCCAAAACCTTCTGCCCCCGAGTTTCCTTATCCTCTGGGTTATTTCACTACTGACATTAGCCACCGGAAGTATAGTACCGCTCACCATTAGTTTTATCTTTTTCCCAAGTAGTATTTCGACAAAAGTTAGCATAATTGATCTGTGTAGCATGTATTGTCTAAGTTTTGAGTAAATTCTTTGCATTCTTGATTTTCTGAAGATATGGTACGAGCTTAACGAGTCTTTTTACGAGTGTTGGTAGAGGAGAATATAGGTGGTAGGAGAGCATAAGGAGAGCCCTGATTTGCTGGTTAGAGATTTCAGGTTTTCTACCTGCCTTAGGGTCTTTGTAGATGAGTTTGTGGAAAGTTTCGATTTCAGAGAAGATTTCGTGGTAAAATTGTAAGTATGTTCATTTTATACCTCCTTGCGTAGGAATTGGGTACTAATATGATGCCTGCTTTACATAAGACCTTTTGATAAGAAGTTTTTTTGTTTTAGTAATTTCTCACTCGACGTATCCTGCAAATTAATTGAGTATTCATTTTTTACTGAACAAATGAAAACTTTCTGGCTTAAACAACTTTTTATAAGATAGGAATAAACTTGAAGTTGTATGGTAATAGACAGAAGGAAAAGGGAATTCTTGCTTTTTTTAATGAAAACAACAGGTGCTTTCTGGCTTGCTAAATATTTTCCTATATATGGTTGCTCCTCGGGTTCATCTGGAACCAAGAGCTTTGACCTGAACACTTTCCCTCAATCAGTCGCATCGGGAGATGTAACACAAAACTCCGCTGTTATTTGGACAAGAACTTCCATTGCCGGAACACCGATCGTCTGCCAGGTCTCTGAAACAGAAGATTTCTCCCCAACCGTTTTCAACGAAGTAGTCACCCCTACAGAAGACAAAGACAACACTATAAAGCTCAAAGTTCAAAATCTCAAACCAGCAACAAGATACTATTACAGATTCATCAAAGATGAATCTTCATCACCGGTCGGAACATTCAAAACAGTTGATCCGAAGTCTGAAAGAATAAGGTTCGCATTTGTCTCCTGCCAAGACTACACAAACGGATTTTACTCAGCATGGCACCATCTTTCTCAGGAAAATCTTGACTTCGTAATTCATCTTGGAGATTATATATATGAAACCACATATGAACCATCCTTCCAATATGCACAGTTAAGAAGAATTGATCTTTCATCTGGAAGGAAAGTTGCCCTTGAGAAAAGAGATTACTGGGAACTTTACAAGGTATACAAATCAGATAGATACCTACAGATAGCACATGAAAAATTTCCTTTTTACATAGTATGGGATGACCATGAATTCGCTAACGATTCAGCATACACACTTTCTCCAGACAATGGAAAAGATTTCTACGGTTCAGAAATC
>JAOAET010000025.1 GCA_026416665.1 Candidatus Omnitrophota bacterium | reverse complement strand
CAATTACGTAGAGATAGAATGCGAATCATAGCATATTTTCTTGCGCAGGAAAGGATGGAGGAATTATTAACTTTTGCAGAGGTGTTTCCTAATCCCCAGTTACGAAACGAAACAAGACAACAGGTAAATAATTTTACACAGTTTGAGCGCCAAGTTAATTTTACTTGTCCACCAACTGGTTTGAATGCAGATTATAATAACTTAACTTTAATAAATGTTACTGTATTTTGGAATGCTTCTGGACGTCAGAGACAGTTTAGTTTATTAAGTATGGTTGCCAACTTTTCTAACTAAAATGCATCCTAAAAAAGGTTTCACATTAATAGAGATTACTATCAGCCTGACAGTTTTTACAATTATTGCCTTGGCTATCTCAGTTGCCTTTTATAAGGCTTATAGTGACTGGAGAAGGCAACGCAATATTTCTCGTTGTTTACAAGATGCCCAATGGGCAATGACGTTAATGAGTAACGAAATAAGAGCAAGTAATGCCAGTCTAATGAATGATTCTAATTTTACCAATCCACCTGCATTGTATCTTCGGCTGCCCAGTGGAGGCGGTAATGCGAATAACCGGGTATGGTATTGGAGGGGCAATAATTCCGATGCTTTTGGGCAGGCTACAATGTTATATCGGGCTGAAAGGAACAACGACCAGTTTGCTCAAGCAGCTTCTTCGGCTAATCGTCAAGAACTGGCTAGTTGTGTAGTTGATTTTAACTATACTGTAAGAGATAGAGGGTTATCTAATAGTTCAGTAGCGTTAAATTTAACCATTCGTCCAAAACCTTTAGAGCCGGAACGGCCGGGGAACTCAAATATTACTTTACATACAGTAGTGAGGCCTAAAAATTAGATTTTGATGAGGAAGCTTATTTTTTTAAAGAAAAACAAATCGCAGGTTACTGTTCTGCTTGCTTTTTTCCTTTTAGTTTTAGTAGGGTTATTAAGTGCAAGCTTAGCAGTTTATTTTCAGACTTCACAAGATTCTTGGGTGTCTTTAAGCGAAAGTGCAGCTGCTTTTTATTTAGCGAATGCTGGGATAGAAAGAATGAGAATAGAAATAGCTATCCGAAATACCACTTCGATAACTCCTATTAATGAGACACTTGGTGATGGTAGGTATAATGTAAGTGTTAATACTCAAAATAATACCGCAACGATTACTTCTGTTGGACAGTTCAGAGGGGCAAGACGGATTGTCAGGGTAAGAATTGTTGGGAGTGGAAGCGGACCTCCTTATGGTTGGGCAAATGGGTTTCAGAGAAAAGAAATAAATAGTTGGCAAGAGGATTAACCAGTGGCAAACTTCAGTTACCAAGCACGAGATGAGGCAGGAAAATTAGTAAAAGGCGTAATGGCTGCAGAAAGTGAAATTGACCTTGCACAGCGTTTGCGGGCAATGGGATATTTCTTGACACAGGCAAAAGAAACAAGAAATCCTATTACCCAAACCGAAGCAAAGGGATTAAGTTTAGGTCAAGTGGAAGTGCTTAATTTTACTACTCAGGTTGCTATTTCTTTGGATGCAGGTGTTCCTCTGTTGACAGTGCTTAAAGATTTGGCGATGAATACTCAACACAAGAAATTAAAGGCACTTGTTGAAGATATAGCGCGTCGGATAGAATCAGGATGCACCTTCAAAGAAGCTCTTTCCCAACATCCAAGAGTTTTTTCTAGGCTTTATGTATCCATTGTTGGTGCTGGAGAAAGCACAGGAAAACTTGCCTTGGTGCTTGAAGATTTAGCACGACTTATTGAATGGCAGCTTGAATTGCAGGCCAGGGTTAAAGAGGCTTCGGTTTATCCTATTATTCTTTTTTTTGCAATGGTAGGGGTGGTTACGGTTCTTATGGCACTGGTCATCCCTAAGTTTGAAAAGATGTTTGCGGAACTTGATGTAGAGTTACCTTTGCCTACACAATTAGTTTTAGGGGCAAGTAAGGTTTGGTGGATTCCTTTGGTTTTAGGAGTTATTTTTGCCGTAAGTTGGTCTATTATTGGAATGAATCCCAAAGGTAGATTTTATCTTGACCGTTTTAAATTAAAAATTCCAGTAATTGGCGACTTATTAACAAAAATAGCGCTTTCGAGATTCTGTCATGTTTTTGCTTTAGCCCTTCGTTCAGGAGTAAATGTATACAACGCATTAGGAATTGCTGCAGAGGTTACAGGTAACATATATTTAGAAAAGTCAGTCGCTAAGGCAAAAGATTACGTAAATGTAGGAGAGAAAATAGCTACATCTCTTGAACTTGCAGGCCAAGAATCAGGTGGTAGGTTCCCTGATATAGTTATTCGTATGATTAAGGTAGGTGAACAATCAGGAAGTTTAGCGGATACTCTAGAGAAAGTAAACCAATATTATGACAAAGAAGTCCCTTCTACCGTTAAGAAAATTTTTGCAATGGTTGAGCCGGTTATGATTTTAATGATGGGGATAATAGTAGGTGGAATAGCAATGTCAGTGTTTTTACCTTTGACTAAACTTATTACTGCGGTTGGCGGAGGAGGTTAAAATTGGCAGGACTTTATTTAGGTATAGATATAGGTTCGTATTTAACTAAAGTATGTGTGTTTGAACAAGTGGGTAAATTTTCACTAATAGATGCGCAGGTATTTCCTACGCCGTTTATTGTATCAAAGGACGGGCAGTCTGCGGTGGATTCATCTGCTTTTGTAAAACAGTTAAGCAAATATGTTCCTTTAAATAAATTACGTAGTGCGAAATTTTCTGTTAACCTGCAGCCATTAGCTATAACTGTTCTTCCGGTTTTTATGCCGTTGATGTCTCCTAAAGAACTGGTGTTTGCTGCAGTTAATGAAGCCAGACAAAAAATGTTACCTCCTTCTGGACCGAATCATATTTTCCAGACTTTATTTGTTGGAGAAACAATTATTAACAAAATTCCCCGCTCGGAAGTATTGGTTATTAGAACAGAGAAAATATTTATTCAAGAGATAATTAACCTATTTAAACCCCTTGAGGTCTTTCCCCATATAATTACTCCGACAGCAGCTATTCTTCCTATCCTTGTAGAAGCAAGTACTTGGAAGAAAGATGAGGCATTAGCAATAGTAGATATAGGAACAACTTATCTTAAAATTTCTATTTGTAGTAATGGACATATGGCTTTTGTACGTAATATTATTTATGGGATAAAAGATATTACAAACGACTTGGCACGGCAATTATCTCTACCGGTAAATAAAATGGAAGAGGTTTTACGGCAGATAGGAGTGCCCAGTGTCAGTTTTGACCCGAACAATAAGGTAGCGATAGCTGAAGAGATTATGCGCCAGAAGTACGAAGCAAGTTTAGCAGGACAAGAGGAAGAGAAAAATAAGATAAATGAATTAGAATTACGTTTGTTTTGGCAGCCACATTTAGAAAAAATCTCTCAGGAATTACGCCGTTCAGTTGCTTTTTATCAGGAACAATCAGAGGCTAAGAGAGTAACTAAAATATGTTTTATAGGGGGAGGAAGTATCCTGAAGAATTTGGTTGCCACAATATCTACATTGGTAAACATAGATGTAGAACCACTGGATGTGTTTAAAGGATTAGCTATTCGTTGGTCACAAGCAAAAGAGATAAAAGATACATATTCCTTTAACTGTTTATTTGGCCAAGCAGTAGCACTTGGTTGTGGTTTAGCCCTTCCTAAGTCTTCGCAAAAGAAAATAATAAATTTCATTCCCCCAGATTTACGCAAGAAAGAGCAGATTGCCAGAATCCAACTACTTATAGTCGCTGTTACTTTAATCAGTATAGGGGTATCTTTATTAATTTTTATTAATTTAATTATTTCTAATCAGAACAGAAATACCCAGATACGCTCAATAGCACAAAAATTATCTCGTTATAAAAGTGTTTCTGAGAATCTTAATACCTTAGAACAAACCCAAGCGCGCATTGAAGAATTAACCAAACGTGTAGATGAACTTACTCAAAAACGCCTTGATGTATATGTCTACTTAAGGACTTTAGCAGCAGTCATACCAAAAGATATGTTTCTAACAAATCTTAAGCTCAATGGATTTCAGATAGAATTAGAAGCGGTTACAGAGGAAGATTATGAAACAGCCATAAAAATGGTTAAGGTATTAAAAAGCGAATTTGAACGTTCAGATTTATTTGAAACTGTGGAGTTCCAGCCATTTTCAGATGAGGCTATTATTCCAACAGGTAGCCAGAAAACGGTTCAACTAGGTGAGAAAAAAGAAAGGACTTTACAAGCTACACTAAAACTAAAAAAGAGATGAAAAAATTCTTTCCAATTATTATAGCTGTTTTTCTATCAAGTATGTTAGTTGTTTCCTTAGGGTTATGTTTTTGGCAGTTTAAAGTAGGGCGCCAGCTTGTGCAGAGATTAGAACAGAAGAATATAGAGTTAAAAGAGGCACAGAAAGCAAGTAAAAAAATTGGGGAACTTGAGAAAAAAGGTATAGAGCTAAAGAAGAAAGAGGCGAAGATATATCGTCAAATAGCTCAAAAAGAGGAACAGCCGTTAGAGTTAATTAAGAATATACATAAGTTGGCAACAAGGCAGGGCATGCGTAACATTACTTTTGAGTTTAAAAAAGAAAGCGCCGTAAAAGTTGACCAGAAAGATAATCCTCCACCTTCTGCTAAATCTCCTTTTAAAACAAAATTTTTCCAGATGAAAGCACAAGCTACCTATCCACAATTAGTTAGTTTTATAAAAGAACTATATGAATTGGAACGTATTGTGGCAATAGAACAAATTGAGATTGTTAGAGATAAAAATATTGTTCCTTATCAGCAGGTTACAATAGATATGCAGACCTATGTATTTTCTGAGTAGAAAAGAACAGACAGGGACCGTAAAAATTACTTGACAAAAAAATAGGTTATGTTAAACTCAAAAAAAACGGAGGTGCAAATGAAGGGAAAAGGTTTTACATTGATTGAATTGGTAATGGTTATTGTTATTATAGGTATTTTAGCAGCAGTTGCTATTCCTCGTTTTATGGATCTACAACGTGAGGCCCGAATTGCACGTTGTCAATCAGATGTAGGAGCAATAAGAACAGGGATATCTGGTTGGTATGCCAAATATTGGGCAAATGGCAGTCAGTGCCCTTCAGGAAATGCTTCAGATTGTGTTTCTACTGGTAATGGCACTGGCTTTCCTGTGGCTGCTCAATTGCAAACGCTTAATAGTAATTTTGCCAGGTTTGCTTTCTCTGAAGGGTCATTACCACCTTTCGAACATATAGTTAATACCACAGCTTGTCCAACGTGGGGAGCAGCGGGTTGTTATGACCAGAACACAGGGACTTTAAATCAGACTGCTCTCTGTGGAAGTTAATTTTAGAACTAAATTACACCCTCTATACGAAAGTATAGAGGGTTTTTTTTTACCCAACTTTATTTGTTAAAAAGAGTTATAAATAAATTAGCTTTTAAGAATTTTACTTGACAGAAGGTTTAGCTAGTTTATAATTCTACTGAGGGTTTATAAAATTAAAATAATATATGGCTACAGCAAAAAAAATATTGATTGTAGATGATGCAGTATTTATGCGGCAGATGCTGGCTAAAATTCTTATGGCTGAGGGTTATGAAATTTGTGGAGAGGCAAGTTGTGCTTCTGAAGCAGTGGAGAAATATAAGAAGTTACGGCCAGATTTGGTGACTATGGATATTGTTATGCCGATGATGGAGGAATTAGACGGCATAGGGGCAGTAAAAGAAATTATCCGTTTTGACCCTTCTGCACGGATTATTATTTGTTCTGTTATGGGACAGCAGTCACTTGTTATTGAAGCAATTCGTGCAGGGGCAAAGGATTTTGTTACTAAACCGGTTCAGCCGGTGCGGTTACTTGAGGCAGTGCGTAACGTCCTTGCTTCAGAAAAAACCTAGGCATGCCAGAGATCTCTTTTACTGAAAATCAGAAAGATGCCTTACGGGAAATTGGAAATATTTGTGCAGGAAATGCTGCAACCGCCCTTTCTCAACTTCTAGATCGCAAAATCTCTATTGTTGTTCCTCGAATTTTATTTATTCCTATAGAAGAAGTACCTGAAGCAGTGGGTGGTGAAGATAAGTTAGTTGCAGGTCTTATGCTTCGGGTGTTAGGAGACCTACCTTCAAATATTGTTTTTATCTTCTCTCAAAGAGATGCCTTGGCATTAGCCTCTTTATTAACTAAAAGAAAGATCTCAAACTCCTCGGTTATTGCAGACATTGAACGTTCAGCTTTAAAAGAGGTGGGGGTGATTTTAGCTAATGCTTATCTAGGAGCTTTAGGAAGTTTTGTGGGGTTAGGGCTTGTGCCAACTGTGCCTGAGCTTATAATAGATATGGCAGGTGCAATTATTGACTATATACTTATTGAACTAAGCTGTAAAGGGGAGTATGCCTTACTTGTAGAATCTGAGTTTCAGGAGCCTCAGGAGAAAATTGTCGGCCATTTTTTTCTTATTCCTAACCCTGAAGGTTTAAATCTTATCCTAGACGCTATTGGTAAATAGGAGTAGTATGCAAAATAGCTATAGAGAACTTTTCCTTTCTGAGTCACAGGAGTATCTTGCCAATATCAGTAAGTGTCTGGTACGTTTAGAAAAAGATCCCTCTGACCAATCTGCTATAAATGAAATATTCCGTGGTATGCATACCTTGAAAGGTATGTCGGCAACAATGGGGTTTGAAAAACTTACTCAATTGGCCCATCAAATGGAAGATCTTCTAGACGAATTACGAAATAGACGTAAACAGCTTACCTCGGCAATTATTGATACTTTATTCGCTGCCGTAGATGTGGTAGAGCAGTTATTAGATGAGATAAAGGAGAATAAATCTTCAACTACTGACATTATCCCTATTATTGAGACTATTCAACGACATTTATCAGAAAAAGAAGTAATAAGTCTTAAAGAGAATCAGACTCAGCCTCAGACCATAAATATTCAGGAAAAGCAAGATTTTCCTTTTAATAGCGAAGAAGTTTCTCGTCTAAAGACATTTCTTTCCCAAGGGAATTTCCTTTTTCATATTTTTGTTCATTTAAATAAAGATTGCGTGATGAAAGAGGCACGTGCATTCTTGATTGTGACTGCTTTGAAGAGATTAGGTGAGATTATTAAAGCCATACCTTCTATAGAAGATTTAAAAGAAGGTAAGTTTGATTTGTCTTTTGAGTTATTCTTAGTATCAAAAGAGGAACAGCGCGTTATTCGACAAGAAATGGCTAATATCTCAGAGATTGAAGGTGTCAGAGTTACTCCTGTATCTTTACCCAAAGAGATGGTTAGCCAGCAACAAGAAGTTTCACAAAAGACCTCTGTAGGCGCTCAGCCTTCGCCTGTTTATGTAAAGAAGATACAGAGTATGCGTATTCCTGTAGAGCGTTTAGATAAAATAATGAATCTAATGGGTGAACTTGCTATTGCTAAAATTCGCCTGGCGCAGATTGTTCAGACCTACAAAATTGAACCCCTTGAAGAAGTAGTATTTCTACTGGATAGACTTATCTCTACTTTGCAAGATGAGGTAATGCAAACAAGATTGTTGCCAGTAGCATATATCCTTGATGCTTTTCCAAGAGTAGTAAGAGACCTTGCGCATAAACAAAATAAAGATATTGATTTTTCTATAGTGGGGGGAGATATAGAATTAGATAGGGTAGTTTTAGACGAGATAAGTGATCCTCTTTTACATTTAGTGCGTAATGCTATAGATCACGGTATAGAAGACCCTCAGACGCGTAAAAAAGCGGGTAAGAATCCTCGCGGAAGAATTGTTATTACTGTTTCAAGACAAAAAGGACAGATTTTTATTGAAATTAGTGATGATGGTAAAGGTATCGATTTTAAAGCTGTTCGGAAAAAAGCCCTGGAAAAAGGCCTGATTACTGAAGAGGAGGCAAAGGAGCTGGATGAGAAAAAAGTTTTTGATTTGATTACTTTGCCGGGCTTTTCTACTTCCGAAAAGGTCACGGATATCTCGGGCCGCGGAGTGGGTTTAGATGTGGTTAAATCCAAAATTGAGTCTTTGGGAGGTAGGGTAGATTTTGAGACAAAACCTGGTCAAGGTTCACGGTTTATTTTAACGCTTCCTTTGACACTTGCGATTATTAAAGCCATGTTGGTTAATGTTCATCATGAAGTTTATGCCATACCCCTTATGAATATCCGAGAGACTATTAAGGTACACAAACGAGAGCTTAAATATGTACAAAATTTTGAGGTAATGAAGGTGCGTGAAGAAGTTGTGCCAATAATCCGTCTTGACCGTACCTTAGGGATTGTAGGTAGTTCTACTATGGAAGATGAAGAGGGAAGGCTTTCTTTAGTTATTGTAGAGTATGGTAAAAAAGCTCTGGGGTTAGTTGTTAGTTCGGTCATCGGAGAACAAGATATAGCGGTAAAACCATTAGGGTCATGGGTTAAACGAACAAAAGGCGTTGCTGGAGCTACTATACTTGGTGATGGTCGGGTAGCACTTATCTTAGATATAATGAGTTTAATGTAAAGTGAGGGTAAAATAATGGAAAGACTTAATCTAAGTAATGAGCAGTTAGATGTATTACGCGAGATAGGCACCATAGGAGCAGGCAGTGCAGCTACAGCACTGAGTCAGATTTTAGCTAGAAAAGTTTCTATAACTGTTCCCCAGATTAAGTTATTGACAACCGAACGTATTACTACCGGAGAATTTTTACTTAACCCCGAGGAAGTAACTTTAGCTGTTGAGTTAAAAATTTTAGGTGCACTAGGTGGGACAATGCTAGTTTTGTTTTCACAGGAGAGTGCTCTTCAGATGATAGATATTTTGATGAAAAGACCTATAGGTACAACACAGCTTATTAATATAATGGAGGCTTCAGCCCTCTCAGAGAGTGCGCATATTCTTTCCGGTTCTTATCTTAACGCTGTTGGAGAGATGCTACAGTTACATCAACTTATTCCTTCTATTCCACATACAGTAGTTGACAGATTAGAGCGGCTTAATCAGTTAATCTTAAAACGACTTAGTGGTGAGAACATTCAATATTTTCTTCCTATTGAGAATAATCTAAAGATTGAAGATATTGCAATTACTTTGTTTGTTATATTTTTACTGGATGAGGCAAGCATTAGAAAGATTCTTAAGATAGTAGGGATATGATGAACGAAGAATTTTTTGCAGTAGATATAGGTACTAGAAAAGTAATGGGGTTAGTTTGTCGGCCTTTTGAGGGCAGACTTAAGATTCTGGATGTGGAGGTCCTTGAGCATAAGAGTCGTCCAATGTTTGATGGTCAGGTTCATTGTATTGACGATGTAGTAGCTACAATAAGAAAAATTCACGATGCTGTTTCTTTGCGCAGAAACAGGAAATTTGAAAACGTCGGCGTAGCAGTAGCAGGTAGAAATCTTTTGACTCTCCGTGGTCAGATAAAGAAAGATTTTGGCGTAATTACAGAAATTAGCCAACAGTGTCTGCGGGAAATAGAATTAGAAACGATTGTTAAGATTGCTGAAGAGTCACAAAAAGACCTGTCAAATTTTTACTGTGTAGGTTACAGTCCATTATTATATGAGGTAGATGGAGTGGGTTTAAGAGATGTTACTGGGCATAAGGGTCGTTTTATAAAAGTTGAGGTAATTGCTACCTTTTTACCGCGAGTGGTTTTAGATAGTATTTTAGCGGTATTAGAGAAGGCTTCTTTAAAAGCGACAAATGTTACTTTAGAACCAATTGCGGCTTTAGAAGCAATTATTCCTTTTGAAATGCGTAATCTCAATATAATGTTGGTGGACATTGGTGCAGGAACTTCAGATGTAGCTATTGTAAAAGATGGGACAGTTGTTTCTTATGGAATGGTTCCTGAGGCAGGGGATGAGATTACCGAAAAAATTGCTCGGCATCTTTTATGTGATTTCCAGACTGCAGAGTATATAAAGCGTTCTGTTGAGAAAGTGCAAGTTATTGATTACGAAGATATATGGGGCAGGTCACAGAGTATTAGCGCAATGGAGGTAAAAAAACTTATTCAACCTGCAGTCAAACACCTAGCAGAGTCAATAGCACAGGTAGGATTAGAGTTAAATGGTGTCCAGCCAGAAGCCGTTGTCTTGGTAGGCGGAGGAAGTTTAACTCCGGATATAGCCTTACATCTTGGTAGAACCTTAAAACTTAGTGAAGACAAAATCGGAATACGGTTACCTAAGATGATACGAAATATTATAGACAATACTGGAAAACTGTCAGGACCTGAAGCAGTAACCCCTATAGGGATTGCTCAAATGACGCAGAAGGCACAAGGTATAAAATTTATTCAAGTATATGTTAACGGACAGAAACAATTATTGATGGACTTTTCACAAAAAAAAGATGTGTTAGGGGTCTTGACTTTATCAGGAATTATTAATAAGAAACATCTTTGTCCACGTCCTGGGATGGCCCTTACTGTAACAGTTAACGGTCAATTGAAAGTAATTAGAGGTGGATTGGGTCAGCCTGCACAAATAATGGTTAACGGAAAAATGATAGATAAACTCTCTGATGCACTTCAAGATGGTGATAATATTGAGGTTATAGAAGCAAAAGACGGTTGTGATGCCTCTGCTACTATACAGGATTTAGTGCCTCCAAAGCCCATAGAAGTTATTTATAATGGTGAAAATATTCAGCTTTTACCAAAGGTTTTCTTAGGCAATAAAAGAGTAAGCTACTCTACCCAAGTGCCTGACCGTGCCCAGATAAAAGTAGAACCTTTAAACTTGCGGGATGTTTTAGAATCGCAAGGTATTGATGTAGGCCGTCTCATAAAACGCAAAATGGTTATAACCATTGATGGCAATCCTAAGGAACTGCCTGTCACCAATTTTACTCTGCTGGTTAATAACAAAATTGCGGATTTGGGACAAGAGATTAATGATGGGGATAAAATTGATTTTAATTTTAAGGATTTAACTGAGTACCGTGTTGGAGATGTTATTGATTTTCCCCAGACTAAAGATATTCTACATATAAGTGTTAATGGTGAAGATATTGCATTAACAATGGAGCGTATTCAAGTATATGTAAATGGTGTCCGTGCGATGGCAGATACAGTAATTACTGATAAGGCAGAGGTTAGAACCTATTTTGTTAGAGAACAAAATGTTCTGCTTTCAGAGATATTTAAGTATATACAGATAGATCCTCAAAAGATATTGGGAAAACGTATTCGTATTTTTGTTGACGATATGCCAGCAGGTTTTACTACACCTTTGTCTAATGGTAGTAGGGTGAAATTTTTGTTAGAAGATAGAAATTAAAGAGGTAAAAAAAGGTAAATATTTTAAGGCGGAGGTAGTATGAAAATACAAAACTATATGGAGGAGGTTGTTGCTGATGAGCTAGAGATATTATTATCGGAACGAGACGACGTCTGTAAATGTCAGAAGTGTCGCTACGATATGATGGTATGGGCATTAAATCGTCTTCCCCCTAAGTATGTAATTACAGATCGCGGGCGGCTCTATACTAAATTAAAGGAACAAGAGATTCAATTTAAAGCCGACGTGGTTAAAGAATTAACTAGAGCTATTAATTTTGTTGCCAAGAATCCCAAGCATTGATGGTAGACTATAAAGCTATAAAGAATATTCCACAAGAAGAACTTATACGGATTTTGCGTTTTATTAGTGAACAAAAGTCAATTGATTTATGTTCGTATCGACAAAATTTCTGTTTCAGGCATATTCGTAGTCGCATGCAGGAGACAGGATGTTTAACTGCAAGTGACTACATACGATATATTAAAGAGAATAAAGAGGAATTAGATCATTTTATAGATAGCCTCTCAATAAATGTAACGCATTTTTTTAGGGACAAAGAAGTTTTTGAAGCATTTGCTAAGAATGCGCTTGTTGAACTTATTCAGAAGAAAGATTCTGTTGCTGATAGAGGAGTTATTCGTGTGTGGTCCGCTGCCTGTGCTACAGGACAGGAGCCGTATTCTTTAGCAATATTGTTGACCGAGGCATTACAGAAAAAACCAAATTTCCTGATAAAAATTCTTGCCACAGATGTAGATAATGATGCCTTAGAAGCCGCTCAGAAGGGTTTTTATGAAGAAAGGGACTTCCGCGAGATGGATAAGAAGTTACTTGAAAAATATTTTGAGCCGGTTTATAATGGTAAATATTCTGTCCATCCACAGATTCGTAACTTGGTTAAGTTTGAGCGGCACAATTTAATTACGGACCCACCATTTAAACATATGGATATTATATTCTGTCGTAATGTGATGATTTACTTTAGTCGGCAACAACAAGATGAGCTTATAAAAAAATTTTATGAAGGTTTAAATAGCGGAGGGTTTTTGGTGTTGGCAAAAGTAGAAATGGTTTGGAATAAAGATCTTTTTAAGATATATGATTTAAATAATAAAATCTATCAAAAGATAAATCAATAAATATAAAAAAGAGAGGGAGGTAAAAATGGCAAGAGTTTTGGTAGTGGATGATGCGCTTTTTATGCGCAGGATGCTTTCAGATATTTTGAAAAAAGAGGGTATTGAAGTATGTGGAGAGGCAGAAAATGGAAAAGATGCGATTATAAAATATCAGGAGTTAAAACCAGATTTAGTGACAATGGATATAGTTATGCCTAAAATTGAAGAAATTGATGGTATTGGTGCAGTTAGAGAAATTATAAAAATTGACCCACAGGCAAAGATAATTATGGTTTCGGCAATGGGACAGCATTCATTGGTAGTTGAAGCAATTCAAGCGGGTGCAAAAGACTTTGTTACTAAGCCCTTTCAACCTTCGCGTGTTATTGAAGCAGTAAAACGTGCTTTAGGAGGATAAAAGGTGGCTTTGGAGAAGATTATAGAAGAGAATGTTATAGAAGTTCCTATGGCGGGCATGGTGGTCAGCCAAGCGCCACATATTTTAGTTACCAAGGGGTTGGGTTCATGTTTAGGAATCACTATTTATGATCCTTTGAAAAAAATTGGTGGAATGGCCCACCCAATGTTGCCTGATATTAATAAGGCAAGAGTTAAATCCAATCCTAGCCGTTTTGTTAACTCTGCAATTACCTTACTTTTAGAAGAGTTAGACAAACGAGGCTGTAGTCGTATGCGTTTAGTGGTGAAAATATTTGGGGGAGCACACATGTTTAGTTTCATTAATACCGATAGTAACCTAAATGTTGGGCAGAAAAATATTGAGATGGCCCAAACAATCTTTAGAGAGCTTAATTTAAAAATAATAAGCCAAGAGGTGGGAGGTACATTCGGCCGAACAATTTACTTAAATCTAGAAGATGGGAAAGTATTGGTAAAAACCGTCTCTTGGGGAGAAAAAGAAGTATAATGTCCAGGAAGATAAAAGTATTAATTGTTGATGATTCCTTTCTTATGCGACGTATTATTTCTGATATTATCAATAGTGATTCTGAATTAGAAGTTGTGGGTAAAGCACAAGATGGGCAGGAGGCCCTACAGAAGTTAGTAGAACTTGCCCCAGATGTAGTAACCCTTGATATAAATTTGCCTGGACAAAATGGTATTGATGTACTCTGTGATATCATGAAAACAAGGCCAACCAGGGTGGTTATGCTATCTGCTTATAGTAGAGCCGGGGCATCTGCAACTATGCGTGCGTTAGAGTTGGGCGCAGTTGATTTTATTGCCAAACCTTCAGGGGAGATATCACTTGGGTTGGAAAAATTGAAAGATGAAATCATTGCTAAAGTCAAATTAGCAGCAAGTATTGACCTGGATAAATATTTATCTTGTTTTAAGTCAGTTGAAGAGGCACCTGTTCAGCCTACAGTTACAATAGCTGGAATAAAAAAAATAGTGGTTGTGGGTGCTTCTACAGGTGGGCCTAAGGCAACGTTGACTCTTATGCGAGAAATACCTGCTGATATACCGGCAGCATTTCTTATTGTCCAACATATGCCAAAAGGTTTTACCGCTAGTTTTGCGGAAAGAATTTCCTGGGACGCGGGTATACGAACAAAGGAAGCAGAAGATAATGACGTTCTTGAGCCAGCAAGGGCATATGTTGCTCCTGCAGGTTTTCATATGATTCTTAAACAACACAATGATAAAATAATAATCCGGTTAAATCAAGAGCCACCTGTTAATTTTGTACGTCCTTCTGTGGATGTGACTTTACTGTCTTGTGTGCAACTTTTTGGTAAAGATACTATTGCAGTAATTTTGACTGGGATGGGGAAAGATGGTTTGGAAGGTAGTCGAAGAGTTAAAGAATTAGGTGGGGTAGTATTTGTGCAAGACGAAGACAGTTCAGTAGTTTGGGGTATGCCTGGTTCAGTCGCAAGAGCCGGGTTGGCAAACGCTGTAGCACCTTTACCACAGCTTGCCCAATTAATACTTAAACAGATACACTCTTCTTAATCAAGGTAAGGAGATAAAACTGTGGGGTTCGAAGAGCAGAAATTCTCAGTATCACAGATGGATCTTTTAAAAGAGATTGGAACAATAGGTTCAGCTACTGCGGCTACGGCACTTGCAGATATGGTCGGTAGTAAAGTAGAAATTGAGGTTCCAGAAGTTTCATTGATTCCTTTAGAAAATCTCTCAAAGATTCTGGAGACTCCTGACCGTTTATTTTTTGTTTTAGATATGGAAATCAAAGGAGATGTGGGGGGCAGAATATTTTTGCTACTTTCTCCTAAAGATGCTCAATTTTTAGCAGGAGCACTTTTGGGAAGACCAGCAGATAATTTGGACTGTAGAGATGATATGTTTAGGTCCGCACTTCTTGAGGCTTGCAATATTCTTGGTGGGGCGTATGTTTCTGCATTAGCAGATATGACTAGTTTTACAATTTTGACCTCTACCCCTTCTATTGCGGTAGACATGGTAGGTGCAATTTTAGATTTTATTTTTATTCAAATTGCCCAAGTTTCTGATGAAGCATTATTTATCAAGACAGATGTGAAGGTAAGAGGTCTAAGCTTAGAAGGGTTTTTCTTATTATTCCCTACCACCGATTCGTTACAAAAAATTTTCGATGTTTTGGGAGTAAAATAAGAGAAGTGATTTTAGAAAAAAGGGTGGTTTTCTAATAGGAGGTTCTGATGGCAGAAAAACAGAAAGAGTTTCAACTGGTAGTGTTTACTTTAGGTGAAGAGGAGTTTGGGGTAGATATCAGTCAAGTGCGCGAGATTGTACGACTGGTACAAATTACCTATTTACCCAAAGCACCAGCGTTTATTGAAGGTGTAGTAAACTTGCGTGGACAGGTTTTGCCTGTTATTGACCTTGCTAAAAGATTAGGAGTATCTTCTAAGGAACGAAGTGAAGCAACACGCATAATTGTAGTAGAGGTTGGAGAAAATACCGTTGGTATGATTGTGGATTCTGTTTCTGAAGTATTAAGGCTTTCTTCAGAGTGCGTAGAGGATGTGCCAAGTTTAGTAGAGACAGAAGTTCCCGAACATTACATCCGTGGAGTTGGAAAACTAAAAGATAGATTATTGGTTTTGCTTGATTTAAATAGAATCCTTTCCCCAGAAGAAGTTCAAAGTGTTGAGCGCCATATCAAGTCCTCTACCAACAAGCCAGCTTAAAGGTAAAATAAAAGCTGCACATTAAGCTGGACAATCCGCTTATTTAATGGCGGCGTGTATGTTTTTAAATAATGATGAAATATTATCCTATATTTCTTAATGTCAGAGGGAAAAAATGTTGTATTGTAGGCGCAGGAGCGGTGGCATTACGCAAGGCAAAGACACTTATTTGCTGTGGAGCAGATGTATATGTGATAAGTCCCTCTATTTGTAAAGGATTTTTACCACTTAAAAAACTGAAGTTAATAAAGCATGTTAAATCAGAATATAAAAAGCGGTATATTAAAAATGCAGAATTAGTTATTGCTGCCACCGATAATCGAACAGTCAATGCTCAAATAGCAAAGGAAGCAAACAAGCAACGTATTTTAGTTAATGTAGTTGATATGCCTTTAGAAAGTAGTTTTATTGCACCCTCCTATATAAATAAAGGAAGCTTAATAATAGCTATTTCTACAAGTGGAATGGCGCCAATATTGGCTAAAAAAATACGCCAAGATTTAGAGAAGAACTTTTTGCCTAAATATCAAAGCATTTTAAAAGACGTTAGTACGTTAAGAGAGCAACTTAAAAAAAGATTAAATAATGCCCTGAAAAGGAAAAAGAAAATAAACCAATTAGTTAATCAATATTTTTTAAGAAATAAAAACAAAGAATAACCGTTAAATGCTAGTTAAATTTTTTCAAGTTACCAGCTTTTTTTATCTTATCGCAACCGGCTGCTATATGATTTTCTTTTTATCATCAAGAAGTATCTTTTCGCGGGTGGGTTGGTGGGCAACGGGCATAGGGTTTCTTATACATACAACTGCATTAGTCGTCTATGCAATATCAAAGGATTATTTTCCTGTAACTAATCTTTACGAATCCTTTATATTTTTCGCTTGGTTGTTGGTGGTGTCTCATCTTATTGTTTGTTTACGTTTAAGAGATGGTATTGCAGGGATATTTCTTATGCCCTTAGTTGTTTCTCTTATGGTGTTTAGTCAAGCAGTAAGAAAAACCAGTTTAGTATCTTTACCCACTCTCCAGGGTGGATGGCTAATTGTTCATGTAGTAAGCTGTTTTATTGCTTATACAGCTTTTACTTTAGCTTTTGGTTTTGCGCTTATGTATCTGTGGCAAGAGAGAGAATTAAAGACAAAAAAAATAGATGTTTTTTTCTTTAGATTACCAGCTATAGAATTATTAGATACTTTAGAATTTATCGCTATTATCTTTGGTTTTATTTTTTTAACTGTTGGGGTAATAAGTGGTTCTGTCTGGGCGCAGTTTGTATGGGCAAGATTTTGGCAATGGGATCCGAAAGAAACCTGGGCACTTATTCTCTGGGTGATCTATCTTTTTTATTTGTTTGGCAGGGCAATCTGGGGTTGGCGGGGAAGACGCTGTGCTTATTTTGCAGTTATAGGTTTTTTGGTAATGATTTTTACCTTCTTTGGCACCAATTTTTTATTTCAGAGCACACATAATTATCTTAAGTGAATCCTCTTAACAGTATTTTTAATAGAGGAGAATATGTATCTATCTGTTGTTGGGTTAAATTATAAAACAGCATCTATCGATATAAGAGAAAAACTGGTTTTCCCCAAAGAACGTCTTGCTGAAGTTTATGCATTGTTACTTGCTTTGGAGGATGTAAAAGAATTAGTTTTACTTTCAACTTGTAATAGAACTGAATTTTATCTAGTTACTGAATTTTCTATTAACGAAAATAAAAAATTTTGGAATATTATAAGTAGACTTGCTTGTTTATCTTGGGTTGAGTTAGAACAATATTTCTATAGATACACAGATAAAGATGCGATTCGGCATCTGTTTTGTGTAGCTTCATCTTTAGATTCAATGGTGATTGGAGAAACACAGGTCTTGGGTCAGGTAAAAGATGCCTATTTTCTTGCTCGACAATATTCTGCTGTTGGTAGGGTTCTGGAGATGGTTTTTGAAGAAGCAATAAGAATAGGTAAGAAAGTCCGCACCGAAACACAGATTGGTAAAGGAGCCGTATCTACTTCTTCAGCTGCTATAGAACTGGCACGTAAAATTTTTAATAGCTTAGAGCAAAAGACAGTAATGATTGTTGGTGCAGGGAAAATTGGTGAACTGACTGTGAAGAATCTTTATGAGCGCGGAGTATCTACGGTAATTGTTGCAAACCGTACTTTAAAAAAAGCACAACAATTAGCTGAGCAATTCTGTGGTAGAGCTATAGAATTTAGCGAGTTTACAAAGATGTTAGAGGTTTCAGATATAGTTATCTCTTCTACTAGTGCCCCACATTTTGTCCTTTCTAAGGAAGAAGTTATTGGAATTATGCCCAAACGACATAACAGACCTTTATTTTTAATTGACCTAGGCCTGCCAAGAAATATTGATCCGCGTATTAACGATATTGCCAATGTCTATCTTTATAACATTGATGATTTAAAGTGCGTCTGTGACGCTAACAAAAGAGAGCGTATAAAAGAGGCAGAGAAGGCCCGCGTTATTATTGAAAGACATGTTGAAAAAATTTCTGCAGATTTGGTAGGTTTAAGTAAAGTATTGGTTTAAATGAAAAGAAGTATTATTATCGGAGCAAGAGGCAGTCTACTGTCCTTATCACAAGCAAATCAGTTAATAGAAAAACTTAAAAAACTGCATCCTGATTTTGTTTTTCAGTTGCAACCGATTAATACCCTAGGGGATAAGATTACTTCTTGGCAGAGAAACTATACAGGTATCTTTGTGAAGGAGTTAGAGGATGCCCTTTTATCGGAGAAGATAGATATAGCCATACATAGTCTTAAGGATATGCCCACACAACTTAATAAGCATTTTGAGATAGCTGCTATTACTAAAAGAGAGGATCCCAGAGATGTAATTATTTCCTATCCAAACAAAAAACACAAAATTAATGAATTATCCATAGGGGCAGTGGTAGGAACTACTAGTTTACGAAGAAAAGCACAATTATTGAGCATGCGACCAGATTTAAACATAAAACAGTTACGTGGAAATCTTGATACAAGAATTAAAAAACTAAAACAAGGGTTATATGAAGCTATTGTAGTTGCTTATGCTGGTATAAAGAGACTAAAGTTGACTGATTTACCTATAACTGTGCTTGACCTGGAGCATTTCCTACCTGCTTGTGGACAAGGGGCATTAGCAGTAGAAGTTCGTTTAGCTGACCGACAGATAAAAGGAATAGTTAAACCTTTAGACGATTTTTCTAGTAGAATATGTGTAACCGCAGAAAGGGCATTTTTGCATTATAGCCAGGCTGGATGTCGCATGCCGGTAGCTGCATATGCCTTTCTTAAAGACGGCAAAATTACTTTAAAGGGTATGATAATAAGCCTTGATGGTAGTCGTAAAGTTTATGGGGAGATAAGCGGTTCTTTTTCTAATCCCCAAAAGATAGGGTATATGTTAGCCAAAAAATTATTAGCAACAGGTGGCAAACAAATACTTAAGGAGATAAAAGATGCCCAAGAGTAAAAAAGGAATTGTCTATCTAGTAGGTGCAGGTCCAGGGGATCCAGGCTTAATTACTGTAAAGGGGCAACAGCTACTTAGACATGCAGATGTAATTATTTATGACCGATTAGTCAACCCTCGTTTGTTGATGGATGTTGCCTCATATGCGGAGAAGATATATGTAGGTAAAGCTTCTAATTGCCATACGTTGCCACAATCAGAGATTAATCGTCTGTTAGTTAAATATGCTAAGCAAGGTAAAAGGGTTGTTCGTTTAAAGGGGGGAGACCCCTTTGTTTTTGGAAGGGGAGCAGAAGAGATTTTAGAATTAGTTAAAGAGGGTATTAAGTTCGAAGTAGTTCCTGGTATTAGTAGCGCTATTGCTGTTCCAGCTTATGCAGGAGTTCCTGTTACTCATCGAGGACTGACTTCTTCTTTGGGTATTTTCACTGGTCAAGAGGATCCAAACAAACCCGATACGCTTATTGCCTGGGATAAAATTGCCACTGGCTTGGGGACTTTGGTTTTTCTAATGGGAGTAGAGAACTTATCTAATATAGTTAAAACCCTTATTAAGTATGGCAGAGACCCAAAAACTGCCTGTTGCGTTATTCAATGGGGAACTTTCCCTATTCAAAAAACCGTTCAAGCAACCTTGGCGAATATTCAAAGAGAAGTAGAGAAGAAACAAATTACTCCCCCAGCGGTTCTAGTAATAGGAGATGTAGTTAGGTTGAGGAAAAAATTATCTTGGTTTGAAAAGAGGCCCCTCTTTGGTAAGAAGTTTTTTATACCTATTCCTGAGCCGAGTGCCAGCAGGTTATCCCAGTTACTTGAAGATTACGGTGGACAATGTACAGTATTACCTTTAGTGAAGATTGAGCCGTTATCTGACTATACACCATTAGATAAGGTTATTCAGAATATAGATAATTTTCATTGGTTAGTTTTCACAAGCCAAAATGGTGTGCATTTTTTTAAAAAGCGCTTGGATATTTTGGGTAAAGATGTGCGTATATTAGCAGGTGTTCGGATAGCAGCAATTGGTTCTGCTACTAAAAGTGCCCTTGAAGAAATGAATCTGAAAGTAGATATTCAACCGAAATCATTTACTCAAGAAGGGTTGCTAGAGGAATTTTCCAAACAAAATATAAAGGGTAAACAAATTTTGATTATTCGTGCAGAACAGGCGCGTGAACTTCTGCCTGCAGGGTTAAGAAAAAAAGGTAATTTGGTTACAGTAGTCTCTGCTTATCGGACGAAAGAAATCTCTATCTTGCCTTCGGAAAGAAAAATTATTGACCAGGTAGAGATGATTTGTTTTACTAGTTCTTCTTGTGTAAAGGGATTTATGAAAATATTTGAAAGCAACGTCAAAAGAAAGGATTTTAAAATTGCATCTATTGGGCCAGTAACTTCTTGTGCTTGTAGAGAATTAGGATTAGATGTAACTATTGAAGCTAAACAATATACTTTAGAGGGATTAGTTAAGGCTATTTTAAGATATTATCGCAAGAAAAGATGATCAGTATCACCAAATTACTTTGTGATTTACCTTCTTTTGGTGACCAGTTGCGTTATAAAGAAAATATGACTTCTTCTGGTCGCAAACCTATTGTGGTATATAACTGCACAAGACGTTGTAATCTTAATTGTATTCATTGCTATTCTGATTCTACCAATCAGGCTTATAAAAATGAATTAGACACTAGCCAGGCAAAAAAGCTGATTAAAGATTTGGCAGATTTTAAGGTCCCGGTTATTCTTTTCTCAGGTGGTGAACCTCTGTTACGTAAGGATTTGTTTGAACTGCTTAATTACGCTCATAGTTTAGGAATTCATACGGTTATCTCAACAAATGGAACATTAATTACTGAGGAACTTGCCTATAAAATTAAACAAGCATCTGTGGATTACGTCGGTATCAGTTTAGACGGGATAGGTTTACACAATGACCGATTCCGTAGGGTAAACGGTGCGTACAGGCTGGCACTTTTAGGTATTCGTAATCTGGTTAAGGTAAAACAAAAGGTTGGTCTTCGTTTCACAATTACTCGACACAACTATCCTGACTTAAAGAAGATTTTCTCTTTAGTAGAAAGAGAACAACTGGATAGGGTATGTTTTTATCATTTAGTTTATTCCGGAAGAGGAAGTTCTATGGTTGAGGATGACCTTACACATAGACAGATGCGTCGGTGTATAGATACCATTTGTAAATGGACTGTGGATATGTATAAACGAGGAATCAAAAAAGAAGTTTTAACAGTAGATAACCACGCTGATGGTATTTACCTCTATTTAAAAATTCGTAAAAAAGACCCCCAACGCGCAAATAAAATCTTAAAGCTGTTAACTTATAATAAAGGTAATGCCTCTGGGATTGCAATAGGCTGTGTAGATAATGAAGGGAATGTCCACGCTGACCAGTTCTGGCATAGTTATAGTTTCGGTAATGTGTTAAAGCGCCCTTTTGGTGATATATGGATGGATACATCCGACCCAGTTATGAGGATATTAAAGAATCGAAAAAGATATCTCAAAGGGAAATGCTCTCGTTGTAATTTCCTAGACTTGTGTAACGGTAACTTCCGTGTTCGTGCTTTAGCAGTATATGGTGATATGTGGCAACAGGACCCTGCCTGCTATTTAACTGAAGAAGAGATTCGTATTAAAGCAACTTTTTAAGATAAAAAATGAAAAACAAAAGAGGTGTCTTATGGCTTATCCTATCCACCAACTGAAGAGATTGCGTAAGAATGCAAATATTCGAAGAATGCTAAGAGAAACAAGTTTCTCAGTGGATAATTTGGTAATGCCTTTTTTTGTAAAAGAACAGGCAAGTTCTAAAAAAACAATTGATGCTTTACCCGGACAGTTTCAACATAGCCTCAAGACACTTCTATCGGAAGTGAAGCAAGCTTATATTTTAGGAATACCAGCAGTTCTTTTATTTGGGATACCCGCAAGAAAAGACCTACAAGGTTCTGGTGCCTATACTGAAGAAGGAATAATACAGCAGGCCACAGCTGCTATTAAAAAGAAATTTCCAGATTTAATAGTGATTACTGATGTCTGTTTATGTGAATTTACTTCTACAGGACATTGTGGAATAATTAAGGATAATCTTAGTAGTAAAAGGTTAAATCAGGTATATTTGGATAATGAGGCAACCTTAACTTTGCTTGCTAAAGCCGCTTTATCTTATGCTAAGGCAGGCGCAGATATGGTGGCTCCTTCGGCAATGGCAGATGGGCAGGTATCTTTAATCAGAAAGATTCTTGATGAAAATGGCTTCAACCATGTTTCTATTATGTCGTATAGTGCAAAATATGCCTCAAGTTTCTACGGTCCATTTCGTCAAGCAGCAGAGTCAGCGCCTAAGTTTGGTGATCGCAGAACATATCAGCTGGATGTAGCAAATACAAGACAGGCGATGCAGGAAATTGCTTATGATATAGAAGAGGGAGCAGATATAGTGATGGTAAAGCCAGCTTTGGCTTATCTAGATATTATCTGGCAGGCACGCACAAAGTTTAATGTGCCCATTGCTGCTTACAATGTAAGTGGGGAATATGCCATGGTTAAGTCAGCCGGTCAATTAGGATGGTTAAATAGTTTAGAGACAACAAAAGAGATATTAACCTCTATTAAGAGAGCAGGGGCAGATATTATTATTACTTATCATGCTCTTGAGATAGCAAAATATTTAAGAGGGAAATAAAATATGATTATTTCGTGGAATACAACTAGGGCTTGTAATCTTGCCTGTGAACATTGTTATCGGGATGCAGGGGCAAAAGATAAAGAAGAATTAAATACAAAAGAAGCTTTACAGCTTCTTTCTGAGATTGCAAATTCTGGATTTCGCATTCTAATCTTAAGTGGAGGAGAACCGCTTTTACGAAAAGATATTTATGAACTTATCTATCAGACCACACAGCTAGGTATGCGTGCAGTTTTGGGGACCAATGGCACACTTTTTAATGAAGAAATAGTAAGAAAACTAAAAAAAGCAGGCCTTGCCCGTGTGGGTATAAGTTTGGATTCAACCGACGCTCAAATACACAACCGTTTTCGCAGACATAAAAATGCCTGGCAAAAGACAGTCCAGGCAATGCGTATCTGCAAACAAGAAGGTTTGGATTTCCAGGTGCATACCACAGTTACTCAACGTAATTTTAAGGAGGTTGCCAATATCACAGATTTTGTGATGCAATTAGGGGCTTCTGCGCATCATATATTCTTTCTTGTTCCCACAGGAAGGGGTAAAGAAATAAGCGATGTATTCCTAACTAATCTGCAGATAAAAGAGGTTCTTGTGGCTGTTTTAAATAAACAAAAAGATATTCCTATGGAGCTTAAACCTGTTTGTGCTCCGCAGTTTATTCCGCTAGCTAAACAGTTTAACTTAGCGATACGTTTTACTCGTGGTTGTCTTGCCGGAATTTCGTACTGTTGCATTCTACCTAATGGAGATGTTCATCCTTGTCCCTATCTACCACTTAAGGTAGGAAATGTGCGAGACCAGAAATTTAGTCAACTGTGGAAAGAAAATCAGGTTTTTCTTCGTTTACGGAGTTACGCTTACCATGGTAGATGTGGTAGCTGTAAAGAAAGTACCAGTTGCGGTGGTTGCCGAGCACGTGCCTGGCATACTTTTGGTGACTATATGGCCGAGGATCCAGAATGTATTTTTAAAAATAGTCATGCTGTCTGCTTGTGATAAATTAATTCTAAAGAAGTTACAAGATAATTTCCCTTTGGTAAGTCGTCCTTATCAAGAGGTAGCAGCTTGTTTTGGGTTAAGTGAAGATGAACTTATTTGGAGACTGCGCCGTTTAAAGAAGAAAGGCATAATTCGTTATGTAGGTGCGGTTTTTGATACAAGAAGATTAGGATTATCCTCAGCGTTGGTGGCAGTAAAAATTGAAGGCAAGAAACTGAAAAAAGCAGTGCGTTTGATTAATAGCTTTGAAGAAGTAACCCATAATTACTTGCGACAAGGTCCTTATAACGTATGGTTTACACTTACAGCTACAAGTAAAAAGAGATTAAATGCGATAGTTAACCAGATTAAACAAAAATTATCTATAAAAGAAATACTTGTCCTTTATAGCCTTAAAGTTTATAAAATTGATGCTCGTTTTGAAATAAAATGAGAGAACTGGACAAAAAAATTATTGTGACATTGACGAAAACACAAGGTATAATAAAAATGCCTTTTAGTTTTTGGGCAAAGAAGCTTGGTATTTCAGAGAAAAAACTGTTACAGCGAATTAAGTATTGGAAGAAGAACGGCTTGGTTCGTAGATTTGGTGTAGTGCTTGCCCATCAGAAGATAGGTCTAAGGTTTAATACACTGGTTGCCTGGTTAGTTCCTGAAGAGAAAAGAAAGATTTTTATAGAGGAAGCAGTTAGAACTGCGCAAATCTCTCATTGTTATTTAAGGAAAAGTTATCCGAATTGGCCCTATAATTTTTATACGATGATTCACGCTTCATCAAAAAAACAAGGACTTAAGATTATTCAAGTTATCAGCCAGAGATGTCTCTTAAAAGAATATCTTGTTCTTCCTACAAAAAAAGAACTAAAAAAAACCAAACTAAATTTAGCAAAGATATTTGCATATGAGATGTGTCCATCCCCAAAAGAAAGTTTTTAAAAATAAGATATCGTCTTTATTGTTTAAAGAGGCGCAGAGGTATCTAGTAGGAGGAGTAAACAGCCCTGTGCGCGCCTTTCGTGCGGTCGGAGGAAGTCCCCTGTTTATTAAAAGTGCCAAGGGGTCAATTATTGTTGATGAAGACGGTAACAGATTTATTGATTATGTAATGAGTTGGGGAGCTTTAATGCTTGGACATGCTCACCCCAAAGTAGTTGGGGCAATAAAACAAGCAGCAGACAAAGGAACAAGTTTCGGTGCACCCACGCGGGCAGAGACAGAATTAGCTAAAATAATTTCTTATGCTATTCCTTCAATAGAAAAGATAAGGTTTGTTTCTTCAGGCACAGAAGCAACAATGAGTGCGATTCGTCTTGCCCGTGGATTTACCAAACGTAAAAAGATTATTAAATTTGAAGGTTGCTATCACGGACATTGCGACAGTTTGTTAGTAAAAGCCGGCTCAGGGATAAGTACGTTTTCTTGTCCTGATAGCTTAGGGGTTACTCAGGCAACTATTAAGGACACAATAGTTGTTCCTTACAATGATATAAAGACAACCAAGCAAATTGTACAACGTAACTTTAGAGATATTGCGGCTATTATTGTAGAGCCGGTGGCGGCAAATATGGGGGTGGTTATGCCTCAGATAGGGTTTCTGGCAGAATTACGCAATATCTGTAATCGTTACGGTATAATTCTTATTTTTGATGAAGTTATTACTGGTTTTCGCTTCACCTTTGGAGGTGCACAAAATCTTTTTGGCATAGAACCGGATATTACTTGTTTAGGAAAGATTATCGGAGGTGGGTTACCTTTGGCAGCATACGGTGGGAGAAAACAGATAATGGAGTATCTCTGCCCAGTGGGAGGAGTGTATCAAGCAGGGACACTATCAGGTAACCCGATAGCAGTAAATGCTGGTATAGCTACTTTGAAGGTTCTTGCGACAATGGATTATCTATGGTTAAACCGAAAAATCTCGGATTTTTGTCAATCTCTAAAAATACTTATCCGGAGCTCAAAAATTAATTGTACAGTTAACCATGCCGGTTCAATTTTCACACTTTTCTTTACCGAAAAACCTGTAACTAATTATGCACAAGCAAAACATACGGATATTCAAAAGTTTAAAAAATTTTTCTGGGCGATGCTAAATTCTGGTATTTACTGTGCACCTTCACAGTTTGAAGCAAATTTCTTTTCTTTCGCCCACACGGACAAAGATAGAGAAAAGACTTTTCAAGCAATTATTAAAGCTTTAAAATCCTTATAAACAAGAGACAATATAACATGAGATTATTGTCGCATATAATTTACTGGTTTGCTTCAGCAAAAACAGCGGTTATTTTGTTATCGGTGATTCTTATTGTCTGTATAATTGGCGTCTTTTTGCCTGAAGGTATTCAACCCAAGCTGTATTATTCTGTATGGTTTATTTTGCTTATTTTATCTTTGGCAATAAATCTTATTTTTTGCAGCATAAGAAGAATTATTCTAAAAAGTAAGAATATTGCTTCTTTGTTGACCCATCTTTCAGTAATACTTATTCTTCTTGGTGCATTGATAAGTTATGTGTGGGCAATCCGTGGAGTTTTAGAATTAGAGGAAGGCCAGACTAAAGACCGTATTTTGAGAGGTTGTTCTTTTTATCGTTTAGGTTTTAAGGTACGATTAGATGATTTTTCTATTGCTTGGTATGAGCAACGACCACAGCTTTTTGAATTGGATATACGGATAAAAGATATCTCTTTGCGTAAGAGACTAAAATTAAAAGAAAACCAACAGATAACAATTGATAATACAAATTACAAGATACAAATTATTGATTATCTACCTGATTTTGCACGCAGTGAGCAGGGGGAGGTTTTTAGCCGTTCAGATATGCCACGAAATCCCGCTGTTCGCATACGCATAACTACTGACCAATTTACCGAAGAACGTTGGTTATTTTCTAATCATCCGATGATGACAAAAGCTAAAGATGAAAATATAAAAATTCGTTTTAGCTGGATGCCCACCGTAAAAGAATTTCGTAGTAGCTTAAGTATTCTGGACGAGAAAGGAAATATCATTGCACAAGGACTTACTAAGGTTAACGCGCCTTTTAGCTATAAAGGTTATAATTTTTATCAATCCGGATATGATTTAGACAATCCCTATTATAGTAGTCTTGAAGTTGTGCGTGATCCAGGAGTGAAGTTTGTTTTTGGTGGATTTATTCTTCTTAATATAGGACTTTTTATACTATTTTATCCTAAAATGGGGCTACCTAATTTAAAATTTTTTCAGAGGTAAAATATGAGTAATATTTTGTTAGTGATAGCTTTAGTTACTTGCTTGATAAGTCTTTGTTTATTTATTTTTGGGAATACACAGAAGGCAGGACGACGGGAAAAAATTGGAATAATTTTTTATAAAGCTTCTATATGCGCTTTAACCTTGCTTATCGTATTAAGATGGCTTAAGGCAGAAAGACTTCCTTTTGCCAATATGTATGAGGCGCTTGTTTTGTATGCCTGGGCAATTGGGTGTGTTTATCTTGTTTTTGAGTATCTTTATAAAGCTGTTCTACTTGCACCTTTTGCGGCTTTAATAGATACATTTTTATTAGTAGTGTTACTTTTCCAAGATGCTACTATTAAACCTTTGATGCCTGCACTGCAAAGTAAATGGATGGCCATTCATGTAACTACCTATTTTATCGGTTATGCCGCAATTACTTTAGCGTTTATGCTCAGTGTGAGTTATCTTATGCTAAGCAGAAAGAAAAAAACATCTTTACTCTTTTTAAATACTTTAGATAATCTGTCTTACCAATTAATTATTTTCGCTTTTCCCTTCCTTACTTTAGGTATGACTACAGGTTCAATGTGGGCAAATTTTGCTTGGGGTAGTTATTGGTTTTGGGATCCTAAAGAGACCTGTTCTCTTATTACTTGGTTAGTATATCTGGTTTACTTACACGGCAGACTACTTTTAGGTTGGCAAAGAAACATTGCCAATTGGTTGTCTACTTTAGGTTTTGTGGCAACCTTATTCACTTTTATAGGGGTAAATTATATTTTGCCTGGTTTACATAGTTATGCCTAAATTTTTAAACATCAGTTAATGAAGAAATGGAAAATACAAATATCTTTCGTCTGACGAAAGGAAGGAAATGGCTAATTTAGTGCGTTTTGGGGTTTCTTTAGAAAAAGAACTTTTGGATAAACTAGATGCGCTAAAAAAAAGAAAAGGTTATCCTACCCGTTCTGAAGTTATTCGTGCGCTTGTGCGTCAGGAAGAGGTGAAACGGCAATGGCAAGAAGGTGAAGAGGTAGTAGGTGCAGTTACACTGGTTTATGACCACCATCGTCGTCAGCTAATTGATAAACTTACTGATATACAACACCACTATGGTCATTGTATCATTGCCAGTCAGCATATACATATTGATCACCATAATTGTTTAGAGATTATTGCTCTAAGGGGCTCGCCTAGTCAACTTCAAGAACTTGCTGATCGTTTAAGGGCTGTTAAGGGAATCAAACACGGTGCCTTAACTATGACCACCACAGGCAGACAACTTGTTTAATTAACTTTATGAAATTAGAATAAAAGATAATGAGTGGGAAACGAATACTGATTATTGAAGACAGCATTCTAATTTGTACTATCGTTGCTTCCCATTTACGTAATGAAGGATTTTTAGTAAGTGTTGCTCGTGATGGACGTGAGGGTTTGCTTCGTGCTCGACAGGAAAAACCAGATTTAATAATTTTAGATTTGGTTCTTCCGGTAATACCGGGAGAAGAAGTATGTCGTCAGTTAAAAAAGAGCGCAGATACTGAAAATATACCAGTAGTGATGCTGACTGCTAAATCCAGTGATACTGACCGTATTATCGGCAGAGTTATTGGCGCAGATGCCTATATCCCTAAACCTTTTGAAATGAAAAAATTACTTGAAACAGTGATGAATTTTCTGCAGATTTGATTTTTTCTTGTATTGACGACTTCTAGAAAAATGCTATAATATAAAAAAAGGTAGGGGTATGGCCAAAAAGCCACCTTATAAAAATTAAAGCACCAACAAGAAAAGGAGGGTGCTTTTTTTATTTTTGGAGCAAGGAGGATGAAAATGAAAAACGATAGGCTTGCACTTCTTGTAGTAATAGCAGTAATGTTGTTAGTTATTTTGACTTTTGCGCGTTTTAGTCAAATTGAGCAACAGCTAACCCGCCAGAGTATTGAGCAATTAAACCTCAGAATGGATAATTTCATGAATTTAGTAAGGACAACGGATTCTAAGTTGACTAATTATTGGGAGCAGACAAAACAACTGGAGGAACGTTTAGCTACTGTAGAGGCAGAACGGACTGACCTTTGGCAGAAGTTAACTCGTCTTTCCCAGGATATTGAAAATGTGCGTACCCTTATGGCAGCCACCAGTTCCGATGTCAATAAGCAGGTAGTAGAACTGGGGTCTATTTCGGTAAAGAGTAACGAGAAAGTCAAAAAGTAACTTTGTTATTTTTTCAGCAGATCCGAGGGAGTTGCTCGCCCGTAAGCATTTCAATAATCCGAGTTGAACCAATTTTAGTTTTTAACAATACAGAAGCTTTGTTTTTTGAGGTTACTCTACCGATAACAGCTGCATTCTTGCCTAAAGGATGTCTTTTCATTACAGAAAGGATATTTTCTGCTTCTTTCTCAGGACAAAAGACCAAAACCTTTCCTTCATTTGCCAGGTAAATTGGGTCAATACCTAAAAGTTCACATAATGCAAGTACAGATTTACGTATGGGTAATTGTTCTTCTTCTATTACCATCTCTACGGAAGAAGCAATGGCTATTTCGTTTAGGGTAGTAGCTACTCCCCCGCGGGTAGGGTCACGTAACGCATGAATCTCATCACTTACTTTTAAAATTTCCTGAACAAGCCTATGTAGACAGGCACAGTCACTTTTTATTTTTGATTCTATACCAAAGGATTTACGGGCTGACATAATAGAAGCAGCGTGGTCTCCGATTGTGCCGTTAATGATAATACAGTCTCCTACCTTTACATTAGAACAAGATAAGTTTAGACTATGTTCTATCAGTCCAATACCACTGGTATTAATAAAAATTTGGTCACAAGCATTTTTTTCCACTACTTTAAAATCTCCTGCAATGATATCAACTTTTGCCTGTCTAGCAGTATTAGCTATAGAAGAAACAATCTTTTCTAAAGTTCTAATAGGAAATCCTTCAGCGATAATACAGCTTACAGTAATATATTTAGGAATTGCTCCCATCATTGCTAAATCGTTAATGGTTCCGCAAATACTTAACTTACCAATATCTCCCCCAGGGAAAAATAGTGGTTTAACTACAAAAGAGTCAGTAGTTAATGCTAATTTACCTAGAACTCTAAAAATAGCAGCGTCTTCTGCAGCCTCAAGAATAGGGTTTCGGAATTTTTTAAAGATGATTTCTTTAAGCAGCTGGTGCATTAGTTTCCCACCACTTCCATGGGCAAGAAGAATTTTATCCTCTAAAGAATATTTCTTATTTTTCATCGTTGAGTTATTTTAATCATCCTAATGCTTATATTTGTACCAAGCAGAACAGGCCCCTTCCGTAGATACCATACAAGGGCCAATAGGATGCTCAGGATTACAAATTTTTCCAAATAAAGGACACTGCGGGGGTGTTTTAATACCGCAAAGAATCTCTCCACAGCAACAGTTTTTTGGTTCGGATGATTTAACCACACGAAGACTAAACTTTCTTTCGGCATCAAAAATTTTAAATTTATCTTTTAGTCTTAGACCGCTTTGGGGAATTATCCCTAAACCACGCCAGATGGCAGCGTCAATATCAAAGACCTCTTTAATGAGTTTGATAGCAGTTAAATTTCCCTCGGGGTTAACTACTCTACTGTATTGAATTTTAACACCAGGATTATTTTGCTGTTTCTGTTCTAAAATCATAAGTATCGATTCAAGGATATCTGTTGGTTCAAACCCACTTATTACACAGGGCACCTTAAATTCTTGAACAATTCTCTCATAGGGTTTAGTCCCAATAATTGTGCTGACATGGCCTGGGCAGATAAAGCCATCAATACGAATTTGGTGATTCTCTAATAGTGCCAACATTGCCGGGGGGATTAATTTATGGCAGCAGTAAATAGAAAAATTTTTGATTCTTTCTCTATAGGCATCCTTAACACAAGCAGCTACGCTAGGCGCAGTGGTTTCAAACCCAACAGCAAGAAAAATAATTTGTTTATTTTCTTCCTTACGGGCAATATCCAAAGCTTCCAAAGGGCTATAAACAATTCTAATATCAAAACCATTACCTCTTTGTTTTTCTAAAGAGCTGCAAGTCCCAGGCACTTTTAGCATATCACCAAAGGTAGTGATAATTACCTGTTTGTTTTGTGCCAGTCTAAGCATGCGGTCAATATCTTTTTGAGCGGTGACGCACACAGGACAACCAGGACCAGAGATAAGTGTTATGTTTTCTGGTAACATATATCTGATACCGGAACGAAAGATAGTCATTGTATGTGTTCCACAGACCTCCATTAGATTAAACCTTTTTTTGGCAAGACGATAGATATCTCTAAGAAGGGCCTGGACAATTTTTTTATCACGGAATTCGTCAATGTATTTCATCTGATACTGCGGTAGATAATTTTAGTTCGGTGAGATTATTCATAAGAGATATTTTTTAGAAGCTCTAGATTCTTTCTTGCCTGTGTCTTATTAATTTTCTCAATAGCAAAACCCGCGTGAACGAGTACATAATCACCTACGCGCACATCAGCTACCAGTCGCACGTCTATCTGTTTTTGTATACCCCAGAAATCAGCGATAGCAGTATTCCCTTTTATTTTTAGTATTTTAACAGGTATAGCAAGACACATAATTTTTATCTCTTGTAGCTAAGGCAATAGCTGCCTGTCCTAACGAAATTGCGCCGTCATTGCTGGGTAAAAGTTCGTTGTAATAGACCAAAAATTTTTTTTGGCGAAGATGATTAGTCAAAATTTCTAAGAATAATTTATTTTGAAATACACCGCCTGATAAACAAATTGTTTTTATGTTTGTCTCTTTTCTTAAGATAGCACAGACTTCCAGACAAGCTTTCGCAAGGCCTAAGTGAAAACAGTAAGCGATTTCTTCAGTAGGTTTGTTCTGTAAGATGTCTTGAACAATTGCTTTAAAAAGAGGAATACTTGAAATTATCCAAGCAGAACCTTTTTTATATAATTGCATAGGATAGAACTTTTTATTAGTGGAACGAGTAAAACGTTCAGCAAACATTTGTAAACGAATGGCTGCCTGCGCTTCATAGGTTATTATATCACACAATCCTAACAGTGCACTAACCGCGTCAAATAATCTACCAGCGCTAGAAGTCAATATTCCCTGATTACGGCAGATACCAACAATAGATTTAAGGACTTTTTGGTGTTTTTTTATAAAAGGGATTTTAAGATTAAAAATCTCATCGCCGAAACTTTTTTCTAAATAACTTATAGCCATCCGATATGGTTCCTTTGTGGCTTTATCTTGACCAGGCATAGCCACATATTCAAGATGTGCCTTACGGGTAAATTTATTTATTTTTCCAATGAAAAATTCTCCACCCCAGATATGTCCATCTGTGCCTAAACCAATACCGTCAAAACAGATGCCAATAACTGCTTCTTTAATACGATGTTCGGCAATAACACTGGCTAGATGTGCTTGGTGATGTTGAACCGCCATAAGTTTTAGGGAGGAATTTTGTTTCTTTTTTGATATTGCGTAACTGGTAGAAAGATAATCAGGGTGTAGGTCGTGGATAATGACTTTGGGATTAATGAAGAAAAGTTTGGAAAGCTTATTAATTGTTTCTTCAAAAAATAAGTAGGTTTTTTGTGTCTTTAAATCTCCTAGATATTGACTGACAAAGGCAAACTTATTTTTAACAAGACAGACAGTATTCTTTAATTCCGCACCGCAGGCAAGTATTGGTGTGACTGTTTGTTTTGTTAAGAAGAAAGGAAAAGGAGCATAACCACGGCCTCTTCTTAGAACAATAGCTTTTCTGTCAATAACTTGGATAATAGAATCGTCGAGGCGATTCTCAATATCGCGATTGTGCATAAGAAAATAATCGCACATTTTTCTGAGATTTTTATAAGCAGAAATATTTTCAATTTCTAATGGCTCATCTTGAATATTTCCGCTAGTCATTACCAAACAGCTGAGTGGTTTACCGACGGATAATTCTTTAGAAAAAAGTAGATAGTGCAAACCACTATAGGCAAGCATTACTCCTAAATAATTATTATCAGGAGAAATAATTTGACTTTGAAGATTACCTTTCTTTTTACGTAGTAAAACAATTGGTCGCTCAGGTGAATTCAGCAGTTTTTCTTCTAAGTCAGAGACATTACAGAAAGATTTAACCGCTTTAATATCTGCTACCATTAAGGCAAAAGGTTTTGCCGGCCTGTTTTTAAGCTGGCGTAATCTACTAATTGCTTGGTAGTTGAAGGCGTCGCAGGCAATATGAAAACCACCGATACCTTTAATAGCAACAATCTTTCCTTTCTTTAATAACTGAATTGTTAGTTTGATTGCACTAGTGCCTGTCTCTAATATTTTTTCTTTTTCAGAAGATAGAAGTTGAACATCTGGTCCACAGATTCCACAGGCATTTGGTTGAGCATGGAATCGTCGGTCATGTATATCAAGGTATTCCTTATTGCAACATTTGCACATGGTAAACTTATGCATAGTAGTTCTGGGTCGGTCATAGGGCAAGGATAAAATTATAGAAAAGCGTGGACCACAGTCAGTACAGTTAATAAAAGGATAGAGAAATCGTCTATTCAAAGGGTCAAAGAGTTCTTTTAGGCAAGCATTGCAGATACTGATGTCCGGGCTAATTAAGGTATGTATATGTTTTCCGTAACGGCTTTCTTGGATGCGGAATTCGTTAAAGCCCCAAGCAAGACAAGAAGTTTTATTGAAACTGTTTATCCGTGCCAGGACAGGTAGATCTGTGAATAAGGCTTGCCAAAATTTTTTCAATTGAGCAGAAGTTGCCTCGGCATGGATTTCTACTCCTTTTGCTGTGTTCCTAATAAAACCAACTACGCCAAAACGTTGCGCCAATCTTTTTACAAAGGGTCGGAAACCCACGCCTTGGACTATACCTTCTAATACTATTTTATATGCCTTTAACATATTTTAAATTTTAACATAAAATATCTTTTAATTGTATTATTTTGATATGTTTGATAATGCATAAGTTAGAAAAAAGCTTGACAATCCATCTAAAGTATGGTAATAAAAATTTAAAATAATTGGAGGCGTTTTTCTAAAAAAAAATAGGGTCAAAAATTGAAAGAAAAATTCTACCTTATACCAAGCTGAAAAAGAGCAAACTCTTTTTCAGCTTTTTGTTTTATATAATAGGTTTATAAAAGAATAAAAGGAGGATGAAGATGGAATTAACCAGGAGAGAATTTTTAAAAATATGTACTGCTTCTGCAGTAGGTGCAGGTATTTCACAAGTAGTCAATCCAAAGTTAATAGCAGCATTAGAGGAGGTAGCAACTACCAAACCACCAGTTATTTGGTTGCAAGGAGCAAATTGTACAGGTTGCGCTGTTTCTTTATTGAATACTTCTCATCCTACCATTGCTGAGGTTTTATTAAAAATTATCAGTTTAGAATATTGTTCAACAATTATGGCAGCAAGTGGCGAGCTTGCCTTTACTCATTTAGAAATGGTTACAGAAAAAGCTAAAGGAAAGTATATACTAGCAGTAGAAGGAGCGGTTCCAACTAAAGATAATGGGATTTATTGCACTCTAGGAGAAAAAGATGGTAAAGAAGTAACTTTGTTAGAGTTATTGAACGAGATAGCACCCAAGGCAGCAGCAATTTTAGCTATCGGTAATTGTGCTTCTTTTGGTGGAATTCCTGCAGCAAAACCCAATCCTACTGGTTGCAAGCCTGTTTCTGAGATTGTTAAAGGAGTGCCAATCATTAATCTCCAAGGTTGTCCACCGCATCCTGATTGGATGGTGGGAACAATCGCACATGTATTATTATTCGGACTACCTGCCTTAGACGATAAAGGAAGACCAAAACTTTTCTATAGTGAGACAGTGCATCAGAATTGTCCAAATTACTCTTATTTCCAAGAGGGAAAAATGGCAAAGAAGTTTGGGGATAAAGGTTGTTTGATTGAGTTAGGATGTAAAGGACCGATGGCTTATTCTGATTGTCCATTGCGTAAATGGAATTCAGGGGTGAACTGGTGTATTGGTGTAGGGTCTCCTTGTATTGGTTGTAGTAGTGATAAATTCCCTGATAGTATGTCACCTTTTTATAGTGCTCTTCCCAAAGATAAGTGGCCAGCAAAAGATTCAGAAATAGCTTAAATTTAAATTAGATTGTTAAGACAAGGAGGGATTGATGGCTACACAAAGAATAACAATAGACCCGGTTACCAGGATAGAAGGACACCTTAAAATTACAGTAGAGGTAGAAGACGGCAAAATTGTAGATGCCTATAGTTCAGGAACACTCTGGAGAGGTATTGAGGTAATTCTACGTGGTCGTGATCCACGCGATGCTGCCCAGATTACTCAGCGTATTTGCGGTGTTTGTCCTATGGGACACGGAACTGCTTCTATTTTATGTCTTGACGATGCCTTTAAAGTAACTGTGCCAGATAACGGTCGCATCATTAGAAATCTCTTACTTGCTGCCAATCATGTTCAATCACATATTTTACATTTTTATCATTTAGCGGCTTTAGATTATGTTCAAGGTCCTGAAGTTTCACCATTTATCCCTCGGTATAAAGGTGATTATCGTCTACCTAAAAAGGTAAATGATCAGTATGTAGAACATTATTTACAGGCATTAGAGGTTCGTAAAAAATGCCATGAGATGTTAGCAGTGTTTGGTGGTAAGATGCCTCCGCAAATGACAATGGTAGTGGGAGGAGTAACGGTTCAACCTACTGTAGACAGTATTGCTTCATTTTTATGGCGACTGCGGCAAATAAAAGAGTTTATTAACAATGTTTATATTCCAGATGTGCTGGCAGTAGCAGAGGTGTATTCAGATTATAAGAAAATTGGTAAAGGACATGGCTATTTGCTCTCTTACGGTTCTTTTCCGTTAGATGCACAAGGAAAAAATAAGCTTTTTAAGGCTGGGCGTTGGTATAAAGACCGTATTTTGACATTTGATGCTGGTAAAATTACTGAAGATGTAAAATATTCTTGGTATAAGGATGATAACACTGGTAAGCATCCTTATAATGGAATGACTGATCCTGAGCCTGAAAAAAAAGGTGCTTACAGTTGGCTTAAGTCTCCACGGTATGAAGGTCAGCCTTATGAAGTAGGTCCGCTTGCTCGAATGTGGGTAAATGGTGATTATCGACAGGGTATTTCAGTTATTGATAGACACGCAGCAAGGGCTTTTGAAGCCAAGAAATTGGTCGAGGCAATGGAAGAATGGTTATTACAGCTTAAGCCGGGTGAGCCTACCTGCACAGCTGCCAAAGTTCCAGATACGGCAGAAGGTATGGGGTTAACTGAAGCTGCCCGAGGAGCATTGGGCCATTGGATTAAAATCTCTAAAAAGAAAATTGAAAACTACCAAGCAGTGGTTCCAACAACTTGGAATGCTTGTCCACGTGATGATAAAGGAATAAGAGGCCCGATTGAAGAAGCATTGGTTGGAACACCTATTGCCGATGTAGATAATCCTCTTGAGGTGGTGCGTATTATTCGTTCCTTTGATCCTTGTATTGCCTGCGCGGTTCACCTTATTAAACCAAATGGCCAGATGAAGAAATTTCGTGTTATATAACTTTTAGCAAAAATTGAGTAAAGCAGAAATTACCAAAATAATTGGTTGTGGCAATTTACTCTTACAAGATGAAGGAATTGGTATCCATTTGATAAACTCCCTGAAGATGCAAAATCTACCAGAGAACGTAGAACTGGTAGATGCTGGCTGTGGAGGATTTGATATTATTCCTCATCTTCATGGAATAAAAAAAGTAGTTATTGTGGACGCGATAAAAACAGAAGCAGAACCAGGGGCAATCTTTAAATTTACACCCGAAGATTTTACTGTGGAACCGGCACCGTTAAGTAGTTCTTTACATGACATTTGTTTAAAGGAAGTATTAATGATTGCTCAAAAACTAGGACCTTTGCCACCAGTAATTATTTTTGGTGTGCAACCTAAAACCATTGACTGGGGTATGTCTTTAAGTAAAGAATTAGAGACAATTTTACCAAGACTGTCTGAATTAGTAATTAAGGAGGCATTAAATGCATGAGGTGGGAGTAGCTAAAGAAATCCTCTCGCTTGTCTTAAGAAAATCAGAGGGAAAAAAAATACTTCGGATAGAAGTAGAATTAGGTAATGATGGTCACACTACGCCAGGTTCATTACGCCGTGCCTTTCAGATGATAGCAAAAGGCACTTTAGCTGAAGAGGCAGATCTCTCTATTATTTCTACTAAAGCATTAGAAAGCCGAGTAGTGGCATTAGAAGTGGAAAGTTAACCATGTTTAACATTGGTGCACCTGAGCTTTTTCTTATATTTATTGTAGCGTTAATTGTAGTAGGACCAAAACGTTTGCCAGAAATCGGCAGACAATTAGGTAAAGCAGTGGCTTTTCTAAAACGCACAGCTATGGACTTGCAGGATGCTTTGGAACAGGAGCCGCCCGAAGATATTAAAGAGGAAGTAAAAGAGAAACTTACTCTCAACAAAAAAGACAATGCCGCAGCGCGATGAACCCTTACCACTTTTAGCGCATCTTGCTGAGCTGCGAAGACGAATCATTTTATCAGTTTGTGCAATTGGAATAGCAGGTATTTTAGTATACCCTTACACAGATTTAGTTATTCGTTCTTTGGCAAAACCTGTCGGTAAACTCTATTTTATTGGACCGGTTGAAGCATTCTGGACAAAGTTAAAACTTGCGTTTTTTTTAGGTTTATTTATAAGCTTACCGTTTGTTCTTTTCCAGATATGGGGCTTTATTCAGCGGGGTTTGTTACCGAAGGAAAGAAGAACAGTATTAGGGCTGACTGTTATTTCTTATTTATTATTTATGGTTGGTGCTGCGTTTTGTTATTTTCTGATTTTGCCTATAGGAGTTAGATTTCTTTTAGCTTATGGTTCAGAGGTTTTGGTGCCGATGATAACAATTTCACGGTATCTAGCTTTTGTAAGTGCCCTTGTTTTTGCGTTCGGTTCGATTTTTCAACTACCCCTTATTGTTGGATTTCTATCTTATACAGGAATAATAAAAGCCGAAGATTTGCGCAAACACTGGCGATTAGCAGTGGTAGGGATATTTATCATTGCAGGGGCATTAACTCCTGGTCCTGATGTATTTTCACAGTTACTTATGGCAGGGCCATTATTAGTTCTTTATTTTTTTAGTATATGGCTGGCGCGGTTTCTTGAAAGGAGGCAGAAACAATGAGGTTTGGTCCACTTGAAATTCTTTTGATTGTCTTGTTAGTGGTGCTTTTATTTGGGGGTTCAAGGATTAAAGACTTAATGCGTGGTGCAGGTGAGGGAATCAGGGAGTTTAAAAAAGGTCTTAAGGAAGACACAGATAAAGTTTCTGAAGAAAATAAGACACAAAGACAAAACTAATATTGCTTGAAACTCCTTGACAAAAGGAACTTTATTTTATAAGATAACAGATGACGTAAACAGTTAAAAACTAACTGAAGATTACAATCAAGGAGGTGTACTTTGAAAAAAATAGCGTTAATATTAGCTTTGGCAGTGTTATTAGTAAGTATTTGCTGGTTAATAAATTATCAACAGCAAGTTTCTGCTCAAGAGGGAGCAAAATTCATAGGAATTGATAAGTGTAAGGGCTGCCACAAGAAAGAGTATGAAGATTTCCAAGCACGTAAGTTTGCCAAGGCGTGGGCAGTTTTGCAGATGCGCGGAAAGACCACTGACCCAGAGTGTTTAAAGTGTCATGCGACTGGTTACGGTCAACCAGGTGGTTTTGTCTCCGAAGAGCAAACACCACATCTTAAATATAAACAATGTGAAGCCTGCCACGGACCAGG